>JAFUZD010000008.1 GCA_017476785.1 Prevotella sp. | reverse complement strand
AGTTGATAGTTTAGAGTTGGGCGTAGAAGGAGTTCTTCCAATCCTCCATTCTCAATTTTCAATTATCAATTCTCAATTCCCATCAAGTGCTTGTAGCGCATTCCCTCGGCAATGGCATCGGCGTTGGCTTCGGTGGTCAACTGTGCCAAGAGCGTATAGGCAAACGGGAAAGCGGCTGCCGGTCCTTCGCCCGTGGTGACGTTGCCGTCGACGGTGACGAGGTCGGCCGTGTAGGTAGCCTCCGTCAGTGCCCCCTCGAATCCGGGGTAGCAGGTGGCGCGCTTGCCGTTGAGAATGCCGAGCGGAGCCAATACGACGGCAGGCGCGGCACAGAGAGCGGCCACGCGCTTGCCGGCCTGATGCTGGCGTACCACCGCCTCGCAGACCCCCTGATGGGCGAACAGATTGGCTGCCCCCGGCATTCCGCCGGGCAGGAACAGCAGGTCGGCATCGGCGAAGTCGGCCTGTGCGAACAGCACGTCCGCTTCGATATTCACACCGTGCGCCGTGCGTACCAGTAAGTGATCGCTGACGCTCACCGTCGTCACGTCTACGCCGCCGCGCCGCAGCACGTCGACAGGAATCAGGGCTTCTACATCCTCGAAGCCGTCAGCCAAGAAAACATATACTTTTGCCATAATCGTTTATTTGAGTGCTTGTAGATATTGCTTGATGGTCTCTCTCAGTCCCATAAAGAGGGCGTCGCAGATGACTGCGTGGCCGATGCTGACCTCGTCGGTCCAAGGAATCTGCTGGTGGTAGTAGTAGAGGTTCTGCAGCGAGAGGTCGTGCCCGGCGTTCAGGCCCAGTCCTACGTTTCGTGCCTCTTCGGCCGCAGCGATGAAGGGGGCAATGGCTGCCTCGCGATGGGCCTCATAGCCAGCCGCATAGGGCTCCGTGTACAGCTCCACGCGGTCGGCCCCGCACGCCTTTGCGCCCTCCACCATCCGTGGGTCGGGGTCGACGAAGATGCTGGTGCGGATGCCTGCCTCGCCGAAGGTGCGGCAGATGTCGGTCAGGAAGGTGCGGTGCGTAAGGGTGTCCCAGCCGTGGTTCGAGGTCAACTGGTCGTGCCCGTCGGGGACGAGCGTCACCTGTCGCGGCACCACCTCGAGCACCAGCTGCACGAACGAGTCGATGGGGTTGCCCTCGATGTTGAACTCGGTGGTGACGAGCGGCCGCAGCCGGCGCACGTCGTCGTAGCGGATATGGCGCTCGTCGGGGCGCGGATGCACCGTGATGCCCTCGGCACCGAACAGCTCGCAGGCTGCGGCCACGCGCAGCACGTCGGGGTTGTTGCCGCCGCGCGCATTGCGCAGGGTGGCCACTTTATTGATGTTTATGCTCAGTTTTGTCATTTTCTCTGCAAAATTGTGGCGCGCTTGAGGTGCTGTTTCGCTGAAAAACAGTATCTTTGCACGCATAATACACGGCAAAGATACGAAATAATGGCCAAATAACGGCAAAAACAAAAGATATTTTTATGAGCAAGGAGAAACTGCGATTTGCCATCTTCGGCAACACCTACCAGCCTCGCAAGTCGGCGGCCGCGTGCGATATCCTCGCTGCCCTGCAGGAGCGGGGGGCAGAAATCCAGATGGAAGCCGAGTTCTACGTCTTCCTCACCGCCGGTCAGCAGTTGGACATCCGGGTGGACCGTGTGTTTGAGGGCAGCGACTTTGAGGCCGACTTCGTCATCTCGATGGGGGGCGACGGCACGTTCCTGAAGGCGGCCAGTCTGGTGGGCGACAAGCAGACACCCATCCTCGGTATCAACACCGGGCGCTTGGGATTCTTGGCTGACATCGCACCGCAGGAAATCGGTCGCACCATCGACTCGCTCTATGCCGAAGACTATGCCATAGAGGAGCGCGTGGCCATCCGCGTGGAGACCGACGGAGACCCGCTGGAGGGCTGTGACTGCGCGCTGAACGACGTGGCTATCCTGAAACGCGACAATGCTTCGATGATTACCATCCGCACGACCATCGACGGTGAGTACCTGACGACGTATCAGGCCGACGGACTGGTGGTCAGCACGCCCACTGGCTCGACGGCCTATTCGCTGAGCAACGGCGGCCCTATCATCGTGCCGGGCACGCACGTGCTGTCGCTGACGGCCGTGGCGCCTCATTCACTCAACGTGCGTCCCATCGTCATCGGCGACCGCTCGGTGGTGGAGCTGCAGGTGGAGAGCCGGTCGCACAACTTCCTTGTGGCACTCGACGGGCGGTCGGAGAAGTGTAAGGAGGGTACCCGACTGACTTTGCGGCGGGCTCCTTACAGTGTGCAGGTCATCAAGCGTGTCGGCCAGAACTATTTCCTTACTCTGCGCGAAAAGATGATGTGGGGGGCTGATACGCGCGCTTGAGACCATTGTCCTCGCGCGTGCGTATATGCGTGTATATAAAATAAGGATTGGGCGGCAGCGTATGGGCGTGCCAGTGGGGTCGTTCTGAAATCGTCAGACCGCAGCATCTTCAGCACCTTTCAACCTTCCCGGATTTCTTCCCCAGCCTCGGAAGTCTTTCTCCGCAGCCTGTGAAGCGATGCTCCCGAGGCCGCGGAGCGATGCTCCTAAGGCTGGGGAGTGACGCTTCCGAGGCTGGGGAAGGATGTCCTTGCGGTTGAGGGTGGCGCTCTTGCGACTGGGGGATGGCGCTCTTGCGGCTGGGGGTTAGCGCTCTTGAGGCTGGGGGATGGTGCTCTTGCGGCTGCGGGTTCGTGCTCTTGCGACTGGGGGATGGTGCTCTTGTGGCTGGGGGTTAGTGCTCTTGCGGTTGGGAGCTCTCTGAGTTCTCCGAGTTCTCTGAGTCCTCTGCGCCTCCGCAGCAGGCGAAGACGCCTGCGCGCCCCTTCTTAATGGCATTCATCCGTGAATCCTTCTTGCTGCTTTCTGGGCTTTTTATGCCTTTATTCCCTTCCGTATAGGCCCTTATCTCCTTCCGTATAGGCCTTTATTGCCTTCCAGATAGGCCTTTATTGCCTTCCGTATCGGCCTTTATCTCCTGCTGCGTGCAGGCGTAGGGCGGTTGGGGGCTTGTGGCTGGTCGAGATGTTAAAAAAGGTTTAATTCTGAAAAAAGAGCCGAGAAAGTTTGGTGGAATGCCCAAAACGCACTACTTTTGCAGTGTACTATTAAAGTAGTACACGAAAACAGAAGAAATCGTATAACCGCAAACACAAAATAAAACATTATGATTGACGTACAAAACATCAGTTTCGGATACCGCGGTCAGAAGCGCCGCGTGTTCCACGACTTCAGCTTGCAGCTGGAGGAAAACCGCATTTACGGGTTGCTGGGCAAGAACGGAACGGGCAAGTCGACCCTGCTCTATCTGCTGGCCGGGCTGCTGCGCCCCTCAGCGGGACGGGTCTGCTTCGACGGCGTGGAGACAAAGCTCCGCCGCCCCGAGCAGCTCCGTGAACTGTTTCTCATTCCCGAGGAGTTTGACCTGCCCGCCATCTCGCTGGACGAGTACGTGCGGCTCAATGCGCCGTTCTACCCCCGTTTCTCGGAAGCGGTGCTCCGCGAGTGTCTGGCGGAGTTTGAACTGACCGAAGCCCCGCATCTCGCCCAACTCTCGATGGGGCAGAAGAAGAAGGTGCTGATGTCGTTCGCACTGGCCACCAACACCCGTCTCTTGCTGATGGACGAGCCCACCAACGGGCTGGACATCCCTTCCAAGCAGCAGTTCCGTAAGGTGGTGGCGCAGCGGATGAGTGAGGAGCGCACCCTCCTCATCAGTACCCATCAGGTGCACGATGTGGAACAGCTGCTCGACCACATCGTCATTCTCTCCGACGGTGGCCTGCTGCTCAACGAGAGCGTGGGTAAGCTGACGGAACAGTACCGCTTTGAGTACCGCACCCCGGGCCAGATGGACGCGACGGTGCTGTACAGTGAGCCCTCGCTGCAGGGCAATGCCGTCATCGTCGGTCGTCAGGCCGGCGAGGAGGAAACGCCCGTCAACCTCGAATTATTGTTTAACTATACAACTGCGAAAGGAGATAAGCAACAATGAAAAACTTAGATTTACATAGATGTGGTGCACTGCTGAAGCACCAGTTGGTCAGCAACAGCCGGTCGTTGATACGGCTTTACGGTACGATAGCCGTTGGACTCTTTGCGGCAGACTGCCTGATTACCCAGATCATCGCGGGTCCGATGGTGGTCGAGACCTACTCCAGACGGGTGGAAGACTCAATGGATGCTAATTTCCTTGTGCTGATGGCGCTTGTAATGTCGCTCGCGGCAAGCATCTTCAGCAACCTGAATCATCGACAGGAGCGGACGGCCTTTCTGCTGCTGCCAGCCACCAATGCAGAGAAGTACGTGGTACGGTGGGTCTATGCAAGCGTCTTCGGGCTCCTGTTCACGCTCGCAGCCGTGGTCGTGGCCGACACGATGCGCGGCCTTGTCGGGCTGCTGGTAGGTCAGCCGGCGTTCCTGTCGGGCCTGCCGAACCTGTTCGCCACCTCTTCTGATACGGTGGTCGACCCCACGGCGGGGTATGCCTTACTGCTGGGCGTCGGCCTGCTGTTGCTGACCCACGCCACTTACGTGCTGGGCGGTGTCGTATTCAGTCGCAACCAGTTTCTCATTACGTCCTGCATCATTATCTTGCTCAACATCGCGCTAATTGGTGCCCTGAGCTATGTGGTGTTGGACTCCGACATCGTACTGAACCTGCTGGGATACAGTGAGGCGACCGGGCTCATCGTTCATCCGCTCTGCTATGTGCTCATCGGAGTGTCCTACGTCGTGGCCGCCCTGTTCTACTGGCTCAGCTACCGCCTCTTCTGCAGGATACAAGTGGTCAACCATAAATGGACGAACCTATGACTTTCACCAACGACAAACCCATCTATCTGCAGATGGCCGACCGTCTTGCAGACGAGATACTGGCCGGCACCTATGCTGCCGACGACCGCATCCCCTCGGTGCGCGAGTATGCCGTGCTGCTGCAGGTCAACACCAACACGGCCGTGAAGGCCTATGAGGAACTGGCGCGCGCGAACATCATCTACAATAAGCGGGGGCTCGGCTACTTCGTGGCGGCCTCGGCACGCGAACAGATTCTCACTGCCCGCCGGAAGGAGTTCCGCGAGCGGCAGCTGCCCGAGCTGTTCCGCCAGATGCGCCTGTTAGGACTGGGCATCGAGGACGTAGTCTACACCTACACGGCCTTACAGCGGGAAGAGAAGTAAATGGGAGAAAACGGGCCGGCGTGCAACTTTGCGCCTGCCGGCATCGTCCAATAGTAAACAACGACCAACGATGATTCACTTAAAAGACATCAACAAGACCTATCAGGGAGCGCAGCCGCTGCACGTGCTGCGAGGCATCTCGCTCGACATCGCCGACGGCGCGTTTGTCTCCATTATGGGTGCCTCGGGCTCGGGCAAGTCCACGCTGCTCAATATCCTCGGTATTCTGGACAACTACGATACGGGCGAATACTGGCTGGGTGACGTGCTCATCCGCGACCTCAGCGAGCGACGGGCGGCCGAGTATCGTAACCGTATGATTGGTTTTATCTTCCAGTCATTTAATCTCATCTCGTTCAAGACAGCGGTAGAGAACGTAGAACTGCCGCTGTTCTATCAGGGCGTGGGGCGACGCAAGCGCCACGCCCTTGCCTTAGAATACTTGGAACGGCTGGGGCTGCGCGACTGGGCCGACCACTATCCCAATGAGCTCTCGGGCGGCCAGCGTCAGCGCGTGGCCATCGCCCGGGCACTCATCACGCGGCCGCAGCTCATTCTGGCCGACGAGCCCACGGGCGCCCTCGACTCGAAGACCTCGGTCGAGGTGATGCAGCTGCTCAAGCAGTTGAACGCCGAGGAGGGCATCACACAGATCATCGTCACCCACGACCCCGGGGTGGCGGCCAAGACCAACCGCATCATTCGCATCAAAGATGGAGTTATTGAAGGAGATATGGGCGACCGCGCGGCGCAATAAGCTGCGAATGGCACTGACGGGCTTTGCCGTGGCGTGGGGCATCTTTATGCTGATTGTGCTGCTCGGTGCAGGCAATGGGCTCATCAATGCCCAGCTGCAGCAGAGCAGTCGCTTCCTGAGCAACTCGATGATGGTGTTCGGCGGGCGTACCTCGAAGCCCTATCAGGGACTGCGCGAAGGGCGGGAAATCGGACTGAAGGACCGTGACTTGGAAGCGACGTCGCATTTCGCCGAGCAGATAGACGAGGTGGGAGCCGAACTGTCCCAATATGGGGTGACCGTCAACCGCGGACAGCAGTACCTCAATACCACGCTCGTGGGTACGTTTCCCAACCACATCCGCATTGATAAGACCGAGATGCGCTACGGCCGTTTCATCAATGACATCGACATCCGTGAGAAGCGTAAGGTGCTGGTGCTGGGCAACCGACAGGCAAAGGAGCTGCAGGCCGACATCCGCTCACTGGTGGGACAGTATGTCAACGTCGGGTCATTTGCCTTCCGCATCGTGGGCATCTATGAGGAGCAGGAGAACGGGCAGGCCAATGCCTTCACGTCGTACACCGCGCTGAAGACAATGTTCGGCAAGGGCGACGATGTAGGGAACATCGAGTTCACGTTTCACGGGCTGCCCACCGAGCAGGATAACGAGCAGTTTGAGCAGCGCTACCGCCAGCGGTTGAACGCCAACCATACGGTGCACCCCGAGGACGAGAGTGCCATCTGGCTGTGGAACCGCTACACGCGGAATATGCAGATGGGCACCGGTATCGGCATCATCCGCACCGCCCTCTGGATTGTGGGGCTCTTTACGTTGCTGAGCGGTATCGTGGGCGTGTCGAACATAATGCTCATCACCGTTAAGGAGCGCACCCGTGAGTTTGGCATCCGTAAGGCCATCGGGGCCAAGCCGTGGAGCATCCTGCGGCTGATTATCATCGAGAGTGTCATCATCACCACCCTTTTCGGCTACATCGGAATGGTGCTGGGCATCATCGCCAACGAGTATATGGATGCCACACTGGGGCACGACAAGATTGACACCGGCCTCTTCAAAGCCACGATGTTTGTCAATCCCACCGTCGGACTGGACGTGTGTATCGAGGCCACGATGGTGATGGTCGTCGCCGGAACCATTGCCGGACTCATCCCCGCGATGAAGGCAGCCCGCATCCGGCCTATCGAAGCATTAAGAGCAGAATAACAGTTATGAGAATAGATATAGACCACTACCGCGAAATACTGGACACGCTGAACCGCAACAAGAGTCGTTCGCTGCTCACGGGCTTCGGTGTCTTCGGGGGCGTGTTTATGCTCATTGCCCTCATCGGGAGCGGACAGGGACTGAAGGAACTGCTCAACCGCAACTTCGAAGGCTTTGCCACCAACTCGGCGATGGTGTGGGCACAGCAGACCACCAAGCCCTATAAGGGATTCAGAAAAGGGCGCACGTGGTCAATGGACTATCGTGACGTGGAGCGGCTGAAGCAACAGCTGCCCGAGCTGGACGTGGTGACGCCGCTCTTGTTCAGCAATGGCGGGACGGCCTACTATGCCGACCGGAAGGCACAGGTGGGCATTAACGGCGCACAGCCCGACTATCAGCAGATCAACAGTCCTAAGCTCTACTATGGCCGCTACATCAACCAGATGGACATCCGGGAGCGGCGAAAGGTGTGCGTCATTGGGAAGAAGACCTACAAGGAACTGTTTCCCGGCGGCGGAGACCCCTGCGGCAAGTCCATTCGGATAGACGCTGTCTATTATCAGATTGTGGGGGTCGACTACAACACGTCCAATTCCATCAACTTCGGCAGTGAGGCCGGTACGGTGGTCATCCTGCCCATCACGCTGATGCAGCAGACCTACAACCGCGGAAAGGCAGTGGATATGATAGCCCTGACGGGTAGACAGGGCATCGTGATGAGCACACTGAGCGACCGGATTCGGGCGACCGTCGCCCGTTCGCATACCGTCGACCCCACCGACGAGCAGGGGGTGATGGTGTTCAACACCGAAGTGCTCTTCCAGTTGCTCGACAACCTGTTCCGTGGGGTCAACTTCCTCATCTGGCTCGTGGGACTGGGGACGCTCTTGGCCGGTGCCATCGGGGTGTCGAACATAATGATGGTGACGGTGCGCGAGCGCACTACCGAGATCGGAATCCGGCGCGCCATCGGTGCCACCCCGCGGATGATTCTGAGCCAGATTGTCAGCGAGAGCGTCGTCCTGACGGCCGTTGCGGGAATGAGCGGCATCCTCTTTGCCGTGCTTATCCTGCAGATGCTGGAGCTGGGCACGATGGAAGACGGCCTCGTCACCACCCATTATCAGGTGGACTTCTGGACAGCACTCTTCGCCGCATTGATAATCAGTCTGATGGGGGTGCTGGCCGGACTGGCGCCGGCGTGGCGCGCAATGTCGGTCAAACCGGTCGACGCAATGCGCGACGAGTGACAGCCATCGGGCAAATATAGTTGAATATTAATAGATAAACGATATGAAAAAGTACAGCAAACTGATGGTGGCAGTGCTTATTGCCCTCATCTTTGTGGGAACGTTCGTGTTCCTCTATCAGAAATCGCAGCCGAAAGCGGTGGTCTACTCCGAACTGGCCCCCACCGTAGGCGACATTGAGAAGACGACCGTCATCACGGGTAAGATTGAACCGCGCAATGAAGTGAGCGTGAAGCCCCAGATATCGGGCATCATCACCGAGATACTGAAGGAAGCCGGCGACTACGTGCAGCAGGGCGAGGTGATTGCAAAGGTGAAGGTCATTCCCGATATGGGGCAGCTCAGTGCTGCCGAGAGCCGGGTGCGCTTGGCCGAAATCAACCTGCAGCAGGCCGAGACCGACTTCAAGCGCGAGGAGAAACTCTTTGAACAGCGGCTGGTGAGTGCCGAGGAGTTTGACCGTACGCAGCAGACCCTGCGGCAGGCTCGCGAGGAGATGGTGGCCTCGCAGGATGCCTTGCAGGTGGTGCGCGATGGTGTCTCGCGCAGCAATGCCAGTGCCTCCAGCACCCTCATCCGCTCCACCATCTCGGGTGTCATTCTCGATATCCCCGTCAAAGTGGGCAATTCGGTGATTCTCTCCAATACGTTCAACGACGGAACCACCATTGCCAGTGTGGCCAATATGAACGACCTGATTTTCCGTGGCAACATCGACGAGACGGAGGTGGGGCAGCTCACGGCCGGGATGCCGATGAAGATTATCGTCGGGGCACTGCAGAACCTACGCTTCGACGCGCAGCTGGAGTACATCTCGCCGAAGGCCACTGAGAACAACGGTGCCAACCAGTTTGAAATCAAAGCCGCCGTGCGGGTGGCCGAGGGCGACAAGCTGCGCTCGGGCTATTCGGCCAATGCCGAGATTGCACTGGCCACAGCCCGTCAGGTGCTCACCATCCCCGAGAGTGCCATCGAGTTTGTGGGCGACAGCACCTTCGTCTATCTCGTCAGACGCAGCGGTCAGCAGCTCAGCTATGAGCGCCGCAGTGTGGTGACGGGACTGAGCGACGGGGTGAACATCGAGATCAAGAAAGGACTGAAGCGCACCGACCGCGTGCGCGGTCCGCAGGTGGTGGCAGAAGGAAAGGAGGACTAAGCGATGAAACGATTTTTAGTGATGATAGTTGGTATATGGCTGGTGCGGGCTGCTGTCGCCCAGACGTGGACGCTGCGCCAATGCATCGACTACGCACTGGCCCACAACATCGGCATCAAACAGGCCGAGAACCAGTGCCGGCAGCAGGAGCTGCAGCTGTCTACAGCCCGCAACGCCCGCCTGCCCAACCTCGATGCCAGCGTCGGCGAGAACTTCTCTTTCGGTCGTGGACTGACGGCCGAGAACACCTACACCAATACCAACACCAACTCCACGTCCTTCTCACTGGGCACGAGCATCCCGCTGTTCACCGGTTTTCAGATACCGAACGCTATCCAACTGAACCGGCTGAATCTTGAAGCGGCGACGATGGACTTGGCGAAGGCTAAGGACGACATACGGATGCAGGTGGCACAGGCTTATGTGGAAGTGCTCTATGATATGGAAATCAGCGACGTGGCGCGCCGGCAAATCGGTATCGACTCGCTGCAGGTGGCGCGGTTGCAGGCATTGCTCGAGGTGGGAAAGGCCAGCGAGGCAGAGGTGTCGCAACAGCGGGCCACGCTGGCACAGAGTCAGCTGACGGCCACACAGGCCGACAACCAACAACGCTTGGCACTGCTGGCACTGACGCAGTTGCTGGAGCTGACCTCGCCCGACGGTTTCTCTATCGTCCGTCCCACCACAGCCGTCACCGTCATAGTACCGCCCTTGCCCGATGCCGTCTTCCAAGAGGCGCTCGCTGTCAAGCCGCAGGTGCAGGCTGAGCAGTTGCGCTTGCAGGGCACCGAGCACAGCATCCGCATCGCTGAGGCTGCCCTCTATCCGCAGTTGTCGCTCAGCGGCGGGCTGGGCACCAACTACTACAAGACCGGCGGACTGCCGGCCGATGCTTTCGGCACGCAGCTGAAGAACAACTTCAGCCAGTACGTCGGTATCAGTCTGAATATCCCCATCTTCAACCGCTTTCAGACACGCAACAACGTGCGCTCGGCCCGGCTGAGCCAAGAGAATCAGCAGTTGCAGCTCAGCAGCGTGAGGAAACAGCTCTATAAAGAGATACAGCAGGTGTATTACAATGTGATAGCCGCCGGTGCCCGACTGCAGAGCAGCGAGGCCGCCGAGCGGGCCGGCAGCGATGCCTTTACGCTGATGCAGGCCAAGTACGAGAACGGGAAGGCCAACCTTACCGAGTTCAACGAGGCCAAGAACAGCTATCTGCGCGCTGCGAGCGAGCTGGTGCAGGCACGCTATGAGTACCTCTACCAGTGCAGTCTGCTCGACTTCTACCGTGGGCGCGAGCTGAACTTCTGACCCGTTGAGGCCGCATCACACACAAAACTCGGCCGACTCAATATCGTGAGTCGGCCGAGTTTCGTTTTGCTTACTCTGTCCCGAGATGGAATTCTTTGGTGACTGTTCTGTCTTATTTGAAGTTCTGCAGCTCGCCCAGCGCCGGCAGAGCACGTCCCGTCTCGTTGTCGAACAAGCTGGCGTTATACCAGTCCTTGGTCACGCGCTGGGTACCCCAGTCCAGTCCGTACTCGTTGGCTTCGAGCCACCACCAGTAGAGGCCCACCACATTGGTGTGCTTGTTCAGTCGGCTGACCAATTCTTTGGTGAAAGCCTGCTGTCCTTTGTCCGTGATGGCATAGATGCTGGAGTAGTCATAGCTGACATTGTCGGGCTGCCACTTGTGATAGTAGCCCGTCTCCACAATCATCACCTCCTTCGTAGGCTGCTCGTTCTGCAGGGTGTTGAGCGCTGTCTCGAGGGCGGGCAGCAGTCCGTGGTAGTAAGGGTAGTAGCTCAGTCCGATGATGTCGTAGTCCACGTCCTTCACGTTGTTGTAGAAGTCGCTCATCAGTCCCTGATTGCGCACCAGTTCGGTGTGGATAATCGTCTTGGCGTTGGGGCACACCTCGCGGCACGCTTTGGCGGCCTGCTCGAGCAGGGCGATGAACCGCTTCCAGCCTGCGGCGTCGGTGGCTTTCTGCAGGGCGGTGCTGCTCTCGGCACCCCACATCATCCCATACGAGATCTCGTTGCCCGTCTGGATGAAGTCGGGTTCGGCACCGGCCGCCTTCAGCTGCTGCAGGGCGTCCTTTGTGTACGTATAGATGCGGGCATAGAGCTCGGCATCGCTCAGTCCCTGCCACTCTTTCGGCGTCCATTGCTTCACGGGGTCGGTCCACGTGTCGCTGTAATGGAAGTCGAGCAGGAAGGTCATCCCTGCCGCTTTGATGCGCTTGCCCAGTGCCTTCACGTAGTCGAGGTCTTGAATGACACCCTCGCCCCGATGCTCCTCTGATGCGTTGGCCGGATTGACGAAGAGCCGTACGCGCATTGAGTTGAGCCCCTGATTCTTCAGGAAGGTGAGTACGTCGTCAATGGCCACGCCGTTCTGGTCTTTGAACTGGGCACCATTCTGTTCATACTTCGCCAGCAGCGAGATGTCGCCACCCACCTGTTTGGCCGTCGGGGTTGTCGGCGTCGTTGGTGTTGTCGGCTGTGCGTTGTCGTCTGTATTGTCTTCTTTCTGGTTGTCGTTCTGCTCCGTATTGGGCTTCTTGGTGGGCGTTTCGCCAGCGTCGTCGCCCCCGCAGGCCGTCAGCGAGAAGCCGACCGTCATTGCCATCATCAGTAAGATGGCTGCAAGAATCTTGTTTCGTTTCATAGGACTTTCCTTTTATGTTTTAGTTTTAATCTTTCACCTTTCACCTTCTACGATGCATCCTCCACCATCCACGATTCACTTCTTCTTATGGCGGTTGGCCCGTTGCTCGCGGTACTTAGCCTTTTGGCGAGCCGAGCCCGAGCCGTGGGCACCCGTGACATACTTCTTTTTCTTGGCTTTCGTCTTCACTTTGTCGCTGCCAGACTGCTGTCCGCCACCGCCCCTTCCGAACGAGATGCCGTTCTCCAGTATGTAGCTGAAATCGTCGTCCATTATTGCTCTTGGTGCTTAATCTTGGTTTCTAAGTAATCTCAATGGTGGAACAGGCGTACGCCGGTGAAGGCCATCGCGATGCCATACTTGTCGCACGTCTCGATGACATTGTCGTCGCGCACCGAACCGCCAGCCTGTGCGATGTACTGCACGCCGCTCTTATGAGCCCGCTCGATGTTGTCGCCGAAGGGGAAGAAGGCATCAGAGCCCAGCGCGACGCCCGTGTTCTTGGCAATCCACGCTTTCTTCTCTTCGCGCGAGAGTGGTTCGGGACGCTCCGTGAAGAACTGCTGCCACGTGCCGTCGCGCAGCACGTCGTCGTAGTCGTCGCTGATATACACGTCGATGGTGTTGTCGCGGTCGGCGCGGCGGATGTCATACTTGAACGGAAGCTCCATCACCTTCGGGTGCTGGCGCAGCCACCAGATGTCGGCCTTATTGCCGGCCAAGCGGGTGCAGTGGATGCGGCTCTGCTGTCCGGCGCCAATACCGATGGCCTGTCCGTCTTTCACGTAGCACACCGAGTTAGACTGCGTGTACTTCAGCGTGATAAGGGCAATCATCAAGTCGCGCTTTGCCTCGTCGGTGAATGTCTTGTTGCGGGTGGGAATGTTCTCGAAGAGTGCGGGGTCGTCCAGCCGTATTTCGTTGCGTCCCTGCTCGAACGTGATGCCGAACACCTGCTTGCGCTCGATGGGAGCCGGCTGGTAGTCAGGGTCAATCTTGATGACATTGTACGTGCCCTTACGCTTGGCCTTCAGGATTTCGATGGCATCCTCGGTATAGTCGGGGGCTATCACGCCGTCGCTCACTTCGCGCTTGATGAGCAGGGCGGTGGCGGCGTCGCACGTGTCAGAGAGTGCAATGAAGTCGCCGTAGGACGACATTCGGTCGGCACCGCGTGCCCGGGCATAGGCGCAGGCAATGGGGGTGAGGATGGTCTTTACATCGTCTACGAAGTAGATGCGCTTCAGCGTCTCGTCGAGGGGCAGTCCCACGGCGGCACCTGCCGGGCTGACGTGCTTGAACGAGGCAGCGGCCGGCAGTCCCGTAGCCTGTTTCAGTTCGCGCACGAGCTGCCACGAGTTCAGTGCATCGAGAAAGTTGATGTAGCCCGGACGGCCGTTGAGCACTTCGATGGGGAGCTCGCCCTCGTCGGTGAAGATGCGCGAGGGCTTCTGGTTCGGATTGCATCCGTACTTGAGTTGTAGTTCTTTCATTGCTGTCTTGTTTTTGATTTTGCTGCAAATTTACGATATTTCCGTGAGATATGCAAAATAATTGCTATCTTTGCAGGCGTTTAATCATCAAGCGTACGGCAAAATGGAAAAGAAGAGGAAAGCGCTCCGCAGGCTGCTTGAAGCCGTGGAAAAGGAAATCCTGCGTAAGCCCAACAGGAAGACGCTCGACCGTCTCTCGCTATTGGCGGGCTTTCAGGACTGGGACTCGTTTCAGGAGGCCCTCCACGGTGAGGCCGGTGCTGAGACCAACTACGAGGGAGAAAGCAAAAGAGAGGCATCACGCTGACGTGATGCCTCTCTTTTATGCTTGGTAAACAGCAGTCCTGATTACTGAGCAGCAACGGGACGACGGCGCTCTTTGATGCGGGCAGCCTTACCGGTGAGCTTGCGCAGGTAGTAGAGCTTGGCGCGGCGCACCTTTCCGTGCTTGTTAATCTCAATGCTCTCGATGTTCGGCGACTCAATGGGGAAGATACGCTCTACACCCACGGTGCCCGACATCTTGCGGACGGTGAAGCGCTTCTTGTCGCCGTGGCCGTTGATTTTGATGACAACGCCGCGGTAGAGCTGGATACGCTCATTAGAACCCTCGATAATTTTGTAAGCGACAGTGATCGTATCGCCAGAGCGGAACTCCGGGAACTTCTTGCCGGTTGCAAATGCTTCTTCAGCAACTTTAATTAAATCCATTGTACTTCTTAAATTAAATTTGTTGTATCGTTCCAACGCAACATAGCAGGCAACTCGTGACTTCCTGCCAGCGATTACGCCGAAAAGCGGATGCAAAGGTACTATAATTCAGGAAGAAACGGGCAGGGACGGTAAATATTTTATGCGATTCTTAACATCTTTTAAGTATCTGACGCCTTCCTTTTGTCGCTGTGCGCCCTGTTTGGGCGTGCGCCGTGGCTGTTCCGAAGTGGGCTGTGCTCAGAAAATGTACCGATTAATTTGGCCGTTCTCCCGTTTTTGCGTACCTTTGCCCTTATATATAATAAGGTGGAACAGATGCTGACAGAGAAGACCATAGAGAAACTGCGTGTACTGGCTGAAGCGGCCAAGTATGACGTCTCGTGCTCGTCGAGCGGAACCGTCAGGAAGGGGCAGCAGGGGATGGTAGGCTCTACGGTGGGCGGTGTAGGCATCTGCCACTCGTTTGCCGACGACGGCCGGTGCATCTCGCTGCTTAAGGTGATGCTCACCAACCACTGCAAGTACGACTGCGCCTACTGCATCAACGGCCGTTCCAACGACATCCCGCGGGCCACGCTCTCGGTCTCGGAGCTGGAAGAGATTGTGATGGAGTTCTACCGCCGTAACTATATCGAGGGGCTGTTCCTCTCGAGCGGCGTGGTGCGCTCGCCCGACTATACGATGGAACGGCTGACGGCCATTGTGCGCGACCTACGCACGGTGCACCGCTTCAACGGCTACATCCACCTGAAGAGCATACCCGGTGCCAGTCGCGAACTGCTCAACGAGGCCGGGCGGTGGGCCGACCGTATGAGCGTCAACATCGAGATTCCGCGCGAAGAGTCGCTCCGGCTGTTGGCACCCGAGAAAGACCACCAGAGCGTGTTCCAGCCGATGCAGCTCATCCAGCAGGGCGTGCTCGAGAATAAGGAAGACCGCCGCAAGTATCGCCACGCGCCCCGCTTCGTGCCTGCCGGACAGTCGACCCAGATGATTGTGGGTGCCACGGCAGAGACCGACCGCGACATCCTGCGTATGTCGTCGGCACTCTATCAGCAGCCCACGATGCGGCGCGTCTACTACTCCGGCTACGTCAGCGTGAACACCTATGATGCCCGCCTGCCCGTTCTGAAGCAGCCGCCGCTGGTGCGCGAGAACCGCCTCTATCAGGCTGACTGGCTGATGCGCTTCTACCACTTTGCGGTAGACGAGATTGTAGACGATGCCCACGCACATCTCGACCTCGACGTTGACCCTAAGCTGGCGTGGGCACTGCGCCATCCCGAGTATTTCCCCGTGGACATCAACCGCGACGACTACGAGCGCATCCTGCGCGTGCCCGGCATCGGCACCAAGTCGGCGTGGCTCATCGTCAACAGCCGCCGCTTCAGTCGCGTCACGTCCTATCATCTGAAGAAGATGGGTGTGGTGATGAAGAAAGCCAAGTATTTCATTACCTGCGGCGAACTGACCTCCTCGTTCTCGCAGCCCCTCGTTGGTGTCAACGAGCTGCGTCCCGAGCGCCTGCGCCCCCTGCTCGTCAGCAAGTCGCAGCAGCGCCGTGCGGCCGCCGAGCAGCAACTCTCGCTGGAGTTTGAGGACTGAGCTGCTTTTTCAAGAACTGATTGTATCTTTGCCAACCAGAATGCTTGTCTATACCTTTGACCGAACGTTAGACGGAGTGCTGTCGGCCGTGTTCGACGCTTACTTCCGCCATCAGCTGCCCGACGAACTGGTGGCCGAGGGAGCCGTGCTGCCGATGTTCTGCGACGAGGAGTACCGGGTGGTCACGACGGAAGAGAAGTCGCGCCGGGTGTGGGCGGGGCTGGAGAAGCGGCTGAAGCCCGAGGTGCTGCGGCTGCTGACCGTCAGTTGGCTGTCGGAGGAACCGGAACTATACACGCCGCTGTTCCATTATATATATAAGGTGTTCGATAGCAGGGTAGGGGGCGGCTACAACTTTACCGACCCCGACGTGCTCTACGTGACCAATACGGCGCGCCGCGTGATGCACGAGCAGCTGCGGATGAAGCAGTTCATCCGCTTCCAGAAGGCGAAGGACGGCACCTATCTGGCCGTCGTAGCACCCGACAACGACGTGCTGCCGCTCATTACCGACCACTTCAGCGACCGCTTTGGCGACCAGCCGTGGCTCATCTACGATGCCCGCCGTCACTACGGCTACTACTACGACCGCCAGACCGTGACGCGCATCACGTTCGAGGATGAGGCCGCCGTGCCCTTCTCGCTCGACGACGGACGGCTGGACGAGGTCCTGCTGAGCGACAACGACCGGCTGATGCAGGACCTGTGGCGCACCTATTTTAAGGCTATTTGCATCCGCGAGCGGATGAATCCGCGCAAGCAACTGAACGATATGCCGCGCCGCTACTGGAAGTATATGACCGAGAAACAGGCGTAGGCGGCAGTTTGCAACCCGGTTGCAAAACCGATGCACTACCTTTGCAGCAGAATTCAAAACAAACGTAGTGCAATGAACAAGAAACTTTTCAGACTGATTGCGACGGCCCTGCTGCTGGTGGGAGCCGTCATCATTGAGAAGAGCGCAGCCCTGCCGGTGTGGCAGTTGCTGCTGGTTTATCTGGTGCCCTATCTGCTCATCAGTTATGACATACTGGGCGAGGCCGCCGAAGGTATAGCAGAGGGCGAGCCCTTCAACGAAGACTTCCTGATGTCGGTGGCCACTGTCGGCGCGCTGCTCATCGGTTTCCTGCCCGGTGCTGAGACGCAGTTCCCCGAGGCCGTCGTCGTGATGCTGTTCTTCCAGCTGGGCGAGCTCTTCGAGGACTATGCCGAGGACAAGAGCCGCGACTCCATTGCGCAGCTGATGGACATTCGTCCTGACACGGCCAACGTGGTGCGCGGCGGGGAGGTACAGACCGTCAGTCCCGAGACCGTAGGCATCGGTGAGACGCTCGTCATCAAACCCGGCGAGAAGGTGCCGATGGACGGCGTTGTCCTCAAAGGCGCGTCGAGCCTGAATACCGTGGCACTGACCGGCGAGAGCCTGCCCCGCGACGTGGCCGAGGGCGACGAAGTCATCTCCGGCTGCATCAACGTGTCGGGCCTCTTGGAGGTGCGCGTCACCAAGACCTTTGGCGAGTCTACCGTGTCGAAGATTATCGATTTGGTGGAGAATGCCAACGAGAGCAAGTCGCGCAGTGAGACGTTTATCACCCGCTTTGCCCGTGTCTATACCCCGGCTGTGGTGGCTGCTGCCGTGCTGCTGGCCGTCGTGCCGCCCCTCTTCAGTGGAGCGTTTGCCGCCTCGTTCCCCGTATGGCTCTACCGCGCGCTGATGTTTCTCGTCGTTTCCTGCCCCTGTGCGCTGGTCATCTCCGTCCCGCTCACGTTCTTCGGTGGCATTGGCGGTGCCTCGCGACAGGGAATCCTTATCAAGGGAGCCAGCTATATGGACACGCTGGCGAAGGTCGGAACGGTGGTGTTCGACAAGACGGGCACCCTGACCCACGGTGCGTTCGAGGTCAATGCCGTGCATCCTGACCATTGCGACGAGCACCATCTGCTCCATCTGGCTGCCCACGTAGAGCGTTACAGCACGCACCCCATCGCCCAGTCGCTGCGCAATGCCTATCCCGACGAGGCCGACGACTGCCGGATAGAGGAGGTGGAAGAGGTGGCCGGACAGGGCATCCGTGCCCGCGTGAACGGCGATGTGGTGTGCGTGGGTAACACGAAGATGATGGAGGCCATCGGTGCCAAGTGGCACGACTGCCACCGCATAGGCACGATTGTCCACGTCAGCATCAACGGCACGTATGCCGGGCATATCGTCATTGCCGACCAAGTGAAGGACGATGCGGCCGAAGCCATCGCCCAGCTAAAGGAGCAGGGCGTGGCACGCACGGTGATGCTGACTGGCGACCGGCGTGAAGTGGGCGACGACGTGGCCCGGAGACTGGGTATCGACGAGTGGCACACGGAGCTGTTGCCGGCCGATAAGGTGGCGCAGGTGGAGCGGCTGCTCGCCCAGCGCAGGGATGACAGTCGGCTGGCCTTTGTGGGCGACGGCATCAACGATGCCCCCGTGCTGGCGCGGGCCGACGTGGGAGTGGCGATGGGGGCACTGGGCTCGGATGCCGCCATTGAGGCCGCCGACGTCGTGCTGATGGACGACCATCCGTCGAAGATAGCGCGTGCCATCGCCATTGCACGGCGCACCATCGCCATTGCGCGGCAGAACGTTGTCTTTGCCATTGCCGTCAAGCTGCTCGTGCTGCTGTTGGCCGCACTGGGCGTTGCCACGATGTGGATGGCCGTCTTTGCCGACGTAGGCGTCACGGTGCTGGCTGTGCTGAATGCAATGCGAACGTTAAGAAATTGAGAGATTCTTCTCTCAATTTTTTTTTGTACGTTCGTCATTTGGCGACAAAACTCTTTGCCTTTGCCCTTACAATAGGAATTCTGAGAGCTGGACGGAATGGCACCTGCTTATGCAGGATGGTTAATCAGGATGGTTAATCTTGTTGAATTCGTCAATCCATTCCTTTAACTTGCGTTGCAGCAGGGCTTTGTCGGGCAGATAGAGTGAATACTGCGTAGCATAGATGTTGGCATCCTTCGGCAGTGTCAGCTCTACCAACGAGTCTTTCTTGCTCTCACAGAGTAGAATGCCGATAGTGGGTTTTTCAAAGTCCTGCTTCACATAGCGGTCGTAGTAATTGACATACATCTGCATCTGTCCGAGGTCTTGATGGGTCAGTTTGTCTGTCTTCAAGTCAATCAATACATAGCATTGCAGCAGACGGTTGTAGAACACGAGGTCAACGTAGTAATTCTCCTCATCAAAGGTAAAGCGTTTCTGACGTGCCTCAAACAAAAAGCCCTTTCCTAACTCTAAGAGAAAATGCTGCATTTTTCCGATGATGGCATTCTCAAGTTTGCTTTCCGAATAGACCGCTTCGGGCTTCAATCCCAGAAACTCCAGAGTGACAGGATTCTTGATAATGTCGGAAGGCTTTTCTATGATTTGTCCCTCACGTGCCAGTTTCAATACTTCGTCTTTGTTGCGGCTTAGTGCTAACCGCTCATAGAGGCTGCTGCCTACCTGACAACTGAGTTGCTTGACGGACCACTGTTGCTGTGTCGCCTCAATCTCATAGAAGCTGCGAGCTTCGATATCTTCTATTCGCATCAATATCAGATAGTGAGACCACGAGAGGGAAAAACGCGGTAAACGAATTGTGGCAACGTCGTTGCCACAATCTGTAGCTTGCTTATTCTCTGCGTTTTCTGCCTCTTCCCCCAATTGTGGCAACGCCGTTGCCACAATTACGGCATTCTCGTAAGCTTGATAGAATTTTCGGCATCTGACAAGAGTGTCGTAACTCCAGTCATTACCAAATCGTTCGGTCAGGCGTATAGAAAGATTTTTTAGGATTTGCTTCCCGTAGGTGGCTCGTTCGCCCTGTTGTTCATCCTCAAAGATGAAGCGTCCAACTTCAAAGCGAGTCCTCACTTCCGCAATATTGACGGCACTTACCACGAATTGGCGTGACTGCTCAATCAGTGTGGCAATTCGTTCAAACAACACATTCGCTCTGCTTGTTTCTGGTATATCAGTCATAATCTCACTATGCCATTTTGTTGTTTACTCTTCATTTGCTGTTGATGTGAACGCAAATATAACGATTTTATCCCGATAGTCTTTCAAAGGTGTTGTTCTTTTAATATTTTTTGGAATTACTGTCAGAGGTGATACCGTCGGATGACTTCTGTCACTGCAAGCGTTCAATCTGTCTTTTATTCTGTAGTCCGTTTTTCCGGACTCCGGCTTCGCTAGGAGTTGCTTGCACTCGGAAAGACTCAAATATATTTGGCTCTTCGGCCGTTTTTTCGTAACTTTGCACGTAGATGACACACGAAGACTGCGAAAAGATACTGGAGCACCACGGCATTAAGCCGACGGCCAACCGCATCGTGGTGGTGAGAGAGCTGGCTGCCGCGGGCCGGCCGCTGACGCTGAGCGAACTGGAATACCGCATCCTGTCGATTGACAAGTCGGGCGTGTTCCGCGCACTGACCCTCTTCCGCGACCACCATCTGGTGCATACCATCGAGGATGGCGGCAGCGGGCTGCGCTACGAGCTGTGCCAGAGCCACAGCGACGACGAGGACGACGACCTGCACGTGCACTTCTTCTGTGAGCAGTGCCAGCGCACCTACTGTCTGGATACGGTTCCCGTGCCGCAGGTGGGGCTGCCCGAAGGGTTCGAGATGCAGTCGGCCAACTACATCGTGAAGGGCATCTGCCCTATGTGCAAAGCGAAATAATCTATCAACAACGATAACTATGAAAAAAAAGACAATCATCCTAACGCTGACGGCGGTGCTGACCGCCACCACGGCCTGCACCACGCACTATACCGTCAGCTCCGTCAGCCGCAGCCGCATTCTGGTGGATGCACGCTACGATGTGCAGCCCGACGCGCAGGCTGCCGCATTCCTCGCTCCCTACAAGCACGTGGTGGACAGCGTAATGGGACCGAAGGTGGGGCGCACGGCGCGCTATCTCTTTGCCCAGCGCCCCGAGGGTACGCTGTCGAACCTGCTGGCTGACATTCTGGTGTGGGCCGGTAAGGACTATGGTGAGCAGCCCGTTGTCGGCGTATATAATATGGGTGGCGTGCGTGCCGGACTGCCCGAGGGGGATATCACCTATGGCGACGTGCTCGACGTGGCTCCGTTTGAAAACAAGATATGCTTCCTGACACTCTCGGGAACCGACTTGCTGGAGCTCTTCGGACAGATTGCCGCTACGGGCGGTGAGGGCGTGAGCCACGGCGTGGAGCTGGTCATCTCGAAGAGTGGGCAGCTGCTGAGTGCCAAGCTGAACGGCGAACCGATAGAGCCGACGCGCGACTACCGCCTGACGACGATTGACTACCTGCTGCAGGGCAACGATAAGATGAGGGCTTTCAGGAAGGGACGCGCCATCAACTCGCCGCAAGACGAGAGCAACAACTCGCGCTTCATCATTATGAACTACTTTAAGGCAATGACGGCCGAGGGTAAGGTGGTGGACGCCCAGATAGAAGGACGCATCACGGTGAAAGAGTAAATGAATAGACGAATCTGTAAATAACGAATGACTATGACGACAACCAAGAACATACTGAGCAGGGCGGCCCGGACGGCACTGATGCTCATACCTTTTTTCCTTTTCATCCTCTCGCCCCTCGGCACTGAGGCCAAGAAGCCCAAGCGGCTGGTCGTGCTGCATACCAACGACACGCATAGCACCATTCTGCCCGTGAATGCCAGCATCGGCGACACAATGAAGGCTGGACGTGGCGGATTCCTGCGCCGCATCGCAATGCTGAAGGAGGAGCGGCGGCAGAACCCTGACTTGCTGCTCTTCGACAGCGGCGACTTCTCGCAGGGCTCGCCTTACTACACGATGTATAAGGGCGACGTGGAGATAGGACTGATGAATCAGATGGGCTACGACGCCGCCACGATAGGCAACCACGAGTTTGACTTCGGGCTCGACAATATGGCGCGGCTGTTCCGGATGGCCAACTTCCCCATCATATGTGCCAACTACGACTTCACAGGGACGGTGTGCGAAGGACTGGTGAAGACCTATATCATCTTGAAGCGCAACGGCATCAAGATTGGCGTCTTCGGGTTGGCACCGCGGATGGAGGGACTGGTGTCGCTGAAGAACTGCCCGGGAGTGAAGTATCTGGACCCCGTCACCGTGGCTCGCGAGACCGCTGAGCTGCTGAAGCGCAAGAAGAAATGCGACGTGGTCATCTGCGTCTCGCACCTCGGATGGAAGCTCAGCTCGCCCAATGATGCGGAGGTCATCAACGGCTCGCGTTACATCGATTTGGTGTTGGGCGGGCATACGCATACCTATCTGGAGCAGCTGGAGTATGCGGTCGACCTCGACGGCCGGCGCGTCCCGGTGGATCAGAATGGTAAGCACGCCATCTTCGTAGGGAAGATGGTGCTGGATTTCTAAGCATTTCATTGCTGTTTAACGCTGTTTGCGCCATCAAACCTTGTTGTTTCGATGGCGCAAACAGTTTGTTTTCGGCACACAAACAGGCTGTTTTCAGCACGCAAACGGCTTGTTTTAGGCCCGCAAACAAATGGGATGGGCGTGTGGGGTCACTCGAAGTAGAACGTCAGCACAATCATCTTAGTCTGTGCACGGCTGACGCTGTTGGCAAAAGCACGGCGGTTGATGTCGCGCAGCTGGTCGGCGTGGCTGTGGTCCAGTGCGTCGCCCAGCGAGTAGCAGAACTTCAGCTCGGGGATGAGCTTGAAGAAGGGCAGATAGAAGTCGCAGCCCAGTCCCACCTCTACCATCACGTCCGAGCGTTTCAGCTGGATGTTGTCTTGGTCGTTCTGCGTCAGGTTGATCATCGGATTGATGCCTCCCATCAGATAAGGGCGGTAGTTGTTCCAGCGCGGCGCCGCAAACTTCAGGTCGATGGGCAGCGAGATGTACGTGTTCTTCAGGTCCTGCGTAGAGCGGCGCGGGCGGTCCTGCTCGTCCCGGTCGCTCAGGTTGGTGAACGTCAGGTGCTTGGCACCGAAGTGCATTGTGGGAGTGAAGCGCAGCGATAGATGGTTCGTCAGGCGCAAGTCTGCCAGCACACCCACCGAGATGCCGGGGTTCCATCGGTCGGCCTCGGTAAGGATGGTCTGCTCCATTGCGTTGCCGTCTTCGTCGGTAACCAGCTGTGGCCCTACATTCTGCAGCTCAATGTCTTGCAAGTGAGTGCCCACGAGGATTCCGAAGTGCAACGGGCGCAAGTCGATATAAGGCTTGTTTTGCACTTTACGCTCCTGTGCTGCCGCCCCTATGACGACTGCCAGAAGCAGGATGAGAGATAGGTATCGCTTCGTATACATATACTCTAATAACGCACTGACGGGCTATTTATTATTTCGACGACGTATAAATTATAAAGATTTCTCACCTAAATTAGGTATAATTCAAAAAATAGTCTTAACTTTGCATCATAATTTATTGGTATTAATTAAAATTGATTAAGATTATGGCTTACGTAATTGGTGACGACTGTATCGCTTGCGGTACTTGTATCGATGAATGTCCGGCAGGAGCAATCTCTGAGGGCGATAAGTATTCTATTGACCCCGATGTGTGCACGGAGTGCGGAACTTGTGCCGACGTTTGTCCGTCAGAGGCTATCAGCCTGCCCTAAATCAGTGGGTGAACGGAAACAACAAAGCAGAAGAGGCTACCTCAAAAAGGTTGCCTCTTCTGCTTTTTATGGCTTGTTCTCCCGCCTTTGATGGCTTGCTCTCTTACCTTTTTATGACTGCTCTCCAGCTTTAGATGACTTGGCTCTTTTGCTTTTTATAACTTATTGGTCGGTAGGTGCGGGATGGCGGCCGAGGCCAACTGCGGCAGCCGGCAAAGAAAAAAGGTATCCACCATAGCGTGGATACCTTTTTTTGATGATGAGGCTATGGGGCGTCTTGCCGTTGCGGCTTATTTCAGCTGCTCCAGAATCTGCTGAGCCTGTGCATTCGTCGGGTCGACGGTGAGCAGCTTCTGCAGATAGGTCTTGCCCAGCTCCATATTGTCCTTCTTGATGTTGTAGTAGCCCAGATAGGTGTAAGCATCCTTCAGGCGCAGCTTGTCAGGCTTGCTCAGCTCACCGCTCTTGGCCTCGATGATGTTCACCAGCTGGGTGTAGTCCTCAACAGCCAGACCCTCGGTCAGCTCGGGGTCGAGGTTGGTGAAGATACGGCCGCGCCACCAGATGCCATAGGCATAGTCCTGCTGCGTGCCTTTGAATGCCTCGACCATATCGCCATAAGTCTTGGCCGACAGCTTGAAGTTCTCCACGGCCTCGTTGTTCTTACCCTGCTCCTTCAGTTCGGCAGCGTAGTTACGATAGATGATGCCCAGACCGTCGTAGTCGGTGATGCTCATCTTGGCGCCCGAAGCCTTCTTGGCGGTGAGGTATTCATTGTACTTGGCGATGGCGTTGGGATAGTCGTTGCCTGCCATATAGCAGTCTGAGAGGCTCTTCAGGGCAATCAGCTTGTTGGCGTCGCTGGCACCCTCGAAGGCGTAGGCCTTCTCGAACATCTTGATAGCGTTAGCGTGGTCTTTGTTGCCGAGGTAGGCATTACCGGCCACGATGTAGTCGTTGATGAGGTAGTTGGTGCTGTCCGACTTGTTGAACAGGCGGTCCACATACTCCACGGCCTCGCCGTACTTCTGCAGCGATACGAGGTTATAGAGCGTCGTACGGTTCAGCTGCAGGTAGGTGGGGAAGCGCTTGTTACCAATGCGCGAAATCTCGAGACTCTTGTTGAAGTCGTTGAACGGGTCGTCGAAGTAGACCAGCGAGTAGTTCGTGATGTCGGCAGCCTTCACTTCGTCGTTGTTCAAGTCGACCTTTGCGTAGTATTGGGCAGCCTTACGGGCGTTGGCGTTAGCCTGCTCGTGGCTCTTGCTCATCGTTGATGCCTCCTGATAGATGCGGGCAATGATGAGGTCTACGGGATAGCTGGGCAGCTCGCGGCGCAGGTCGTTCAGCTTCTGCTCAGACAGCTCGGGGCTGACGACGCGGTTGACGCGTGCATACTTCTCGTAGGGGAGAGGATTCTTCTTGTCGAACAGGATAGCCTGCTCATACTCGGTAGAGGCGCGGCCGCCATCGTCCTGACGGGCATAGATGTCGCCCTGCAGGATGTGAGCCTCGGAATTCTCGGTACCTTTCTTCAGTGCAAAGGCTGCGTCGACCCATTTCTGGGCGTTGGTCAGGTCGTCGGCATTGAGGAATGCGCGGCCAATACCTACGAGTACCTCGCCGTTCTTCTGCGTCTTGGTGTCCTTCAGCAGGGTTTTCAGCTGCTTGTCCACGTCGGCAGGCTTTGCGTTAATGATTCTCGTTGCTGCTTTGATGGCATCTTCGTTGGGATTCTGTGCCATTGCCGGAGCGCTGAGTCCTAACATCAGCGCGCCCATTACTAAATATTTGATTGCTTTCATAATCTGAAATGGTTTTAGTTTAACATTATGTTCGTTCTCACACTCACTTTGTTTTCCGTTATGACGTTTCGGCGTCCGAAAGGTTTATTCCGCTTGCCGTCTATTTATTGACTATGATGTTTCGCGTGGTCACGTTGCCGTATGCCGGGAGGAGCGCCGAGTGGAAGATGATGAGCTGGCCCGGCTGCGAGGCAATGAAGTTGGCAAAGCCCGAGGGCAGCCCGTGCTGCGAGTCGTTCAGCAGGCAGTAGAGCGTGCGGATGAAGGGGTAGCGGTCGTTGTAGATGTAGCCTTGATAGGGCTGGTAGCTATTGCTGGGTGTGGCCGTCTCCATACGGCTGACAGCCATCACACGGATGTTCTTCTTGAAGGTGACGTTGGTGGTGTCGCGCTTGTCGTCCAGCCAGTTGGAGCCGATGATGCCAAGGGCATTGGGGGTCTTCTCCACATAGCTGATGACCTCGGCCGACTTGTCGACAGCTTGGATGTTGGGGCTGTTGATGGGCTTGCCGCCGAGGATGGAATCCTGTGCATAGCGCACGGTGCTCGACTTGGGGTTGTCAAAGACGACTTCTATCTCGCCGCGCTTCGAGCCCGGGTAGATGTCGCTCCACTGGGTGGCCTCGCCGCTGAGGATGCGTACCACGTCTTTCACGGTGATGCACGAGTCGAGGTTGTCGTTGTTGATGATGAGGGCCAGTCCGTCGTAGGCGATGGGCGCCGAACGCATTGACTTGTAGCCTTTGTTCTTGAGGGTGTTGTATTCGTTCTTGGTGAACTGCCGCGAGGTGATGGCGAGGAAAATCTTCTCCTCCATCAGCATCTGCACGGCCTCTTGCTCGTTGGTATAGATGGGAGTCACCTCGGCATTGGGGCGCGTGGCGCTGAAGATGTCGAGCTCCTCGTCGATGATGGGTGAAAAGCTCTCATCGCAGGCCATCTCGATATGCCCGGATGAGAGCGTGTCGGTACGACCGGTTTTAGGCTTGTTCACACAAGCGTGGAACAAGCCTAAAATCAGTGTAAGTCCAATTAATTTGGATACGGTTCTGTTCATAGAATTGAATTACTGCAGTTTGAAGGTCACAGGCAAGGTGTAGCGTACACGAACGGCCGAACCGTTCTGCTTGCCGGGAATCCAGTGAGGCATACTCTTTACCACGCGCTTGGCTTCTTCGTCCAGCGAGCGGTCTACGCCTCTGACTACTTGTACGTCGGTGATTGAACCGTCGCGCTCAACCACGAACTGTACGATGACGCGGCCCTGAATTCCATTCTCCTCAGCAAGTACGGGGTACTTGATGTTGCTCGAGAGCCAAGACATCAACGCGCCGTCGCCACCGGGGAACGTAGGCTTCTGCTCTACGATGGTGAAGATCTGGTTGTCCTCTTTCGGCTTCTCTTCGGGCTGGGCGATGACTTCGGTGACACGCATCACGGTACCTTCGTCCTCGCTGTTACCCTTCACGTCAAGCGCACCTACGTTCAGGTTGCTCTTGTTGAGGTCGTCCTGTGTTCTCAGCTCTTCCTCAGGCTTCACCTCGCTGTCCTTCTTGATGACGGGAGGTACGAACTTGATAGAGCTCTTAACCTTCTCTACGGGTTTTGCTTCCTCAATCTTGACAGGAGCCTTCTTTTCTACCTTAGCTTCTTTCTTGATAATCTTGGACAGCTCAACGTCTGCAGAGATCTCTTCTTTACTGTTGGCTTCAATGATGGCATTGACACCAACGACAATTCCGATGAGTGCGGCCAGCGCGAGCATAATGATGATCGACCAAATGTTACGCTTGCCGGTTCCTTTGCGCAGTTGGTATGCACCATACTCCTTATTTCTTCCTTCGAAGACAAGGTCAACCCATCCATTGTCAATCAAATCTATCTTTGACATAGTTTCAAGTTGTTTTTTAGATGTTTAATGTCATTTCCTTATTTCACACCCTTCAGCTGGAGAAGCTTCTCGTCGTCAGGATTGATTTTGTCAATGACGTACTTACCAATACTGCAAATCTGCATTTCATCGAGAGCGGTGACCATATTCTCATACGTAGCCGTGTCCATCGGCTTGATGATGATGGTCAGCGTGGGCACATTCTTGCCATTTGCCAGCTTACCGTTGCGGAGTTCTGCGAGCTTGCGCTGGTAGACGCTGTCTTCCATATTGGTCGCTTTCTTCTCCTTATCCAGCTCGAGCTTTGCCAAACGGATTTCTGCCACGGGAACGATTCCTTCCTCTGTGCGGTGCTCGGTGAGCACTTTACGGATTCCGTCCTTACCCCAAGTGGTCTCTACCAAGCAGCTGGGATCGTCGTACTTGGGGATACCCTTGATATAGTAAATCTTGTCGTTGCCGGCGAGGACGATGGTAATGGTGTGCGATTCCTTCGTTGCATTACGATCTTCGTCCTGTACGTTCTTATCATTACTCGGCATCGTCAGCTGCATCGCCTGAGGCTTGCTCAGAGAGGTACAGAGCATAAAGAATGTGATAAGAAGCATCATCATATCCACCATCGGCGTAAAGTCGACGCGGACATTCATTTTCTTTTGTTTACTTGCTTTTTGCTTTGCCATTCCTTATTCCTCCGCTTCTTTAAATGATGTGATCAACTGATAACGGTTCTGGTCCATATCCTGAAGCTCCGACATCACCTGCTTGATGACCTTATAAGGGGTCTTCGAGTCGGCTTTGATACACAGCTTCATATCGTGGTTGGCATTAGTGGCTGCGTCTACCCAGTGCTGGAACTCACTCTTGCCTTTCGTCCCGTCAGCAGCCTCAATGCTGTCCGTCGGGATTCCGAGGGCTGCCAGTGCGTCGGCTTTCTTGCTTGAGGGCAGGTTCAGGTATTCTCCGAGCTTGTCCATCGGCACACCAAACTGAGCTTCCTCGAGGAAGGCGGCCTGCTGTGCGCCGTCGAGCTTGACACCGAACTGGTCGAGCATCTCGCCCAGCGTAGACTTCAGATAGTTAATATTGTCCATACTCATAAACACCTTTCCTTGCGGATTGATGGTAATGTTCAGGACATCATTCTCTGGAACTTTGACCTTCGAGGCTGCCATAGGCGTGTTGACTTTCACCGGCTCATTCTTGACGAACGTAGACGTCATCATAAAGAATGTCAGCAAAAGCACCATCACGTCAGACATCGGGGTCATATCTATCCAGACGTCGCTTTTCTTAATTTTT
>JAFUZD010000087.1 GCA_017476785.1 Prevotella sp. | reverse complement strand
CAGCGCATAGAGGTTGTTCAGTCGCTGGGGCTCCATCGCGTGATAGTTGGCATCCAGATGGATGTTCTCTCCAAAGTCGGTCTTGATGCACGCTACGCCCATCTGGAGCAGGGGCTTCAGCAGCTTGTGTTTATACCAGTCGACGGCTTTGGGGTAGGTGAAGTCGATGGAGCCGGCATAGTCGAGGGCAGAGAAATTAGAGGAAGCTGCCTCGGAGGGCTCGGAGGTCTCGGGGGCCTCGGAGTTCTCGGAGCACTCTGAGTTCTCCGAGTTCTCTGAGTTCTCCGAGTTCTCGGAGCGCTCTGAGTTCTCTGAGTTCTCCGAGTTCTCCGAGTTCTCTGAGTTCTCTGAGTTCTCCGAGTTCTCCGAGCGCTCTGAGAGCTCCGAGCTCACCGAGATATAGTGCTCCCGCTGGGCTTCTTCCAGCTGCTCTGCTCCGTTAGCTACGTAAGGCAGTTGCCACAGGGAGACGCGGAAACCGTTCTCCTTCAGTCGCTGGATGAATGCCTCTGGCTGGGGGAACCGCTCGGGATTGAACTTCCACTCGCACAGCCAGTCGGTGCGAAACCACCCCGTGTCCAAGTGAATCACGTCGCAGGGATAGTGCTCGCGGCGCAGCCGGTCGCATATTTCTTCTACCTCGTCGGCCGAGAAATAGGTCATACGGCTCATCCAGATGCCAAACGACCATAGCGGTGGCATCTGGGGGAAGCCTGTCAGCATCCGGTAGGATTGCAGGATTTCCTCCGGCTTCTTTCCGCCGATAAGGAAGACGTCTAAGGTGGCGTGGTCGCAGAGAAACTGCACGGAGCGCGATGAATGGTCGGCCAGCGACAGCTTGCAGTAGTCGTGGGTGTGGAAGAATGCACCGTACATCCGGCTTGACAGATAGAATGGGATGTTCTTGTAGCAGCGACGGTTGTTGACGCCCTGTCCGTCTTGGTTCTTCAGCTGGAACGTCTGTCCGCTCAAGTCCATCTTACGGAACCGTTCTCCCGTACCCGCGAAGCATTCGTTGGGCGTGCATTGGAACGAGATGGTGGCGCGCTCGGCTCCCGGTGCCGTCACGAATCCGAGTGGCAGTGCGTCATAGCGTGGCGGCGAGAAGTGGTCGTCGCTCAGCGCAACGGGCTTCTGCTCATTGCCGTCGGGATAGAATGTGATGAAGGGGGCGGGCTGCGGTGCGGGCAGCAAGTCGCTCCAGCGGTCGGTGACGGGGACCGACTGCCGGATGGCAGCGCGCTTGCTTCCGTCGGGCGCAACGATGTCGTTGCCCACCAGATGGAGGGGCAGACGCTTTATTTGGGGCGCCCATTGCAACATATCGTCGCTGTCTGTCCTCTCGTCGCCCACCATTGTGGTGAAGAGACGGACGATGCCCGGCTCATAGGCCCGCACAACGAGGTCGTAGCTCTGCTGAGGCGCATCGGTGTCGGGCTCCATATCGGCCTGCAGCTTCTGCTTCTGATAGGGTATGGTGATGATAATGTCGCCGTCGGCCTCGCGTATAGCCGTCGGCGCGTATGCCTTCCAGAGGGCCTCTTCCTTAGCCAGTTGCGGGTCGAAGTCCATCAGGTCAAACAGATGATAGTTGGTTTGCTTCATTGCCTCCAGATAATGTTTGGTCCGGGATGGTTGTCGCCTATCTCGTCGCGGCGTATCATCCGGCCTTCGGTCTTGTTGTTCTCAATGGTGAAGCCGTCGGTTCGTGCATCGAGATAGATGCAGAAACCGCGGTCGTTGGTGGCATAGGGGGCTGGGTAGGGCTGCCCTATTTCATTGCCGCTGATGATGGAGCCGGGCTGGTTGGACAATGTGTAGATGCCGCCCGCGTCGTAGAGCTGGCGGGCATAGTCGTACACCTTATTGTCAACGATGCGGTTGTCCTCCATCCCGGTGTAGGCCGGCGTCCATCCCCATCCTATGCAGATGCCGCTGTAATTGGTGTGGCGCACGTCGTTGCTCTTGACGGTACACTGGCGCACATAGCCCAGTGCGATGGCCACGGCTCCCCAGTCTTCTTCGCTGGTGTGGGCGATGGTGTTGCTGTGGATATTGATTCGCTGGCAGCGTTCGGCCAGATGCGTATAGGGACGGTGTACCTCCATCGGACTCTCTGCAAACGAGCCCGCCATAATGGCCGTTCCGCCGATGTGCTCGAAGCGGCAGCTGCTGACCGTACAGTCGCTCACGTTGTCTGCATAGTCGAGGGCTGTGGATGCCAGCTGGCGGAACAGCACGTCGTGGAAGTCTATGTGGCAGGCATTACGTATGGTGACGGCACTGACCGGACGCTCCACCCACGCCTGATTCTCCAGACTGCTGTCCCACGGCAGTCCTTCGTTCTCCGTCAGCTTGTAGGCATCGATGAGTGGGAATCCGCCTTGCAGCGTGACGTGACCTTTATGTAATGGGCGGTTCCAGCAAGTGTGTTCAAAGACAAGCCCTTCAAAGCGCACATAGTTGGCCCCGTCTGCAACGACCAGCTGCTCCGCGCCGTCGCGCTGCTCGGTGGTGCGCAGCAGGAACGAGCTGTTGCCCTTCGGCCCGCCGATGACAGGCTGCGGCCACGGGTGCTCAAACTCCAGACGGCTCTCGGGCTCCTCGAACGTGACGACGGTATGCGTGCCCCGCGCCTGCATCGTCTTGACGCGCAGGATGGCAATGGCCCAGCGTTGATGGACCACCATCTCCAGCCCTTTGGCATTAAGAATGCTGTCGGGTGGAGTAGGGATGGTGATGGTGCGCTCCGCCGGGTTGAAGTCCGTCAGGCGTGCCATCCCCGTCTGTGGCCATCGTTGGGTGTGCCGTTGCTGCGCGTCGCCGCAGATGACAGTTTGCCTGCTGCCTCGGATGACGGTAGGCGACTCGGCCGTCCCGCTGTCTTCCGGCCGTAGGAACAGCGGCTCCTGCATATAGTATCGTCCGGCTTCCAGCCGTATGGTGATGCCGCCCTCACAGCGCGCGTCGCCCGTGCGCCGCCACTCGCGTGCCTGTCGCAGTGCTTCGTGAATGTTGCCGCCCTCGCGCACGACAATCTCGCCCGCCGAGGCGTGACAGCAGAGCAATAGTAGCAGTAGGGTCAGAATCTGTTTCATAGCGTTTGTTATATATAAATAAGGACGCGAAAGGCCCCCTTTTGTCATCAGCCGAGGCTTTGCCGCCACAGTCTCCGCAGCCGTTGCTCAGAGAATTCTCGCGAGAATTTTCGGAATTCTCGCGTAAATTTTCAAAATTCTCGCGAGAATTTCTGCTGCCCATACTTTCCCGACAGCATCTTTGCAGCAATTTCGGGGGCTAATATTTGGCAGTTTGCCCTCATCATTGTAACTTTGCAGCGATAGGACAAACTACGACATATATGAAAATGAATATGAGCAGATGGATGGCCGATGTCATCCGGCAGCGAGCAGTGATGGCGGTGCCCGTGATGACCCATCCGGGCATTGAGTTGAATGGTCAGACCAAAGACGTGCCGCCTACGGCACTGGCAATGGGCAATGTGGATCCTGTCTCTGTGTTTAAGGACGGGACGCCTGCGCTGATGAGGCAGACGGTGACGGAGCTGCTGACCAAGACCCGCGACTATCCCAACTTTGTGCTTTCGAGCGGTTGCGACACACCGCCCCATACGCCGATGGCCAATGTGGATGCATTCTTCGAGGCGCTGAACGATTTCAACCGGCAGTGACACACAAGATACTGACATACGACGCACTGGGCATCGCCCTGTCCGACATCTACGAGCAGATGGGCTATCGCGGACAGCTGCCCGACGATGCCACGCAACAGGAAACGCAGGCCGTGGCCGACGAGGTGTGCTCGTGGCTGCAGCCTGCGTTCTGCTATTTTGTCGTGCCCCGCCAGCCCGACTTCGATATGGGGCGCATCATCCTGCGGCAGCTGCGCGATGCTGAGGCCTACGCCCTCTTCGTCTGCACCAGTGGCGCAGCCTTCGAGGCCTATCAGCAGCGGCTGAAGGAGCAGGGCGATATGGTGCGCGTGTTTATTGCCGATGCGCTGGGCTCGGTGATTGCCGAGAAGTGTGCCGACCGAATGGAACAGCACTTGCAGGCGAGCATCGACAAGCTGGGGTGGCACCACACCAACCGCTTCTCGCCCGGCTACTGCGGTTGGCACGTGTCGCAGCAGCAGCGCCTCTTCCCGCTGTTTGGCGGGCAGACCTGCGGTGTCAGCCTGACGGATTCGTCGCTGATGGTGCCTATCAAGTCGGTCAGCGGCATTATAGGATTAGGCAAAAAAGTCCGCAAGCAGGACTATACTTGCGGACTTTGTGACTTTAAGCAGTGTTATAAGCGTCGGCTACGCCCGTAGCCGTTCAGCTACCCTTCAATCTCATCAGCTGCTTGGCTACGGTGACGGCCGAGTTGGCGTTGTCGCTGTAGCCGTCGGCACCTATCTCGTCGGCAAATCCCTGTGTCACGGGGGCTCCGCCCACCATCACCTTCACCCGATTGCGGATGCCGGCAGCGGTCAGGGCATCGATGACTTCTTTCATATAACCCATCGTCGTGGTGAGCAGTGCGCTCATACAGAGAATGTCGGGCTGGTTTTCATTGACGGCTTGGATGAAGGTGTCGGCCGACACGTCGATGCCGATATTGACCACGTCGAAGCCGCAGCCCTCGAGCATCGAGGCCACAAGATTCTTACCGATGTCGTGCAGGTCGCCCTTTACCGTGCCGATGACCACCTTTCCGATGGTGGTATTCTCCGTTCCCGACAGCATTGGCCTGAGCAGTTCGAGTGCGGCCTTCATTGCCCGGCCGGCCATCAGCAGCTGCGGCACAAAGGCTTTGCCGTCTTGGAATCGCTGGCCTACTTCGCCCATCGCCCTGATCATCTGACCGTTAATCAGCTCTTGCGGGGCAATGTGCTGGCTGATGGCCTCTTGGGTGGCTGCGGCCGCCTCGTCGCTCTTGCCGCCCAAGATGGCTTGGAACAGCCGGTCTTTCGTGTCGGTGTGGACAGGGGCGGCGGCGTCCTTCTTCCCTTCGTCGTTGGCGATGAACTTCTCCTTTCCTTCGAAGGAAGCTGGGAGGGTGGCTTCTCCGACCTTCAGAGGAGAGAGGAAAAGCCCCGGCAACGGCTCGATGGCCTCGGCCATCAGGCGGATATGGGCATCGGTGGTGCCGCAGCAACCGCCGATGATGCTGAGCCGGTGGCCGTCCAGCAGTGGCCAGAGGTCGGCAGCCAAGTCATTGGGCGTCTTCCCGTAGTGGCCATTGGCATCGGGCAGACCGGCGTTGGGGTAGAGGCTCACCCGATGGCCGAAGCGGGCCAGCTGGCGGATGAGCGGCGTCATCAGGGCAATGTCGGTCAGACAGTTGAGACCTACGGAGAAGATGGCTTTGTTGCCTTGCAGTGTTCCGATGAACTCCAGAATGTCCTGCCCCAGCATATTGTGGCCGTCGGCCGTCGATACCGAGAAACTGAGCATCAGCGGCAGTTGGGGAGCGACGCGATGGGCCGCCTCGATGGCAATGCGGGCATTCTGCGTGTCGAAGATGGTTTCGATGAGCAGGGCATCCACGCCGCCCTCGGCCAGCGCGGCAATCTGTTCTTCATAGGCCTCGCGCAGCAGTTCGCTGCTGAGCACGTGGCCACCGGTGGCCACGGATGTGGTGCGGCTGGTAGGGCCGATACTGCCCACGATGTAGCGTGGCTTCTCCGGGTTGCGCTGCGTATATTCGTCGGCCAGCCTGCGGGCTATGGCCGCAGCGGCCAGATTGATGTCGCGGCAGTGCTCCTGCAGTCCGTAGTCGGCCATTGAGATGCGCTGGGCGTTGAAGGTATTGGTCTCTATCAGGTCGGCACCGGCTTCCAGATATTTGCGGTGGATTTCGCTAACGACAAAAGGAGCGGTCAGCGAGAGTACGTCGTTGCAGCCTTTCAGCTCCTTTTCGTGATTGGCAAACCGGGCCCCGCGGAAGTCCTCCTCGCGCAGCTGGTATCGCTGAATCATTGTACCCATTGCACCGTCGAGGATGAGAATCCTGTCGTTGGACTGCACACTGAGGGGTGGACGCTGCGAGGCGGGCTGTGGCGTATGATGGCTCTCTTTTCTCTGGTCGCCGCTCTCAATGAGCCGGATGATTTCCTCTACTTCGCGGTCGGCCTCGTCTTTACGCTGGTATTCCTCGACGATGCGCATCGCCTGCTCCACTTCGCGCTCGTTGTGGAAGTCCATCTCCAGATGCACCCCGTCGCCTCCGATGTGGTCGAGCAGAGGCTTCAGCTCGTCCAGCTGAACCCAGCACGCCATCACACTCTTGCCGCCGTCCAGAATGCGGCGGTACAAGTCGTACCACTTGGGCGAGCCTCCCTGCGGTTCGCCCACGCCCGGTGTCCACTGGATGGCGTTCAGCTCCTCGATTTCGAGCAGGGCATCGAGGTGGTGAATCGCTCCCACACCATCCAGATGGTAGAGCGTGTAGTCAATCTTCTGGCATTGCTCGCGGATGAACGGCTGCACAAAGCGGCGGTAGTCGTCGGTGCTGATCATCGTCGAGATGTCGCTCTGCAGCTTCGACATCCGTCCCGGCGCCCACGACGAGAAGTAGCAGAAGGCCATCTCGTCGCCCTCGCGGATGATGTCGTACAGCTCGTCGAACACTTGGAAATAGATGTCGTTGATTTGCTGTAACTGCCGTTCCAGCACCTTGGGCTGCATCACGGTGTCGAGCAGCACGCTGTCGGTGCCTTTCAGGGCGGCCAGTACGTCGAGCCCCTCCATCAGGTCGGGCATTCCCACGTAGTAGTGTCCCTGCGCCCGTTGCTTGCAGGCCCGTAGCAGTTCCTTATGTAATATGTAGTTAGGATGCTGCGGGTCGAAGGTGATGTCGTCCGTGAAGTGAGGGTTGGGATGAATCCAGATGGTGTCCTCGCCCCCCTCGAACACGCCGCCCAGTATGGCAGCCAGCGAGCCGGGACCCAGTTGGGTGTTGGCTACGGGCAGCATATCGGCCATCAGCGACGAGTGAGCCACGTACCAGTCGAGATAGCGTGCGCGCCATTCGGGGTCGAACCACCGCTGGTTCAGGTCGCGCGGCGGCTCGGGGGCGGGTATGTCGGCGTGGGGCTTGACGCCCTCCTGAAAGTGCTCCCACATATTGAGTACGATGCCCCGGTGGTTCCACCAGTCAACGTATCGCTTCTTTGTCTCTTCGAGATTGAGTTTCCAAGTATTCATCTTTCAGATTCTTTTGTATATAGGTTATAGAGAAGACGGGCGAATGGCCGTTTTGCCCTCGGGTGTATATGCGTGGCAGTTGCTATACTTGCAGCAGTTCGCTCATCACCATATCACTGACGAAGAGGCCGCGTCTTGTCAGTAGAAGGCGTGAACCGTCGATGCGCAGCAGCCCGTCGGCGACGAACCGCTGCGACTGGCTGAGGCAGTAGGTGCGCTGCTCGGCCGTCAGCGTGTTGAGGTCCAGCCCGTCGCAGGTGCGCAGGGCCGTTACTATGCGGTCGTTGTAGTGGGTGGTGGCATCGATGGATTCGCTCTCTGATGGCAGCACTCCGCGCTCGATGCTTTCGATATATTGCTGAATGTCAGCAATGTTCCAGCTTCGGCTCGTCAGGAGATAAGAGTGGGCCGCAGCTCCCAGCCCGATGTAGGGCACGTCGTTCCAATAGCTGCTGTTGTGGAGTGAGCGGCGGCCGGGTCGGGCAAAGTTGCTGATTTCGTAGTGCTCATAGCCAGCACTGGTCAGCCGATGGATGAGCATCTCGTACATTGCACGCTCCGTCTCTTCGTCCAGCTCGTGGATGGCGCCGCGTTGCAGCTGCTGGTAGAGTGGGGTGCCAGCTTCGTAGGTCAGGCAGTAGGCTGACAGGTGTTCGGCTCCGACGGCCAGTGCCGCATTGATGTCGCATTCCCAGTCTTGCAGTGTCTCGTCAGGGAAGCCATACATCAGGTCAATGCTGATGTTACCGATGCCTGCCGTTCGCAGTCGCTCCACGGCCTGTCCGACCTGACTGGCCGTGTGGCGTCGGTGGAGGAAGCGCAGCCGACGGTCACTGAAAGTCTGTGCGCCCATCGAGATGCGGTCGACGGGCAACAGGCGCAGGCCTGTGGCAAACTCATCGGTGACATCGTCGGGGTTGCACTCCATCGTCACCTCCCGCAAGCAGGCGGGGCGATACACCTTATTTATATAATAGAACAACTGCTCAAGCTGTGCGACGGAGAGCTGCGATGGCGTTCCTCCGCCCAGATAGACGGTCTCGATGGCTCCGATGGCATCGGTCGCCGGCCTGAGCTCCATTTCGCGGCACACCGCATCTACATACCGCTGGCGCAAGTCGGTGTGTACGGTAGAATAGAAGCCGCAGTAGACGCAGCGGCTCGCACAAAACGGGATATGGACGTAAAGGCCTGCCATCGTATGGGAGAATCTCAGGGCAAAGGTAGGAAATAATTGCGAATTACGGAAATGTAGCGCGATTTCTTCGCAGCTTGCCATTCGTAATTTGTACTTAATTTGTATCTTTGTCCTCAGACAAACGGCCTTCAAAGAAGCGTAGCTGAGGCATTCCGTCAGTCGGTATATGTGTGCCTTAAATCCTAATAAAGTTTAATATTTGAAAGTAAATGTTGGCGTTTTGCGTGAAAATGCCTAACTTTAGCGTCCGATAGAGATAAAAACAAAACCTAAAACAATAGTAACCTTATGAAAGTTTATCAGACTAACGAGATTAAGAACATTGCACTGCTTGGCAGTGCGGGTAGCGGCAAGACCACTCTTGCCGAAAGTATGCTTTTCGAAGCCGGTATCATCAAGCGCCGTGGCTCGGTGGAGCAGAAGAACACCGTGAGCGACTATTTCCCTGTGGAGCAGGAGTATGGCTATTCCGTATTTTCTACCGTCTTCCACACGGAGTGGAACAACAAGAAACTGAACATCATTGACTGCCCGGGTAGCGACGACTTCGTGGGTGGCGCCATCACGGCACTCAACGTGACCGATCAGGCTGTTATCCTCATCAACGGCCAGTATGGTCCCGAGGTGGGCACCCAGAATGCTTTCCGCTATACGGAGAAGCTGCATAAGCCCGTTATCTTCCTCGTCAATCAGCTTGACCGCGACAACTGCGACTTCGACGTAATCCT
>JAFUZD010000086.1 GCA_017476785.1 Prevotella sp. | reverse complement strand
GCTTGTAGTGCTGCGGAATGTCGGTCAGCGTCTCGCCCAGTCCGAAGTATTCGCTCAGCTCGTCTTCCGTCTGCTGTTCATCGCTGGCATTGTAGGCACTGACATAGACCTTTACGGGCTGTACCAGCCTGATGGCGCAGCTGGCATCGTTGGCAACGTGGTAGCCGTTGTACTTGACACCGGTCACCTGTGCATTCTCGGTGTCGTAGCTCAGGTTGACCTTAAACTCTTGGTCGCGATAGGTGACGGTGGTGCCCGAGTGGGTCAGGTAGTAGTAGATGCCGCGATAGCTGCGGATGGTGCTCTCCTCTTGGAAGCGCAGGGCAAAGGCCTCGTCGTCGTCGGAGCGGGCGGGCACCATCGACCAGTAGAACTTGGGGAAGAACAGCTTGCCCTTATTGGGATTGGTGTGCTTCGACTCCAAATCCTTCGTGCCGTCTTCCTTATAGTTATAGACCACGTCGCGCGGGTCGCGCCGCTGGGTGTCGTTGGCGGGCACGTTGGCCTCTTCGTCAGAGTGGCGCAGGTGGACGCAGTCGAGCACATACTGATAGACGGTCTCCGTCTCGTCGAAGCGGGCGAGGTTCTGGCCGAGCAGGTCGGGGTGGGCACAGAACACCTGCAGGTTGTAGGGGTCGCCCACGAAGTACCACTTCAGGTTCTCGGGAACGGAGGCCATACGGTTGGAAGCCGTCTGGAAGTTGCACTCGTTGGTGCCGTTGAGTTTGAAGTCGTCCGTGCCGTTCCACACGAGGCGGTCGTTCAGGTCGGCCGAGCCCATCTTGAAATTCTCGCCCGCCACGTAGAAGGCGTGTTGGCCGTAGTTGTAGCCCTGCGTAGCCAGATTCTGGGTGAAGTCCATAAAGTAGACGTGGTCGTTGTTGGCAATCATCTGCTTCAGCTGTGCGGCGGTAGGCTCTTGCTTGAGGAACAGGTCGGTGGTCACGCTGTAGCTGGCAAACACCTTCTGCGGCCAGTAGCTGTCGATGCGCGCGTCGTAGTCGGCCGCACTGTGCGACAGCAGCACGTTGTCGTTCTGGTCCACCACGTCGCCGTCGGCATTCAGGTAGGGACCGGCCTTAATCTCGTAGTCGCCGATGTGGGCGAAGACGTCGCTGTAGATGGTGTATCGGCAGAACTTGCGCTGCAGCAGGGTGGGGATGCTCTTGATGTCGCCGTACTTTGCATCGTAGCCCTCATCGCCCTCTTCATAGTGGTTGATGACGTCGCCGGCGGTGAACTTGCGGTCGCTGGCGGCATAGTAGAGCTCGGCAATGCCCGAGGTGCCGTCTTCGTTCTTGTCGTCCTCGTGGCGGATGACAATCTTCACGTCCTCATACTTGCAGGGCACGTACTTGATGAGCTTGACGGCATTGGTCGTCGCATCGCTGACGTGGGACGCGCCGTAGAGGCTCTTGGGGCTGCGGCCGAACGTCCAGTAGCTCGAGTCGGCCTTCAGGGTCGTGATGTCATTGAGGTTCAGCTCGCAGAACACCTCGCCCAGCTCGCCGGCCTCGGGCGTATAGTTGGTGGGATGCAGCCCCCACAGCTGATCGGCGTTGGCGGCGGCAGCATCCTGTGTCATTATCAGTTGGGTGGCGCGGGCCTTCGTGTCGGTGTTCAGCGTGACGAAGCGCAGTGCCGGGCACGTGCCGGTGTAGGTGTACACCTTATTGCCTTTGTCGTCGTAGACCGGCAGGCCTTTGTCGTCGCGCACCTCTTCTTTGGTGTAGACGGTGGAGCCCTGCATATTGACCACCTTCATCCGGTAGGGGTCGCCCGTGAATGCAAACAGCCAGCGTCCCTCCTGCCACGGGCCGTTGCCCTTCTCGCGCCACGACTCTACGGTGCGCGAGATGCGGTTGAGCGGCCACGTGTCGTCGATGGCGGGGTCGGAGGTGTAGCGTATCTCGTCGGGATAGCCCTCGATGTCGACCACCTGTCCGCCCTTACCGTCGTTCTTGTAGACGGTCTGCTGGTCCTCGTAGCGCAGGAAGTAGCGTCCCTTCACTGTGCCGTGCTGGGCGTTGAGGTTGATGACCATCATATACCACTGGGCTTCCAGCGGCTTGGTGTCGGCCGTCCAGTCAGCCTGTCCGTGCTTGTTGATGTCGCTCCTCAGCGTCTCCTCGTCCCAGAAGATGTTGTTGTGGACGGCCGGCTGCACCTGATATTTGAAGTAGATGTGGTATTCGGTCTGGTCGTCGATCTCGGGATAGACGTTGTCCGTATTGCTGTTGTCGTCGTGGACGGGCAGCGTCATTGCCGCATCGCGGTAGAAACGACCGCCGTCGGCCTCGTCGAGTGCGACGAAAGAGCCGCTGGTGCCCGCCTTCTCATAGTCGCAGTACAGGCGTGCCAGCTCGTTGTCCAGTCGGACGGGTGTCAGCCAGTCGCGCTCTATCCGCTTGCTCCACATCTCTTCGCCCCGCACGCCGTCCTCGTATTTGATGGCGTGGAAGATGTAGGGACGTGCCACGGGGGCTTTGACAAACTCGACGCAGCAATTGCCCGTAGAACCGGAGCCTTGGGACAGTATGCTTCGTCTTTCTATCTCGGTTTCCGACATACGGATGTTGGCCATTGTTGGCTTCAGATAATTGTTTTTCTTGAAGTCCACAACTGTTATATTGCCTTCATTCAGTGACAAAACCTTTAGCGAGGTGATGTGCAGCACGGACCAGCGTGCCAGTTTATATTTGTCTGGGGTCAGAACTTCGGGGCGGTTGTCTTGGCGGGCGTGTTCCAAGAACATAAACGACTGGCATTGTGCATTTGCACTGCCGATGTCATCCATTGTTACATTTCCCGCCGTATTGACCGTAAGCACTTTGTTGTCCGTCGCACAGTTGTAGATACGAATGGCATAGGGGTCGTTTCCTACCAGTCGCCAGAGGTTCTTCTTCTGCGAGAGTGTGCCTTCCGTTGTGGCCTTCTTGACGGTGGTATAGTCAAATCCGCTGGCCGTGGTTCCCTTAATGATACCATAGTCGTCGCGTTTCATTTGCATAGCGCCCATTGAATACCACGTGTCGCCGTTAAGGTCGAGTCCCGTGGACTCGCTCCAGTCGAGTCTGGTGTCGTCGGCGGTATTGAATCCGCCGCCTATCTTGAAGGGGCTGGCTTCGCGGTTGTAGTTGTAGCGCACGTAGATGTCGCTGCAGCGTTGCTCTACGAGTTGGGCTACCGTAGCATCGTCGCCGATGCGTGCTGCCTCATTGACTGTGAGCTTGTTGTCTTGCCATACAGGGCGCTCGGTGTAATAAACGAAATCGGAAGCGCGCAGTAGCGGTGACTGGAAGTATTGTGGCAGTACGATGTCTGTTTGGTCGTAGTCCGAGCCGCGGGCTGTCTGGGCCGTAATCACCTCGTTGCCCTCATTGGTGATGACGTGATAGACAATGTTGGGGCGATAGCCGAAGCGACTGTAAAAGTATCGGCTATAAGGCTCTGCTGCAGTAGCGTAGCGTTCTTGGTAGGGCTTGTTGTCTTTCCATACGCGCACATTCCCATTTTCTGACATAAACCAGTCGTCGTGGCCTGTGACATAGACTTTCAGCCCGATGTTGGTACTCAGTCCGTCTTTCTTTGCTTTCAGAATCATAAAGGTCTGATATGGATGGCTGGCATCGCCTTTCTCTACCATATATGCCAGTTTGCCACCCTCTTCAGAAGTCTCGGTCGGTTCCTCTACTCCCAATACGTGTGAATCGCTGTAGGCAGAATTCGTAAAGGTTATCTCGTAGGGGTCATTGCCTGTCAGCCGCCAAGAGAACAGCACCCAGTATCCCTCTCCTCTAAACCGTTCTTGGTCATTATTCAGACCATCGCCATTGGATCTCAGTTGGATAGATTTGTCGTCCTTAATCCGTTGCCAGTTGTGGCCACCGCCGATAGACAAGACGTAGGGTACTTGTCCCGTCAAGTCCAATGAGGCATCGGTGATGTAGCTATTAATATGGCTGAATTTGAAATTGGTAAATGGCGTCTTGGATGCCTCGTAATCATAGCGTACGTAGACGGTTCCGTCGTCGAGCATATCCGTATTGGTAGTCGGCTCACCCTGTACGGCGTAGTTTCCTTCGGCATCGATGGTGGCCGAGGGATAGAAGATGTAGGTGGTGGGCTCGTCTTTCATCAGCGGCGACTTCATCCAGTCTGGCAGGCTGAGTCCATCCTGCTTGATGACTGCTGCCGTGCGGTTGTCGGCCCCCGTGAGTGCCACTTTGCCGGTATGCGTAATAATCTTATAGGTGACTGCTGCGGCGGGCGTCGTGCGTGTTACGCGAATCTTGGTGTCGGCAGCCATAATGCCGTCAACAGCGTAGTCGGGGTGCGTGACGATGGTTGCCGTGGCACTGCTTCCGCTCAGGAATGCATAGTCGTAGCTGCCCGTGCCTGCTTGCATCAGCGCGTAGGCTCCGTCGTCGTGCTGCATAATGATGTAGCGGTGTCCGTCGGTATGCTTGTTGCTGTTATAGAGTTCTATGGCGTAGGGGTCGGGAGCGTCGCCGGCTCGTTGGACGAAACGCCACTGCCACGCCGCATCCCCGTCAGCCAACGTTCCCTTTGTGATGGTTCCATCGTCGTCGAGCTTGACGTCGCTGCCGTTCAGCGTGACGTTGTACCAATAGCCTTTCAGCAGTCCCTCCGTGTCGCAGCTGGCATCGTATCCGTAGCGCACATAGATGATGCTGCCCTCGGCAACGTGCTGGCTGGAAAAGGAGCCTGTAATCTGTTGGGCGTCCAGTGTGCTCTCGTCAATGTCGTACCGATCTTCAGCGTTCTTGGATAACCCGTGGTAGAACTTGTAGCCAGTGGCCAGTGCGCTGGTGAACTGATAGGGAATGTCGGGCGCGCCGTTGCTGACCATCTGGTAGCGCAAGGCTTCGCGTCCGTTGTTGTCGATGACGATGTATGTGTAGGCACTGGTGTTTTGATAGAGCAACGTGGTCTGACTGTGCTTGGTGTCGCTTTTGGTCTGTGCGGCGGCGGGCGTGCGCAATGCGGTGAAGCCCTCCACCACGTTGCCGTGGTCGAAGCGCGGCATCAGACGCATATTCCCGTTGGCGTCTTGGATGGCCATAAACGTGGCATTGGTGATGTGGCACGTCTTTTCGTCATAGCCGATGGCACTGACGGGCGTGGTGAGCGGATCGGTCAGGGTGGCCAGCGATACGCTGCTGCCGTTGCCCGTCCAGCTGCCGTCGCTCAGGTTGGCTGCCGTGGCATCGGTGGTGAAGAACTTGCCTGCGTGGGGCTTGCTCTCAATGCGCAGGTTGTAGGGGTCGAACCCGTTGCGTCCCTGCTCGTAGTTGCTGGCATTGGTGGCAGACAGGCTCTGCTCGCCGTTGTTGGCTCCCGCTTCGCCCTCGTAGAGATAGCCCATCTCGCGGTCGATGGTGAAGTTGGGCTTCAGGTTCCAGTACAGGTTGTCATCGTCCAGTCCGTCGGTATTACCCGCATCGATTCCCGTCTCGCTGACGGGCTTGAACGATAAGGTAGTGCCGTCGGTCGTCTTGGCCAGCTTGCCATCCTGCCGGATGATGAAGGCCGTCGTGCTGCTACCTTCTGCTTGCGCGTCGGCTCCGGCGTCATAGCTTTCGGCATATTCCGGCTTCACGTCGTAGGTGGCATAGAGGTCGGTCAGCATTCCGTTGCTGAGCACGCGGGGGTAGTCGGTCAGCGAGGCGCCGGTGCCCCGTTCCTTGGTCTTGGAGCCCGAGGCCGTATTGGCGCGGTACTGGTGGTAGCCCGGGGTCTTAGAGAAGTCGGTCCAGAAGTGATACTGCGCTACCATCGGGCTGTCGTAGGTGCGGATGGCGGCATCGCGCGTGGCTTTGGTGGCAGCGTCTTCGGTGCGTCCCAGTGGCTTGCGCATCACCTCCCAGCCGTGGTTGTCCACGAGGATGAGCACGCCGTTGAGGTCCACGGGCTTGAAGTCGAATACCGGGTCCTTGCCGCCGTCATCCATACGGATGGTCTGGAACCAGTGGTCGCCGTCGCCGCCGTAGCTCTTGCTGCCGCCGCCCCACGGCTCGTAGTTGGCAAAGGCCTTATAGCGGTGCCAGCCGTAGGTGCCCGTCAGCGTGGCGTTGTCAGCCTCGGGCTCGGCTCCGGCAATCTTCTCTACCGTGGGCGAGTTCTTCCAGTATTGCTCGAACGAGTTGACTACGCGGTGGTTGGTGTTGCTGTAGCCTGTGTTGTCGTCGCCCATCTCGCTGGTGGTCACCAGCAGGTACTGGCTCGTAGCCCCCAGAATCATATATTCCGTGGGCAGTGCGCCGGCGGCAACGGCCCGCGAGTTGTCCGTGATGCTGCCCGTCACGATGCTGCCGTAGCCCTCGGGCTGGTAGGTGCGCAGGAAGGCGTGGCGTGCCACGCCGTCTTCGGTGGTCTGCGTCTGGAACGACGAGATTTTGGCACGGTAGGGGTCGCCGCCCTCTACGTACCACGCCCAGCGGGTGCGGGTGCTGGCCGCATATTGCTGCTCGCTCCACAGGTCTTCGCGGTAGATGTTGAGGTTGGCATCGCCGTTGGAGTAGGGGTAGACGGCCTTCGTCTTGGTGTCCATCACGGCGTTGTCCTTCTCCTGCCGGAATGTCTCGCCGTTGGCAAACTGCAGCATATAGAGCTGCTTGCGCTCGCTGTTGCGGCCGTCGAGGTCGATGGCGTCGCTGACGTCATAGGTCACGTAGACGCGGCCGTAGCCAGCCTCGGCCAGCGACTCTATCTCCGTCTCGCCGCCCTTCAGCGTGTAGACGCGCTCGCCGATGGGCTTGCTGCCGTCGAAGGTGAACTGCGACTCCTTCCAGAAGTGATACTCCTTCACCAGCGGGCTGACCCACTTGGCGGGCACGGCCTTCGTCTCGGCATCTTCTACGGCCTCGGCAATGACGATGCGTCCCGACTTGTCGACGATGTACATCGTGATGTCGAGCTTGGCCACGTTGAGCTCAATCTTCAGCTCGTCGCGCCCTTCGCTGATGGTCTGCTGACCGGCATCGTAGACGCGCACGCCCACCGTCTCGTCGCGCCCTAAGTAGAAGGGGTGGTCGGCGGCGTCGTAAGTATCCCCGGTGTCGGGGTTGGTGTATTCGCCCGAGGCGGCCATCAGTTCTACGACGATGTTGTCTATCTGCTCGCCCAGCGCATTGGTCGTGGACACCACTTTATACTCTTTGATGATGAATCGCTCGCACAGCGCTTCGTTCGTCGTCAGCGTGATGAGGTTGCCGCTCTCGTCGAGATGGGTCTGCGTCTTGTCGTAATAGAAGAACTTCTTCTCCCTCACATTCTCTATCTCCACGGCATAGGGGTCGCCGCCCATCAGGTACCACAGGAAGCTCTGGCTGTCTTCGTCGGCTTCTGTCATCTCCTCGGGTCGCTTGTAGTTGAGCGTGGTCTCGTTCTCTTCGTAGACATACCGCCCGTTGATGCGCATATCGAAGGCGCGTGCGCCGCCCAGCTTCAGCTCCTTTTCGCGAACGTGGGCGGTGGTGTAGCGCACGTAGATGTCGGCACCGTCGGTGCTGGGCATCTCGGAGATGCTGTTCACTCCGTTGACGGCATCGGCCTTCGTGGCATAGAAGGTCACCGTCTCGTCCTCCAGATAGTGGCTGCGGATGGCGGCCGGGATATAGGTGTAGTCGCTGCCCAGCGCGGCCGAGACGGCCCGTTTCTCTGCTTCGGGCAGGGTGTACTTGATGGCGATGCGCCCTTTGTTGTCTACGATGTTGAAGGTATAGCTGAATTGGGGGAGGGCTACGGCCTTGATGCGTGTTGTACCCGTAGTGTATCGGAGGGGAGGCGTGCCGCTGCTATAGGCGCAGTAGCGCGGCGAGGCGGCTGAGCCGTATTCGCGCAGCGCGAACTCGTCGGCATTGAAGTCACTGCCTACGAGCTCCCACGTCGTGATGCCGTCGGCGATGAAGTTGGCGATGGTGCTGGTGGCACTGCCCGCCGCCACGCCGAGGTATTTGCCGGCACCGGCCTCGCGGTTCATTATCTTCAGCTCATAGGGGTCGCCGACGAAGGCAAACTGATAGTCGTGGGTGTAGGTGTTGTCACTGCCATTGCTGACCTGCGAACCGGTGTAACGGGCGTAATGGTTATTGTTGTTGTAGAGCCGGTACCACGTGGCGTGCTCGTAGTCGGTGCTGACCTCAAAGGGCGTCGCAGCGGTGTAGTCTACGTAGAGGTGGTAGACGGTCTCGTCGTCCTCGGTGGTCTTGGTGGCGTGTTGGTAGGCAGCGTTGAAGTTGGTTACGGGATTGCTGAATGTGCCCGTTTCGGGGTCGTAGTCCAGATAGAAGACTGGCGTGACGAATTTGCGTTCCAGCGTTGTGGGCAATGCAATCAGGTTGCTGGCTGTAGAGTAGTCGGTCGTGACGTCGGCCGTCAGCTCTGTGCCACTGACGTGTGTCTTCAAGTGGAAGCGGAAGTTGCCCATCGCAACGGCGCGGAATTGCAGCAATGCCTTGGCGTTGGGATTGTGATAGCGCGGATAAGGCTTATCGGTCTGGTAGCCTCTGCAGTTTTGGCTGAGCACATAATAGTTCGTCGTTTCTGTCGGACCGTTGGGATGAGAGACTGCCAAATTGTAGTAGGCATTGCCCGAGCCGTCGTTTTTCCCGGCTGTCAATATGATATGGGGTGTTCCGCCGTGAGGAGTCCCTTTGGCATAGTTGGCGTTATAGAATCCACCATTGTTCCAGCTCGAACGCAGCAGCTCCGCATCGTTTCCTCCATTGTGCTCATTGTTCAGCCACTTGTTGGAGACATAGATGGCATAAGGGTCGTTGCCAGTGTATTTCCACAGATATTCGTCCTGCGAGCCTCCTGTCGTATCCGTGTTGGGTGACGTATTCCCCAGTGTGCTGTTCCATTCGCCTTTCCAATACTTGTCCCCGTTGTTAATCATCTGATACCACAGCGAGCCGTCGAGTATCGGCAATTCGGCAGGCCGTGCCTCCTCGTCATAGTAGTAGCCGACGTAGACAATGCCGTCGGAGACTTCTGCCAGTGTGGTGATGGCTTTGGCTGCTGCCGCCGTGCGTGCTGCTTCGTCGGCAGCTGCGGTGTAGGCGTAGGCGTCGGCCTGCGAGACAAACGCCTTGTAGTTGGCGTCCGCAGTGATGTAAGGCGTCTTGATGTCGGCCGGTACCGATAGGGCCGACGGACTGGTCTCCGGCTTGGAGATGGCGATGGTGTTCGACTTGTTGACGATGTGGTAGGTCAGCTTGGCACTCTTCTGCTCTACTATAATCTTGTCCGCCGCCGCACCGCCAGCCTCTTCGCGGTGGAGCAAGGCATAGTTATTGCTCTCGTTATAGACGAAGCTGTATCCTCCGTTCGGCGTGTATTGGCTTGGCGTATTGGCCATCAGGTTCCATCCTGTTGTGTTGTCAGTGCCCAGCCAGAAGAAAGTGGTGATGTCTGTTTTTGAACCATCAAGATACATACCAAAGCTTGTGCTGTAAGCCCCGTCGTTGACATTGCCGCTCAGATAGCCATTGGGCAGGGCCACGTTCACCACCTTTACGTTGTAGGGGTCATTGCCCTTAAAGGTCCAGTTGTAGGCATCGCTGTTCAGGTTGTCGGCCGTAGGCGTTGAGCCGGGGAAGTTGGGACGCCCACTGTCGTTGTGCCAGTATTTGTCGTTCATCTGTACGTTGTAGCGGGTGATTCCGCGCAAATCGACCGCGGCACTGCTGGCGTCGTATTCGTAGGTGACATAGATGTCGGTCAGGGCGCCCACGGCTCCGCCTTCCGACAGTGTAGGCGTGGCGAAGCTGGAATAGACGCCGGCACTCTCCGTGAATTCGCCGGCTTTGTAATACTTCCAGTTGGTTGCCAGCGGGCTCTTGATGGTGCTGGGCAGCCCTATCGTGGCAGCGGTGCTCGCCACGGCGAAGGCCTCAGTGCGGTTTGTCCCGTTTCCGTTTGCACCAAGATTGACGATGTGGTAGGTAACGGCGGGGGTAAGCTCAACCACCGAACCAGTGTGGGTGCCCCCAGAAATATCCGACATATAAATGGGTTGTACATAACCGTTCCCCATATAGTACATACGGGTGTTGCTGCCATAGTAGGGGTTGATGTCGCTCACCAGCCGATTGCCGTTGAGCAATGCCCACGTGCGGATGCCGACGGTGTTCGATGCATCTGCGATTGCCTGAAGCTGAATGCCGCTTGTGTTGGTTGTATTTCCCGCATCTTGCGGTACGATGCTGTAGCCGCTCGTAGTGCTTACGCTGCTGCGTATCACGATGTCGTAGGGGTCGGGTGTCCCGTCAGGGCTGTTCAGCGTAAAGAGGTAATTGTCGGGGATTGCCGTTGGCAAGGAAGTAATGCCGTTGATGGTAAGACTGGCTTGTCCATTCCCATAGCGTATATAATTAGAGGCATTGTTTTTCTTCAGTGTGTATTTGGTGGCTCCCGTCAGGTCGAGAGTGGTGTTTGCGTCGTAGGTGACATAGATGACTTCGCCCTCGCTGGGTGTGTAGGTCGCCGGGTCAATCTCTTCTTTCTCGCCCGTCCAAGTAATGGTGCGCGCCGAGCTGTCGTAGCTGACATTCGTCGCTGTGTAGTAATGGTAGGCTGACACCAGTGGGCTGGTATAGGCAGCAGGCAGTGCAACGGCACTGGTGTAATAGGCATCGATGTCGGTCAATGCCTGCTTCCCGTTCTTCTTCACGATGCGATACTTCACCTGCGTGGCCAGTGTGCGCTCGGTGAAAGTCATCTGCAGGCATTTTGTTATGTTGGCAAGGTCGGTTTCGAGCGTATAGACGGTGTTGTCGGAGTATGTATAATTGTTGCTATCAACACCTACATACTTGTTGCCACCGTCTGTTCCAAAAGCCACCAAGCGGTCGCCTGCAATCAGCGACCAATTGGTAACGGCAGTGCTTGAACCATTGGCCCAGACTTTGAACTGATCGCCCTTAGCAAAAGCACCTTTTTGCGTAGAAAGATAATAGTCACTGCTATGATAGTCGCTGCGAATAGTGATGTTATAGGGGTCGCCGTTATAGAGCCTCCAAAGATACAGACGGTCATTGTCAACGTAAGTTCCGTCGCAGGGATGCTCCTTAGCACTGGCATCCGTGTACATATACCAATTCTTGCTCTCATAGCCGGTTCTGCAAATAGAATATCTTGTGCCGCCCGTCAAATCGAGCGAGCTGCTGGTCGTGTAGCCGATGTAGATGTCCGTCACACCTGCCGGGAGACTGCCGTAGGTGGCCGTGCCTTCGGCTCCGATGTAGGCAGCACTGCTGTTGTCGTTGCTTTGCGCTGCCGAAATGGCAGTAGCGGCCGTGGCAGCAGCATAGATGCTGAAGTCTGTAGCGTGAGCGCTTTTCAGCGGGGCATACAGCGAGATGGCTGCCGAAAGGCTGTTCGACGCTTTCGAATAGGAAAGGACCTCGTTGCCTGAGTGGTTGATGAGGTGGTAGGTATATGTGGTGGGCAGATTGGCTATGGTGATTTGAATCTCATCATTAGAGGTTCCTTGATTCTTGCCGATTACATAGTTAATATTGTAAATTGTGCCAGAGTTATATTGAGCACCAAAATAGGGCCTGCGATACCAGCTCCCGTCGGGGTTGGCTCCCGTTTGATGCGTTCCCATAAATACAATCTTTCCGCTTTTACCATTCAGAAGGGCAAAGGTCTGTAAGATGGCATTGCTATAATCAGCCCCATTTCTTAAAAAGGCTTCCACCGAACCGCTTCTTTGTCCGCTTGTAGATACATCGCACAAATACTTTCCTGTTGCCGACGCATTCCCTATCTTGATGTCGTAAGGGTCTTTGTTCGCCGAGGTCAGCGTCCATTGCCATTTGCTCTGGCTATAAAGTTCGGTGTCCGAGGGGTCGGATGTTTGCAGATATGCTCGTGGATCGTTGTCTGCGTATACATATCCGTGTGCACTTTTTATGGTATAAGGCGTCTCTCCCGTTAAATCAATCTTTACGCCATTGACAGCCTTGTCATTCTCATAGTCATCGTAAAACACGTATATGTGGGTATCAGCCTCGGGCAATGAAGACAGTTCCACTGCTTCGCTACTTTTGGTAAACAGACCTAATGGCGCATCGTCGGCAGTTCCGCCATTGTTTCGGTCCCAAGTCTTACCCGTCGTCGTATAAACCCAGTTCGTTATGCCTTGACTTTTATCTTGTGTAATGTTCTCAAGCAGATAATAGTGGTATTGGCTATCATTCGGTAATAAGGGACTTTTGATATAGGCGGGGATATGAGGTGCTGCTCCTGCGGATTGGGTCTCAGCGTACCACAGGGATACAACTCCGCGTTTGTTAACGATATAGTAAGTGTACAGATAGTCTTTCGCCCACGCCTCGTTCACTATGCTGCCTAAGACGAGCAGCAGGAGCAGGAGGGCGGTTCGTTTCGTATTGTGTGACAGGGTATGGAGTATGCTTGATGTGGTCATTGTTTTTGTCATATCTCAGCTATATTGTAATACTATCCGTTCGTTTTCTTTGTGCGCACGTGTTAATCACGCGCGCGCAAATTGTAGAGTGCAAAGTTACAATATTTCGCATAAAGTAGGCGAGAGTGTGGCTTGAATAGGTCGGAAATGTTGAAAGTTTAAATTCTTTTATACAAAATTAACGGAACATCTGTTGAAAAGATATCGCCAAAAAGCCATACCGAAAAGCGACAGCAGTTGAAATTTGAAGCCACAATGGTTGAAACGAGAAGCCACTGTGATTGAAATTTGAAGCGACCGTGATTGAAACGAAAAGCCGTTGAGCCCAGCCCGAGAAGCCGCTACGACAAGCCCGAAAATGTTCCGTGCCCTGCGGAGCGTCGCTTCAAAGGCCGCGCATAAAAACTCCGCAGGCTTAGGAGCAACGCTCCTAAGCCTGCGGACAACTACTTTGCGTGGTGCGCAATGGTAAGAGAAACGGGATTATTGGGGCTTGTCGTGCGGCGAGCTGCGGCGCAACTGCTCCACGAAGGCGTCGATCTTGTGGAGCTCGTGGGGGATGCGGATGTTCTGCGGGCAGTGGGGCTCACACTGGCCACAGCCGATGCAGTGGCTGGCCTGACGGAGGCGCGGCACACTGCGGTCGAGCCCGATGAGGTAGCGGTGGCGCATCCGCCAGTAGTCGGCTGCCGTGGGGTCGGTGGGCAGCGTGCCCTCGTTCTTGCACTTGTTGTAGTGGACGAAGATGGCGGGGATGTCGATGCCATAAGGGCAAGGCATACAGTATTTGCAGTCGTTGCAGGGAATGTTCTCCAGTCCCACGATGCGGCGCGCCACGTCGGCGTGCAGGTATTCCTGCTCCTCGGCGGTGAGGGGCTTCAGCGGACAGTAGGAGAGCAGGTTGTCCTTCAGGTGCTCCATATACGTCATACCGCTGAGCACGGTGAGCACGCCCTCGGGCGTACCGGCATAGCGGAAGGCCCACGAGGCGACGCTGCGCTCGGGGTCGCGCTGCTTCAACTCGGTGGCCAGATACTGCGGCAGGTTGGCCAACCGCCCGCCTAACAGAGGCTCCATAATGACGGCGGGGATGCCGCGCTTCTGCAGCTCGGCATAGAGATAGCGCGCGTCGGTGTTGCGGTCGTTAATCTCGTTGGCGTAGTCCCAGTCCAGATAGTTGAGCTCTATTTGCACGAAGTCCCAGCGGTAGCGGTCGTGGAGCGACAGCAGATGGTCGAAGACGGCGATGTCGCCGTGGTAGGAGAAACCGAGGTTGCGGATGCGTCCTGCGGCGCGCTCCGCGATGAGGAAGTCGAGCATCCCGTTGTTGATGTAACGGGCGCTGAAGGCCTCCATACCACCTCCGCCGATGCTGTGCAGCAGGTAGTAGTCGATATAGTCTACCTGCAGGTTCTTCATCGATTGGCGGTACATCGCGATGCTGGCCTCGCGCGTCTGCGAGTCGGGGTGGAAGTTGGAGAGCTTGGTGGCAACGAAGTATTCGCTGCGCTTGTGGCGGTGGAGGGCGATGCCGGTGTGATACTCCGACTTGCCCTGACAGTAGACAGGGCTGGTGTCGAAGTAGTTGACGCCGTGCTCAATGGCATAGTCCACCTGCCGGTTGATCATCTCCTGATCATAGTCGTCTTTGTTCTCGGTCTTCGAGGGCAGGCGCATCATTCCGTAGCCCAGCAGCGACACGCGGTCGCCCGAGGTGGGGCTGGTGCGGTAGGTCATCTGGCCGGTGGGTGGCTCTACTTGGCGGCGGTATTCCTCTACGGCCGCCGTCTCTTTCTTGGGCGTGCAGCCGGTGAGGGCGACGGCCGTCGTGGCGGCACCGGCGCCGAATATCTTCAGGAACTGGCGGCGGGAATGGCTCTCGGGGCCAGCGTTCTCTCCGGTGGGGGAGGTGTGGGGGTGGTTATTTTTGTTCATCTTTTTTTGTGGTGGGTTCTCGGAGTTCTCGGAGCTCTCGGAGTTCTCGGAGTTCTCGGAGCTCTCGGAGGGTCTCGGGAGTTCTCGGAGTTCTCTGAGTTCTCGGAGCTCTCGGAGGGTCTCGGGAGTTCTCGGAGTTCTCGGAGTTCTCGGAGCTCTCGGAGTGCTCCTTAATTCTCAATTCTCAACTCTCAATTCTCAATTCGCTTAGATTTCTTTGTGCACTTCGTGGCCTTCGACATAGATGGCGGTGAAGGGGCGGGCGGGGCAGAGGTGCTCGCACGAGCCGCAGCCGATGCAGCGGGCCTCGTTGACTACGGGAATCTTGACCGACTCGTCGTCGTTGGGGTCGCTGGGCACCATCTCGATGGCTTCCGTGGGACAGTGGCGGGCACAGTTGCCGCAGCTGACACCGTCGACCAGCGGGATGCAGTTCTTCTTGACCCATACGGCGTGGCCTATCTGCGTGGAGGCTTTCGTCTCGCGCTCAATGGGACGGATGGCACCGGCGGGACATACCTCGGAGCAACGGTTGCACTCGGGACGGCAGTAGCCGCGCTCATACGACATTACGGGCTGCATCAGCGACATCAGGTCGGACGAGGGGCGCAGCACGCCGTTGGGACACGCGGCGATGCAGAGCTGGCAACCGGTGCAGTGGTGCGCCATATTCTGGGCCGACAGCGAGCCCGGCGGCGTCAGCGGCGTCTGCCGCTTGGGGATGGCCTTATCGGCTATCTCCGCCAGTCCGCCGTCCACCTTCTTGGCCTCCTGCGCCAGTGCGGCCGTGGTGAGCAGGGCCGTGGAGAGCAGGAACGAGCGGCGCGAGGTCACACTCCCAGCCTCCCTCGAAGGAGAAGCGCTATTGCTGAAAGCCTCCCCTCGGGGTGGTTTGGAGGGGGCTCCATACCGCAGCGCGCCGAAGTGGCAGCTCTGGAGGCAGTCGCCGCAGACGATGCAGCGTGAGTAGTCCACCCGGTGGTTCTTATAGTCTATGCAGGCGCCCTTACAGTTCTTGGTGCAGAGCGAGCAGTTGCGGCACTTGTCGGCATCGAAGCGAATCTTGACCAGCGAGAAACGGGCGAAGAAGCTGAGGATGGTGCCTACGGGGCAGATGGTGTTGCAGTAGGTGCGACCGTTGCGCCACGCCAAGACGGCCAGCACGACGAGGGTGACGGCGGCAATGACCAGCACCGACAGGCTCTTCAGCCACACGTCGGCCTGATAGAAGGCGTAGCTGTCATAGTGCTCGGCGAGCGAGGCCAGCAAGTTGTTGCCCCATAGGTAGACGGGCTGCAGCAGGCTGCTGACGATGCGGCCATAGGCACTGTAAGGTGCCAGCAGACGGAAGACGACGCTCACGCCCGCCACTGCCGCAGCGATGAATACGGCGAGCATACCGTAGCGCAGCCATCGTTTCTCGGCGGAGTAGGTGTAGCGGTTCTTCTTGGCTCGCTTGCCCAGCCAGCCGAAGAGGTCCTGCATAATGCCCAACGGGCAGATGACGGAGCAGTAGATGCGTCCGAAGAGGAGCGTCAGCAGGATGAGGCCAGCCACCACGACGGCATTGAGGGCCATCAGGGCCGGCAGGAACTGCACTTTGGCCATCCATCCCAGCCAGTGGTGCAGGGTGCCCGTGAAGTCGAGCAGCAGCAGCGTGATGCCGATGAACATCACGGCTGCAAGGGTGATACGGATTGTTTTAAGCATTTACTTTTATTGATAGGTATTTGTTTTTTTTCTCTCGGAGGGTCTCGGAGTTCTCGGGAGTTCTCGGGAGCTCTCGGAGCTCTCGGAGTTCTCGGAGTTCTCGGAGTTCTCGGGAGTTCTCGGAGGGTCTCGGGGTTCTCGGAGTTCTCTGAGTTCTC
>JAFUZD010000085.1 GCA_017476785.1 Prevotella sp. | reverse complement strand
GATACCGCCGCGGCAGGTATTGGTCTTGATGCGCACCACGCGCTCCAGCTCGGGCGAGTCCATCTTGTTGTTCTCAGCGAACACGTTGCGGCAACCGCCGGAAATCTCGCTGCCGATGACCACGCCGCCGTGGCCGTTCTGCATCTCACAGTTGCGGATGATGATGTTCTCCGAGGGGCGCGCCCAGAGGCGTCCGTCGTTGTTGCGTCCGCTCTTGATGGCGATGCAGTCGTCGCCGGTATTGAAGAAGCAGTTCTCTATCAGCACACCGTCGCACGACTCGGGGTCGCAGCCGTCGCCGTTAGGGCCGTCGTTGGTGATGTGCAGGCCGCGCACGGTGACGTTCTTGCAGAGCAGCGGGTGGATGACCCAGAACGGCGAGCGCAGCAGGGTGACATTCTCCAGCAGCAGGTTCTCGCACTGGTTGAAGTTGATGAGCTGCGGGCGCAGACCGTCGTCCTTCGTAAAGATGCGCTCGGCCATCGGTACGCCGTCCTCAGCCTGCTTCAGCAGACGGGCACGGGTGCCGCTGCGCTGGTTGGGCAGCAGGTCGGGGCGACCGCCGAAGCGGGGCACGCCAGTCCACTTCCACCACGTCTCGTTAGAGCCGCCGCCGTCGATGGTTCCCTCGCCGGTGATGGCCATATTGGTCTGCTTGAACGCGTAGATGCAGGGGCTGACGTTGTAGCAGTCCAGACCCTCCCAGCGGGTGGGCACTACGGGATAGAGCTCGGGCTCGAAGACAAACTGCAGCACGGCCCCCTTCTCAACCACGAGGTTGACGTTGGAGAGCATCGTGATGGCTCCCGTGTTGAACGTGCCAGCGGGCACGATGACACGGCCGCCGCCCTTCTTCGAGCAGGCTGCAATGGCCTTGTTGATGGCTTTCTGGTTCTTGGCAGCCGTGTTGGTGGTCTTGGCGCCATACTTGGTAATCGGGAAGTCGCGCTGGGCAAACTCCGGGGCCTTGATGCTCTGCTCAATGCGCTGATAGGCGGCAGCGTCCCATCCGAGGGCACTGGCCAGTGCGGGAATGCAGAGGCTCAAAAGCAGTAAGCTGAGAAACTTCTTCATTTGTTTTAGTTTGTTATTGATTGTTTGCTAATTCAGTAGTTCTGACAATATGAAATGCGTTTTGCAAAGATACGAAGAATATTCCGAATCACCAAATTCTCGCGAGAATTTACGAAATTCTCGCGAGAATTCGGAAAATTCTCGCGAGAATCCAAAACCGTCGTGGGCGTTTCGCAGCCTGCGGTCTACTGCTCGAGGGCGTCGAAGAGGCGGTCGAGTGCTTTGTCTGCACTGCCCGTCTCGCTCAGCAGGGTGACGAACTTAGAGCCGATGATGGCTCCGGCCGCGTTCTGCTGGGCCGACTGGAGCGTCTGGCGGTTGCTGATGCCGAACCCAATCATCCGCGGATTGCGCAGATGCATCGCATTGATGCGGCGGAAATAGTCCTGCTTCTGCTCGTCGAAACTCTTCTGCGCGCCCGTGATGGCCGCCGAGCTGACCATATAGATGAATCCGTCGGTATGCTCGTCGATGAAGCGGATGCGCTCCTCAGAAGTCTCTGGCGTGATGAGCATAATGATGCGCAGGTCGTAGCGGTCGGCTATGGGCTTGACGATGTCCTGATAGTCCTTGAACGGCAGGTCGGGGATGATGGCACCGCTGACGCCGCTGTCGACGCAACTCTGGCAGAACCGCTCAATGCCATACTGCATAATGGGGTTCAGATAGCCCATCAGTACCAGCGGTATCTGTACGTCGTCCTTAATCTCGCGCAGCTGGCTGAAGAGTGTCGACAGCGTCATTCCGTTCTTGAGCGCCGTGGTGGCAGCATCCTGAATGACGGGGCCGTCGGCCATCGGGTCGCTGAAGGGGATGCCCACCTCGACCATTGAGATGCCGCGGCGCTGCATCGTCTTGATGACTTCGCCCGTGCCCTCGAGGGTGGGGCAGCCGGCACAGAAATAGAGCGACAGCAGCTTGCGGTCTTGGTTGTCGCTGAATAGCTTATTGATTTTGTTCATATAGAAATCGTTTTAGTTGGTTTACGTCTTTATATGCGGGGCTTGTCTCGAAGCGCGAATTGAGGTCGATGCCGGCCAACCGGCGGTGCCGGAAGTCACGGACGCGGCGGGCGTCGTCGGGGCCGATGCCTCCACTGAGCAGGAAGGGGGTGGAGCCGTCGTAGGACTCCAGTACGGACCAGTCGAACTGGGTACCGTTGCCGCCCACGCTCTTGCCCTTTGTGTCGAACAGGAAGTAGTCGGACAGCCCCTCGTAGGCTTTCGTCTGTTCCAAGTCGGCCGCCGTGGCAATGTTGAAGGCCTTGATGACCGGGCAGCGGCTGCCCAGCTGGCGGATATAGTCGGGCGACTCGCTGCCGTGCAGCTGGATATAGTCCAGCCCGAACTCGTCAGCCCGCCTGCTCACTTCGTCGGGCTCGGCGTCGACGAAGACCCCCACGCGCTTCACCCGCGTGGGCAGATAGGCTGGGCGGGTCTCCACATAGCGGCTGCTCTTGGGCCAGAAGATGAAGCCCATCCACTGGATGCCCAGCTGCTCAACGGCGCGAATGTTGTCGGGCTCGCGCATACCACACACCTTAATAATCATAGCTGACTGATGAAATCCCTGAGTGCTGCGCCCGGGTCGGCGGTCTTCATAAAGCACTCGCCGATGAGGAAGCCGCGGAAGCCCGCTTGGCGCAGCTCGCGCACCGTCAGCGGGTTGGAGATGCCGCTCTCGCTCACCTTCACCGCGTCGGCAGGCAGTTGCTCCGCCAGCCGGTAGGAGTTGTGCACGTCGGTAATGAAGGTTCCCAGATTGCGGTTGTTGATGCCGCACATATCAGGCTCCAGCTCCACATATTCCAGCTCGGGCGTGCTGTGCATCTCGAGCAGCACCTCCAGCCCCAGCTCGTGGGCGCGCTGCAACAGCTGGCGGCAGTGGCTCCGGTCGAGACAGGCCGCAATGAGCAGCACGGCCGAGGCTCCGCAGCACCGCGCTTGCAGCAGCTGGTACTCGTCGATGACGAAGTTCTTATATAATATAGGTACGCGCACGCCTGCATTACGGGCAGCCTTGATGAAGGCATCGCGGCCTCCGAAGTAGGCGTCGTCGGTCAGTATGGAGAGGGCGGTAGCCCCGTTTTTCTCGTAGCTGAGCGGAATCTCGTCGGCACTTCCATTTTCCTTAATCCACCCCTTCGACGGTGAGCGGCGCTTGAACTCGGCAATGATGCCGCTGGGCGAGTCGACGAGTGCCTGCGCCATTGATGCCGTGCGGAAGTCGAGCAGCGGTTCCACCTGCCGCTCCAGCACGCTTTGGGGCACTGCCGCCTTCGCCTCGGCTATCTCAATGCGCTTGTGCGCTACAATCTCTTCTAAGATGTCGGCCATTGGTACTATGAGTTGATTTCGACAAACTTCTTGAACGTGCGGAGGGCACGGCCGCTCTCAATCGACTCGCGGGCAATGGCCACGCACTCCTCGATAGACTTCTCGCCGCGCTCCAGCACCTGAATGGCAAAGGCTGCGTTGGCCAGCACCACTTCTTTCTGGCCGGGCAAGCTGCGGTTCTCGAGCACACTGTCGAAGATAGCGGCTGCCTCCTCCTCCGTGGCACCGGCCACCAGCTCCTCGGGTTTGATGATGTGCAGACCGAGGTCTTGCGGCTTGAAGATGCGCTCGTAGTGGTTGGTGGTCACTTTGAAGTCGCCCGTCAGCGAAATTTCGTCGTAGCCGTCGATGGAGTTGACGATGCCGTAGTCGATGCCGATTTTCTGATAGACATTGCTGTAAAGGCGCATCTGGTCCAGATTGGCCACGCCCAGCAGCTGGCACTGGGGCTGCGACGGATTGACGATGGGACCCAGCAGGTTGAAGCAAGTGGGGAACTGCAGCGCCTTACGGATGGGGCCTACGAACTTCATTGCCCGGGCGAAGAGCTGGGCGTGCAGATAGACGATGCCGCACTCGTTGATGCTGCGGTTCAGCCGGTCGATGTCGTCGGTGAACTTTACGCCGTGCTGCGCGATGACATTGGAGGCTCCGCTGGTGCTGGTGGCTGCATAGTTGCCGTGCTTGGCCACCTTATAGCCGGCACCGGCAATGACGAAGCACGACGTGGTAGAGATGTTGAACGTGTTCTTGCGGTCGCCGCCCGTTCCCACCACGTCGATGTAGCGGT
>JAFUZD010000084.1 GCA_017476785.1 Prevotella sp. | reverse complement strand
ATGCGCAGTTCATCAGGAGCGATGAAGTGGAAAGTTGGATTAAAGAAGCGCATGGCTTGGATCATGGAGTGAACGGTGCGGCCGTACTTCAGGTCGCCCACCAGATAGATGTTCAGGTTCTCCAGCGTGCCCTGCGTCTTGTAGATGGAGTACAGGTCGAGCATACACTGCGAGGGGTGCTGATGGGCACCGTCGCCGGCATTGACAATCGGCACGGGAGCCACTTCGCTGGCATATTGGGCGGCGCCCTCAATGTAGTGGCGCATCACGATGACGTCGGCATAGTTGGAGACCATCAGGATGGTGTCTTTCAGTGTCTCGCCCTTCGTGCCACTGGTAATCTTCGGGTCGGCAAACCCGATGACACGGGCTCCCAGCCGGTTGGCTGCCGTTTCGAAACTCAGGCGCGTACGGGTGGACGGCTCAAAGAAGAGGGTGGCCACCACCTTGCCTTTCAGAATCTCGCGGTTGGGATGCCGTTCAAACTCTTCTGCCATCTCTATCATATAGAGAATCTTTTCACGGGTGAGGTTGGCAATCGTCACAAAATCGTTTTTTTCCATATATCAATTTCTCTTAATTGCAGAGGCTCTGCGCTTAATTTCTGTTTTTTCGCCCGCTAAATTACACATTATTTCTGATTTAATGGCGATTATTTCAAAGAAAATTGTAATTTTGCACTTAATAAATGTAATTACAGCTGGAATTATGAGAAAGGTGATAGTCCATTTCTTGTGGACTTTTTTGATAGTGACGGTGCTGGTTGCGGTGCTGGGATTCGTGGCTATTGCAGAGGGATGGATTGGCTATATGCCGCCTATTGAGGAGCTGCAGAACCCCATCAACCGTTATGCCACGCAGGTCTACTCGGCCGACGGGAAGATAATGGGAACGTGGAACTATAACCGCGAGAACCGCGTGCTGGTGGACTATACCCAGCTGGCTCCCTCGCTGGTGCAGGCACTGGTCGCCACGGAGGATGTGCGCTTCTACGAGCATTCGGGCATCGACTTCATTGCGCTGGGCCGTGCCGTCGTCAAGCGCGGACTGATGGGGCAGAAGAGTGCCGGCGGTGGTTCCACCATCACCCAGCAGCTGGCCAAGCAGCTCTATTCCGAAACGGCCCACAGCGTGGTGGAACGCTTGCTGCAGAAGCCGATAGAGTGGGTGATCGCCGTGCAGCTGGAGCGCAACTATACGAAAGACGAGATCATCGCGATGTATCTCAACTATTTCGACTTCCTCCACAACGCCGTGGGAATCAAGACGGCGGCCAATACCTATTTTAATAAAGAGCCCAAGACGCTGAGCCTGACGGAGGCGGCCACGCTCATCGGGCTCTGCAAGAATCCGTCCTACTTCAATCCCGTGCGCAATCCGGAGCGATGCAAGGAGCGGCGCAACGTCGTGCTGGGGCAGATGGTGAAGGCGGGCTACCTCACCGAAGCGCAGTTCGCCCAGTATGCGGCCGAGCCGCTGGAGCTCCACTTCCACGTCGCCGACCATAAAGACGGCATCGCCGTCTATTTCCGCGACTTCCTGCGCCGCTATATGATGGCCAAGCAGCCCAACCGTGCCGACTATCCCTCGTGGAATATGGTGCGCTACCATCAGGACTCCATCAACTGGGAGACCGACCCGCTCTACGGCTGGTGCAACAAGAACCGCAAGAAGGACGGCAAGCCCTACAACGTCTACACCGACGGACTGAAGGTCTACACCACCATCGACTCCCGGATGCAGCTCTATGCCGAGCAGGCAGCGCGCGAGCACGTGGTCAAGTTCCTGCAGCCGGCCTTCGACCGCCAGAACCGCAATAAGGCTTCGGCTCCCTATTCGGGCGACTTGTCCAAAGAGCAGCTGAACAGAATCCTGATGCGCTCCGTGCGCCAGAGCGACCGCTACCGCGCGATGAAGGCGGCCGGGGCTTCGGAGGAGGACATCAACAGGGCATTCCGCACCAAGACGGAGATGTCGGTCTTCACCTATCACGGCGAGATTGACACCACGATGACGCCGCTCGACTCAATCCGCTACTACAAGTCGTTCCTGCGGTGCGGACTGATGAGTATGAGCCCCCAGAACGGAGCGGTGAAGGCTTATGTGGGCGGACTGGACTTTATGCACTTTGCCTACGATATGTGTATGGACGGACGCCGGCAGGTGGGCTCTACCATCAAGCCTTTCCTCTATTCGCTCGCTATGGAAAACGGCTTCTCGCCCTGCGACGTGGCGCCTAACGTGCAGCAGACCTATATGGTGGGCGGCAGACCGTGGACACCGCGCAACGGCAGTCACGCACGCTATGGCGAGCTGGTCACGCTGAAGTGGGGACTGCAGCAGTCCAACAACTGGATCTCGGCCTATCTGATGAGCAAGCTCAATCCATCGGCCTTCGTCACCCTGCTCCACGAATACGGCATCAAGAATCCCGATATCCATCCCTCTATGTCGCTCTGCCTCGGCCCTTGTGAGATATCGGTGGGCGAGATGGTCAGTGCCTATACGGCCTTCGTCAACCACGGCATCCGCTCGGCTCCGCTCTTCGTCACCAAGATTGAGGACAACGAGGGCAACGTCATCACGCAGTTCCAGCCGATGATGAACGAGGTCATCAGCGAGGAGAGTGCCAACAAGATGGTCTATATGCTCAAGGCCGTCATCGACGGCGGTACCGGTGGGCGCATCCGCTATAAGTACAACATCCACTGTGAGATGGGCGGCAAGACGGGAACGACCAACAACAACAGCGACGCGTGGTTTATGGGCTTCACCCCCACGCTCGTCACGGGCTGCTGGGTGGGCGGCGACGACCGCGACATCCACTTCGACTCGATGGCAATGGGGCAGGGCGCCACGATGGCACTCCCCATCTGGGCCTATTATATGCGGCGGGTCTTTGCCGATAGCCAGTTGGGTTACAATGAGAAGGCGGTCTTCGATATGCCCGAAGGCTTCAGTCCCTGTGAGTACGATGCCTCGGGGCTGGCCGACGTGGAAGAGGGCGATGCCGACGAAATCTATGAATAAATCTGATTAAGCAAACATAGCAATGATGAAATCTATCCGCCTCTGGGGACTGCTGCTGGCACTGCTGCTGGCCGTCCCCACGCTTGGGCAAATCCGTATGCCGCCGTGTCCCACTTGTGGCAAGAAAGTCAACCTCTGTCCCTATCACGGCAAGCATCCCAAACCGAAGCCCCAACCGAAACCCACGGCCAAACCCAAACCGAAGCCGAAACCGCAGTCGCAGTCGCAGCAGGTACAGCAGCCGCAACCTCAGCCTCAGTCACAGGTGCAGCCGCAGGAGCCGCAGCCGCAGGTGCAAGCGGCCTATGAGGTGACGTTCACGTGCAACGTGCCGTCGGCCACGATGTATATCGACGGTACCAACTATGGCAATCCTTCGGGCACGCGCTACCTCAAGACGGATACGCACCGTGTCCGTCTGACAGCCGATGGCTACGAGGACTATGAGGGTACGTTCGCCGTGGGGCCCAACAGCACTGCAGTCAGTCTTACGATGACACAACGTGCGCAGCCGCTGCTTTCCGACGAGACCATTACCGTCAATGGCGTCAGTTTTGTAATGAAGGGCGTGCAGGGCGGCACGTTCCGGATGGGCTCCAACGACAGTGAGGCTGGCAGCGATGAGAAGCCTGTGCATCAGGTGACGGTATCGTCATTCCGCATCGGCCAGACGGAGGTGACGCAAGAGCTATGGAAGGCTGTGATGGGCACGAAGCCCTCGTTTTTTAAGGGTGCGAAGCGTCCCGTGGAACAGGTCAGCTGGACCGACTGCCAGCAATTCATCCAGCGGCTGAACGCGAAGACGGGCAAGCAGTTCCGCCTGCCCACGGAGGCTGAGTGGGAATATGCAGCCCGTGGTGGAAACCAGAGCCGAGGCAACAAGTATGCGGGCTCGTCTTCGATAGACGCTGTGGCTTGGTATGGGGTGAATAGTTTTGACAAAGGAAGCAAAAGCCCCGATTATGGCACGCACGCTGTGGGTACGAAGCAGCCGAATGAGCTGGGACTGTATGATATGACGGGTAATGTATGTGAGTGGTGCAGCGACTGGTATGGCGAGTATAGCAGCAACTCTCAGACGAATCCTGCTGGTCCATCATCGGGCTCTTACCGCGTGCACCGTGGTGGCAGTTGGGCCAGCAGCGCGCGGGACTGCCGCGTGTCGGATCGGGGCTTATGGATGCCCGACAACCGCAACGGCCCCACCGGACTGCGCCTCGCCCTTTAGTTTCTGCCCTTTTCGCAAAAAGGAGAAGAGAAACGCTCCTCCCCATCGGGTCCTATCGGCCGAAGGGGAGGGGCGATTTTGGCTTCCGCCGTTGTTCCCGAGGCTGGGGAGCTTTACTCCGCGGCCTTAGGAGCATCGCTCCGCAGCCTCCGTAGCCTCGCTCCCCAGCCTTAGGAGAAACGTTTCGCAGCCTCCGAAACGGCATTGGAAGGGCCGCGCGGCGGTCTCGATGCGCTTTGGACGCTCCGTCTTCTTGGACTGCGCCCGTCCTCAGGTGCCTCCCGGGCCCGGCAATGAAGACGTCGTCTTGCCGGCTGTATATTATATATAATAAGGT
>JAFUZD010000083.1 GCA_017476785.1 Prevotella sp. | reverse complement strand
TGACCTGTATCTTCGTGGACCACGGAATGCTGGGCAAGTACGAGTTCCAGATGGTGATGGAGGCTTACGAGGGACTGGGGCTGAACGTCATCGGCGTCGATGCCAGCGAGAAGTTCTTTGCCGACCTCGCGGGCGTCACCGACCCCGAGCAGAAGCGTAAGATCATCGGTCGCGACTTCGTGGAGGTGTTCAATGCCGAGGCCAAGAAAATCACGGATGCCAAATGGCTGGCGCAGGGCACCATCTATCCCGACCGCATCGAGAGCCTGAACATCACGGGAAAGGTCATCAAGAGCCATCACAACGTGGGCGGACTGCCTAAGGAGATGCACCTGCAGCTGTGCGAGCCGCTGAAGTGGCTGTTTAAGGACGAGGTGCGCCGCGTGGGCCGTCAGCTCGGAATGCCCGAGCGGCTCATCAAGCGTCATCCCTTCCCCGGCCCCGGACTGGCCGTGCGCATCCTCGGCGACATCACGCCCGAGAAGGTGGCCATCCTGCAGAATGCCGACGACATCTATATCGAGGCAATGCACAACTACGTCTGCGAGGACGGCGAGGTGCTCTACGACAAGATATGGCAGGCCGGTGCCGTCCTGCTCAGCACCGTCCGCTCCGTGGGCGTGATGGGCGACGAGCGCACCTACGAGCATCCCGTGGCCCTGCGTGCCGTCACCTCGACGGACGCAATGACCGCCGACTGGGCTCACCTGCCCTACGACTTTATGGCGAAGGTGTCGAACGAAATCATCAACAAAGTGCGCGGCGTCAACCGCGTCTGCTACGACATCTCCTCCAAACCACCCGCCACGATAGAGTGGGAGTGAGAACGGAAAAAGCCAGTCGGTCTTCAAGTCAAGACGACTGGCTTTCTTATTTTCATTGGAATACTATTCTCTCGGCTAATTGCAGGAAATAGTCGTTCGACCATATTTCCAGCTCCTGTGGATGGGTGATATAGGGTTGTATGTCTTGCTTGACCAGCTCGATGTTTGTCGTGGCCAGCTTCTCGCGGAGTGTCTGCTTGAATTCCTCAAGACCGATATCTTGGCCGTTGAACTTACGGATGCGCTCTTGCAGATGGCGGAAATGAAGTGGGACCTGATGGCGCACATACCATTCGAAGTCATACCAGTCGCGTCCTTTTACCCGGTGCTTCCACGTGCGGTATACCAGCGCGTGCATCTTGCCGGCGTATAGGTCGGGCAGTGTGAAACAGCGTACCATCAGCGAGTATGGTTGGAGCAGCAGCTGCTGCTCTGTGTCAAACAGCAGTGGTGGGTCCGTGTCGAGCTCAATCTTTACCTTGATGGTCTTCTTGGTCTGGAATCGGATGTCGTATGCCTCCGTGTCGTCCTTCAGGAATGCGGACTCCACCCGCCCAAAGCTCTTCTTGTCTTTCTTGACAATTTCTATTGGGTGGCCTGCCAGCTGGAACTCTTCGATGATGGCAGGGAAAAACTGCTCAATGTGGATGTCGCCATCTCCCTTAACCAGCGAGAAATCCATATCTTCTGAGAATCGGGGCAGATGGTGGAACAGCCGGAGGCACGTGCCGCCATAGAATGCGGCGTGCTGGAAGAAACCGCCGCGGTGGAGGCCTGCCAGTGCTATCTGTTGCATCACTTCCTGTTCAATATTGGGCGTGGCAGTCTGGTCTCTTCCGTCATATCCCGCCACCATTTCGTCGAATACGGTCATTGCTTGATGATTTTGATGAGGTTGTTCAGTATGGTCTTCTTTCTGCCGACAGCTGCGCATTCTTCAATGATGCGGATGTCAAACGTCTTCAATGCGCCTATGTCCATCCTAAGGTCCTCTTCCAGATAGACCGAAAGCCCTTTTGCAGACTGTGGCGGTAGGTAGGTCGTGTGCAGGATGGTGTCGCATAGTGCTTTTTCGGGTGATGCCATTAGGCAGGAAGTGTTTCCGCTCTTTACCGATTGGATGCCGATGGAGAAGTAGGGGACGGTTACTTGTTGGTAGGTGAATCTTCCCAGTGGGTTCTCGAATGTTCTTGAACGCTTGGTTGTGGCCGAAGTGAGGGTGTAGACTTGTTCGGGAATAAGCCCATACCATCGCAATGCCCATTGGAACGAAACGTACGAAGGGCCGTAGATGTGGTTGGCGCATATCCGTGCATCCACCGCAGCTCCTCCTGCTTCATTGCTCGCGACATACAATCCGCGCTTCAGCCGAATCAGTTGACCGGCCTGCTCCAATGCCCGAATCTTCTCCGTCGAGCTGGCATAATCTTCCAGACAGGCCATTAATGTTCCTGTTTGCACAGGGACATTGCCAAACTGACTTAACGGATTCTTCTTCTTCATTTCCAACCCTTTTGCGTGCAAAATTATAAAAATCTGCACAGAAAACCAAGAAAAACTGGGTTTTCTGTGCAGATTTTTATAGATTTGACTTGTTATCGGCCTATCTTGACGGTCTTGCCGCCTATCTTATATGATATAGGCAGTGTCGCCAGCGGGGTGTCCATCCGTCAATTCTTCCATATCCCGCGCGGAAAATCCTCAACTGCCGGAATGAAAATGCCTCAACTGCCGGAATGAAAATGCCTCAACTGCCGGAATGAAAAAGCCACAACTGCCGGAATGAAAAAGCCACAATTGCCGGAATGAAAAAGCCACAATTGGCGGAATAAAATGAGGAAAACCTTTGATAATCAGAGAAAAAGTATTATCTTTGCAGCGAGAAATAAAACGATGATGATGAATGAACAAAAAGAGTATAAGGCACGAATAGCTGACCTGATGCTGCACAACCAGTTGGAGGCAGCCGGTGCCGTGCTGATTCAAGGTCCTAAGTGGTGCGGTAAGACCACTACGGCAGAGCAGGCGGCAAAGAGCATATTGTATATGGATCAGCCCAGTCGACTTGCCGCTAACTTGATGCTGGCCGAGAACGAACCGGAAATCCTGTTGGAAGGTGAGACGCCACGACTGATAGACGAATGGCAGCTGGCTCCTCAGCTGTGGGATGCAGCCCGGTTTGTCGTGAGCCACAGAGGAAAGACGGGTCAGTTTGTCTTTACAGGCTCGTCGGTCCCGCCCGACCAAAGTAAGATAACTCATACGGGAACGGGGCGCTTTGCGTGGTTGACGATGCGCCCAATGAGCCTGTGGGAATCGGGGGAGTCAAACGGCAATGTCAGTCTGGGAAGGCTGTTTGAGGGCGGGAAACTGAAAACGGCCATCTCGCCCGAATTGTCCCTGTCGGCTCTGAGTGAGATACTCTGTCGGGGTGGATGGCCCGGCTCGCTGTACTTATCGCCGCAAGCTGCGCTGCGCCAGACGGTCAACTACGTGGAGGCCATCTGCCATAGTGATATCTCGCGCGTTGATGGCGTTAACCGAGATGCAGGCTTTGCCCGCCGCCTGCTCCGTTCCTATGCTCGTCATCAAGGCACGCAGGCTCCTTTACGGACACTCTATGCCGACTTGAGTGCGGGGCAGGAGGGGGCAATGAGCGAAGAGACCATTTCCTCCTATCTCGCAGCACTGAGGAAAATCTTCGTCATTGAGGAGATGCCAGCGTGGAATCCCAATCTGCGCAGCCGAACGGCCATCAGAACCTCAGACACGCGATACTTTATAGACCCGTCTATTGCGTCGGCAGCACTTGGGCTTGGGCCGAAGGATTTGATGGGCGACTTGAATACGTTTGGCCTGCTGTTTGAGGCGATGGCTATCCGTGATTTGCGTGTCTACGCCGATGCACTGGACGGAGAAGTGTTCCACTACCGTGATGCCAATGGGCTGGAGTGCGATGCGGTTGTCCATCTGCGCAATGGCCGATATGGCTTGGTGGAAATCAAGTTGGGCGGTGAGCGACTGGAGGCAGAGGGAGCTGCTACGTTGAAGAAGCTGGCCTCGAAAATCGATACGTCGAAGATGCAAGAGCCATCGTTTATGATGGTGCTGACAGCTGTCGGTGCCTACGCCTATCAGCGTCCAGACGGTGTGTCGGTTGTTCCCATCAGTTGTCTGAAAGATTAGCCTGACCATCCCATCCCCTCCGTCCCCTCGGGAAATCCCATTGCCCCCGATGTGCTTCGGGCGGCTCTTTACTATTATAATAAGGTGGGGCAGCTATATCTTGAATGTGGGCGAGGGTGGGGGATACGAAAAGAGGAGGGAAGCAGCCGGAACGGTTGCTTCCCTCCTTCAACACCCCATCCTCCACCATTAACAGCTCCTCCCCTCGGGGAGGCTGGGAGGGGGCTCTCTTACTGCTTCTTCAGCAAGTCGCGAATCTCGGCCAGCAGTTCCTCCTGCGTCGGGCCTGCGGGAGCTGCGGGAGCCTCGGGCTCTTCCTTCTTGCGGTTCAGTTTGTTGATAGCCTTCAGCATCAGGAAGATACAGAAGGCCACGATGAGAAAGTCGATGATGTTCTGGACGAACTGGCCATAGGCGATGTTGGCCTCGCCGATGGTTTTCTTCAAGCCGCTGAAGTCCACGCCACCCGTGATGACACCGATGACCGGCATCAGGATGTCGTCTACAAGGCTGCTGACAATCTTGCCAAAGGCACCGCCGATGATGACACCGACAGCCATATCCATCACGTTGCCCTTCATTGCAAACTCTTTGAATTCACTGATAAATCCCATACTTTTTTCTTGTTTTTAATTAGACATTATTGATAACATTCACATTCTTTCCAGTGTCCGAACGTAGCAATGCCCCCCAGCCAATGCGCCAATCTGCAAACTCCAAATGACAAACTGAAACGAAAGTCGGTTTCTTTGCACTTTAACGCCCGAACTTTAAACTTTATTATATCTTTTAATTTAGTTTTCAAGTGCAAATATAGAGATTTTTTTGTAACTTTGTGCCCGAAACCGGGAAAAAGTGATGGAAAAGCATCATTTTAAGGTACGAAGGTAAGTGAACTAATAATTTATAAACCCATTTAATAAACGATTTAAGTAAAATGACAAAAGTAGCTATTAACGGCTTTGGCCGTATCGGTCGCCTCGCTTTCCGTCAGATGTTCGAGGCAGAAGGTTATGAAGTAGTCGCTATCAACGACTTGACCAGCCCCAAGATGCTGGCTCACCTGCTCAAGTATGACACCGCTCAGGGTGGTTTCGCCGGCAAGTTCGGTGAGAACAAGCACACCGTAGAGGCTGGTGAGGACTACATCGTAGTGGATGGCAAGAAGATCACCATCTATGCTGTTCCCAACGCTGCTGAGCTGCCTTGGGGTAAGCTGGACGTAGACGTAGTGCTCGAGTGCACCGGTTTCTACACCTCTAAGGAGAAGGCTTCGGCTCACATTCAGGCTGGTGCCAAGAAGGTGGTTATCTCTGCTCCCGCAGGCAATGATCTGCCCACCATCGTGTACAACGTGAACCACAAGACGCTGACCCCCG
>JAFUZD010000082.1 GCA_017476785.1 Prevotella sp. | reverse complement strand
GAGATGTATTTGATGTTGTCAGAGACTAATGGCTTTAGGCTTGGGCGGAAATCGTAGGCAGGAGCCTGCAACTTGAGTGGATGGCGACCGATGAGGATATCGACCAGCATAGACTTTCCGCTGCCGTTACGGCCCACAATGGCAATATGCTCTCCGTTGAGCAACTCGAAGTCCACCGGTGCGGCCATATTCCATTCGGGTGCCCGTGTCACTCCTGCTTTGATATCTATTATTTTTTGCATATCCTTTCTTGATTCTTGTTGACAAAGTCTTTCCATCCCCGATAGTGCACCTCTGACTCAGGGCGGTTCATCTGCATATAGTGGCAATAGGCAGCACCGAGCGCATCGGTAGCGTCCATAAACTGGCTCATCGCATCCTTATCGAATTTCAATAAGCGTTGCAACATTCCCGCTACCTGCTCTTTCGAGGCGTTGCCATTACCCGTAATAGCCATCTTAATCTTCATTGGGGCATACTCGTGGATGGGGACACCGTGGTGGATGGCTGCGGCAATGGCGGTTCCCTGTGCCCGTCCCAGTTTGAGCATCGATTGCACGTTTTTGCCGAAGAATGGGGCTTCAATAGCCATTTCGTCGGGCAAGTAAGCATCGATAATACCTGTTACGCGCTCGAAGATGTGGCCCAGTTTCAAATAGGCCTCCCCAAACTTTCTCAAATCGATGACTCCCATTGTAATCATCTCCGCTTTGCCATTGACGACTTTCAAGATGCCATAGCCCATTATGTTGGTTCCGGGATCGATGCCTAAGATTATCTTTTCCATAGGTTCATACATTTTACTGGTGGCGTTTGACGATGAACTGCCCCAACCGATGGGTGATGCCTTTGCGGTCGAGCGTCTTCAGTACATAGACACCCTCTGGCAGCGAGCTAATGTCTGCGGTGGACCCATAATGAAGCGTTTTCACGATATTGCCCTGCATAGAGAAGACGGCCACGTATTCTGCATCTGTTGCTCCCAGATGTTGTGGAATCTGAAGCAGTCGCCCGTCATTGGCAATCAGTGGCGATGAAAACGTTGCCTGTGCCATTGGTTGCTGGCTTTGCAGTGCCGCACTTTCGATGCCATAGCGGTCGATGGCTGTCACAGCGTAGAACACGGGGTGCCCATTGGGTGTGCGGCGAATGCTGATGCTCTTTGACGGATGGCGTACTGCAATGAGGTTGGCAGCATCGTTAATGTCGACAGGATAGGTCTCCGACATATATATATTATAGGTGAGATAGGAACCGCCACTTCTGTTGGTGCCGTCATTCCACGTCAGCAGGGTTCCTGCGGAGCTTTCTTGGACGGTTAGCTGTGTAGGAGCCAACGGAGCCAATGCGCCAGCCCGGGGCATTGGGGGGACGAGAGCGGGATAGGCGTCGAACAGCAGTGCAAAATCGTAGATACCCTTCACGTTGTCGGTAAAGAATTTGCTGCGGAAATAGGTATGGCCGAGGCCGATTTGGCGGGCGACGGCCATCTCGCGTTTGATGACAGCCAAGTCCCAATTCTTTTCGCGTGGCGACAGCATATAGATACCCAGACCTGCCGATACGCTGCGGCCATAGCTGTTCTCGCTCCAATCCAGTGCAAAAGGAAAGAATTGCTCACCGCGGAAGTACATCATAGGGTAGAGCTGGTCCATCAGCCCTTCGCGCATCCATCCCTGTGCATCTTGGTACACGCGAGAGTAGGCATTCCATCCATAGCTGCGATAGCGGCTCAAATCGTCGAATTTGCCGATGGGCGAACAGCTCAACTTGACCCACGGCTTGCGTCGCTTGACACGCTGATGGATTGTCCTTACTATATTTGTGATGTTGGCCCGTGCAGTATGACGGTTCACTCGCCCTCCCCACGTTTCAGGATAGCGGATGTAGTCCAGATGAATGCCGTCAATATCGTATTTGTATGTAATCTCTTCGCATATCATTGCCAGATAGTCGGCCGTAAGCTGGCTTTCTGGGTTCATATATCCCTCCTCTCCAATTCGCTTGAGCATTGACGGATGGGTCGCTCGCAGTCTCCGGCATCCCAGTTTGTTCCATTTCCCGACAGGTATCGTGACTACCCACGCGTGCAGTTCCATTCCTCGCTTATGACATTCGTTGATGGCAAACTGCAGGGCATCGTATCCGGGCGACTTCCCCGGCTGTCCGGACAGACAGCCGTCATAGGGCTCATAAGCCGAAGGGTATATGGTGGTGCCGCGCACTCGCGTTTGTAGCAGCACAGTATTGATGTTTGCTCGTTTCAGTTGGTCTAATATCTGGCAAAGCTCTTGCTGCTGGCGACGGATGCTAATTGCATCGTGTGCATAGGAATGCGGCCAGTCCAGCCCGCCGATGGTTGTCAGCCAAACTGCGCGAAGCTCATATTTGGGATACGCCGACAGGCTTCCAATACCGCATAGCCAAAAGAATATATATATAATGATGCGTTGCATTTTTGCTTCTTGGGTTTATATTTCGCTGCAAAATTAATGAAAAAAGAACGAATAGGCAAAAATTATGAATTGTGAATTGCGATTTGTGAATTAAAATGTGTACTTTTGCATTTAAATTATTTAATATTGGCAACAAAATGATTTCATTTGTTTTGAGCCTCGTTGCTCTTGTTGTTGGCTATTGGCTTTATGGACGCTTTGTTGAGAAAGTGTTTGGTCCTGATGGCCGCCCGACGCCAGCCGTCAGTATGGCTGACGGTGTAGACTACATTGTGCTTCCGAATTGGAAGATCTTTATGATTCAGTTTCTCAACATTGCCGGTACGGGACCCATCTTCGGTGCCATAATGGGAATGTGGTTTGGCACCTCGGCCTATCTGTGGATTGTGCTGGGATGTATTTTTGCGGGTGCTGTCCACGACTATTTTAGCGGAATGCTCTCTGTACGGCACGGGGGTGCCGGGCTGCCCGAGCTTGTTGGGCGTTATTTGGGAATGACTGCCAAGCAGATTATGCTGGTGTTCTCCATCCTGTTGCTGGTGATGGTGGGCGTCGTCTTTGTATATAGTCCAGCTATTATTTTGGAAAGCATCTGGGGAACACGGATGATGTGGATACTCATTATCTTTGTGTATTATATTATTGCCACGATGCTACCTATCGACAAGATTATCGGCAAGATATACCCACTGTTTGCTTTCTCTCTGCTGTTTATGGCCGGCGCATTGATGGTAGGTCTGTTGATTAAGCAGCCGCAGTTGCCAGAAATATGGGACGGACTGGGCAATTTAGGCGCAGAGCGTTTCGGGATGAAGAATCCTATCTTCCCTGCTTTGTTTGTGACCATTGCCTGTGGCGCCATCAGCGGTTTCCACGCAACGCAGAGTCCTTTGATGGCCCGTTGCCTGAAGAGCGAGCAGATGGGGCGTCCGGTGTTCTATGGTGCAATGATTACTGAAGGTGTTGTTGCATTGATTTGGGCCACGGTGTCATCCTACTTTTTCTTCTATGGTGGTTGGCGCGAGGTGTGCCCTCCTGAGATAGTCGCTCAATTTACGGGGCAGACGGACAAGACGCTGATACAGTTCTTCGATGCTCCTACGGTAGTGAAGCTGGTCTGCAGCAGCTGGCTTGGCGTGGCGGGTGGCATCTTGGCATTGTTTGGTGTGGTGGCAGCACCGATTACCAGCGGTGATACGGCCTTCCGTTCTGCCCGTCTCATTATCGCCGAATTCATCCATCTGGAGCAGCGTACTATTTTCCGTCGCTTGTATATCTGTATTCCGATGTTCATTGCTGCAATTGGAATGCTGGTGTGGCAGATGGAGAATCCTGATGGATTCAATGCTATCTGGCAATACTTCGGGTGGGCAAACCAGACCTTCTCCGTATTCACGTTGTGGACGATTACCGTCTATCTGGTGCGTCATCACAAAGCCTACTATATCACGCTGATTCCTGCATTGTTTATGACGACGGTCTGCTCCACATTCCTGTTTATCTCGAAGCAAGCTTTCGGGCTGGCTCCCGTTGTTGGCTATTCGTTGGGCGGTGCGACGTTGCTTGTTGCCATCGTTTGGTTCTATTGCTGGTATCACCGATATCAAGTTAATCATAAAAGCTAATATAATTAAGATGAAGAAGAGAATTGCATTCGTTTTGGCTGCACTGGCCGTGTCATTGGCCTCGCACGCACAGTTTGAACAGGGAAAGGTTTATCTCGGTGCTTCGCTTTCGGGACTGAACCTCAGTTACAATGGCTCGGATAAGGGCAGCTTGGGCCTGCAAGCCAAAGGCGGCTATCTGTTTGCCGACGATTTGATGGCAACGGGACAGGTGGCTTATGAGAAGCAGCACGACTTGCCTTATCGGCTGACACTTGGAGTAGGTGCACGCTATTACATTGTGCAGAACGGCCTCTATCTGGGTGCGTCGGTCAACTATCGCCACGCTACGGGCTACAATGACATCTTGCCCGGTGTGCAGGTAGGCTATGCTTTCTTCTTGAATCGTACGGTGACCATTGAGCCAGAGATTTATTATGACCAATCGTTCAAGAACCATCGTGACTACAGCACGGTGGGATTACGTGTGGGCGTTGGAGTATATTTATTTAAAGATTAAGAAGACCTATGTTGAGTGTAGAAGAATTAGTCGATCAGCTGATTGACCTGTCGTTTGCTGAGGATATTGGCGACGGCGACCATACCACGTTGTGTTGTATTCCTGAGGATGCAATGGGCAAGTCGCACTTGCTGATTAAGGAGGATGGAATCCTCGCTGGTGTTGAGATTGCAAAAGAAGTGTTCCGTCGCTTCGACCCTGAAATGCAGGTAGAAGTGCTGATGGGCGATGGCGCGGCAGTTAAGAAAGGCGATGTCGCGATGATTGTGACTGGGCGTGTTCGCTCACTGTTGCAGACAGAGCGTCTGATGCTGAACATAATGCAGCGTATGAGCGGTATTGCAACGATGACCCATAAGTATGTAGAGCGGTTGGCCGGTACGCACACCCGCGTGCTTGACACCCGCAAGACAACTCCCGGAATGCGTATGTTGGAGAAGCAGGCCGTGAAGATTGGTGGCGGATGCAATCACCGCATTGGTCTTTTCGATATGATTCTGCTGAAAGACAATCACGTCGACTTTGCTGGCGGCATCACCAATGCCATCGACCGCTGCCACGCTTATCTGAAAGAGAAGGGGCTTGACCTGAAGATTGAGATTGAAGTCCGCTCGTTCGACGAGTTGCAGCAGGTGCTCAGCCACGGCGGTGTGAACCGTATAATGCTCGACAATTTCACTGTGCCCGATACCAAACGGGCTGTGGAGATCATTGCTGGGCGTTATGAGACCGAGTCGAGCGGCGGCATCACTTTCGACACGATTCGTGATTATGCGGAGACAGGGGTCGACTTCATTTCCGTTGGGGCATTGACCCACTCAGTCAAAGGACTTGATATGAGCTTTAAGGCTTGCTGAGCTTAGATGGATAAATATGTTGAAGGCTGAAACATTGAGACTGATGAAGAATGTATTTCTCGTTTTGCTGCTGACGGCGGCCTATCAGTTCCGGGTTTCAGCCTTCAATGTGCAATATGCCAGCCCCGTCCCTTTTGAGATTACGCTGGCAGGAAACTTCGGCGAACCGCGCCCTAACCATTTCCACGGTGGAGTTGACATAAAGACGGGTGGGGTAGAAGGCAAGCCCATCTCGAGCATTGGCGACGGCTATGTCAGTCGGCTCACGGTCGGACTTTATGGCTTTGGCAATGCGGTCTACGTCACCCATCCCGAAGGCTATACCAGTGTGTATTGCCATCTGAAGCGATTCACGCCCCGCTTGCAGCAGCTGCTTCGGAAATATGCCGGTGCAGATGCTGCCGAAGTGGGGCGTTTTGCTAACCCAGACATTACCTACGACGTGGAACTCGGTCCGATGGAATGCCCCGTCAGCGAAGGCCAGTGGATAGCAGTCAGCGGCAACACTGGGCACAGTCAGGCACCTCACTTGCATCTGGAGATTCACGAGACGCGGACGTGGAACATTCTCGACCCGCTTGACTTCATCGGTTATCTGGTGAACGACTCCACACCGCCGCAGGCTCACGGTCTGATGGCATATCCCGTTTCAGGGCTGGGGGTGTTCAATGGCGGCACCGGTCAGCAAACCTTTAGTATCGGGGCCTCCCATCTCACATACTCCTTTACCGCTTGGGGCAAAGTAGGGTTCGGACTCTGGGCCGACGACTATATGGAGCAGACCTACAACCACTACGGTATCCGCGAGACGATTCTGAGCGTCGACGGGCAGGAGGTGTTCCATTCTGTTGTCAATCGCATACCGACCGCCAATACCCGTCAGGTCAATGCGTGGGGAGACTACGAGCACTGGCGGCACTCCAACGTGTGGTATATGCGTTCGTTTGTTCCGCCGGGAGTCCATCTGCCCCTGTTGCAGGCTGACGAGCATCGCGGCATCATCGATTTCTGCGAAGAGCGTCCTTATCAGTTGGCTTACGTTCTTCGCGACTTTCGCGGCAATGAAGCACGCTACGATTTCACCGTCGTAGGGCAGAAGCAGCAGATTCCTCAGGCAGTCGTGCGTCCTAATGTGCGTTACGACCGTGCCAGCTTGGTCTCTCTTCCCGGAATGCAGCTTGTCGTTCCCGCAGGCCGCTTGGCAGACGATGTCCGCATCCTTCCTGTCGTCACGGCAGGTTCGCTGTCGCCCTGCTATTCCTTCAGCCCCGCTTTCCCGCTGTTCTGTCCTGCGGAGTTGAGCATCGCAGTCCCCTCTTCGGTGGCCGATGCGTCCCGCCTCTGCATCGTCGACCAGAACGGGCGTCGTTTGGATAGCGTCTGCCGCGATGGTTGGATTACGGCTAGCATTCGTGATTTGGGGGGCGTCTACACGCTGGCGATAGAGAATGATGATAAGATTAAAGACTAAAAAACTCAAATAATGATGAAACGACAAACTCTGATGGCGACGCTGCTGGCGTTTTCTGCCTATGCCGCCGCCTGTACCAACTTCATCGTCGGCAAGCAGGCCTCGCAGGATGGCTCTGTCATCTGCACCTATAATGCCGACGATTATGGGATGTTTATCGACCTGTGCCACTATCCTGCCGGTCATCATCCCGAGGGCACGATGCGCAAGATTATCAACTGGGACAACCACCGCTATGCAGGTCAGATTCCCGAAGCCGCCGAGACCTACAATGTCATCGGCAACATCAACGAGTGGCAGGTGAGCATTGGCGAGACAACCTATGGCGGCCGCGAGGAGATGGTAGACACCACGGGATTGATTGACTACGGTTCGCTCATCTATCTGGCTTTGCAGCGCTCGCGAACGGCACGCGAAGCCATTGGCGTGATGACCAAGCTGGCCGAAACCTATGGCTATAATTCTGAGGGCGAGACTTTTACCATCTGCGACCCCAACGAAGCGTGGATAATGGAGATGATGGGATGCGCCTCTGACCGTGCGTTGTCGAAGGAGCGCGTCGTGTGGGTTGCGATGCGCATACCCGACAATGCCATCTGTGCCCACGCCAATCAGAGCCGAATCGGACGCTTCAACGTGCGCGACAAGCAGAACGTGCTGGCATCGAAGAACGTGGTGAAGTATGCCCGTAAGATGGGATGGTTCAGCGGAAAGGATGAGGATTTCTCTTGGAAGATGGCATACGCAGCTCCCGACTTCTCCGGTCGCCGTTACTGCGACGCCCGTGTGTGGAGCTTCTTCAATCATCATAAGGATATGAGTCGCTGGCTGCCGTGGGCATTGGGTAAGGACCCCGATGCCGAGGATATGCCGCTGTGGATTATTCCCGACAAGAAGCTCTCCGTGCACGATGTAATGATGGATATGCGCGACCACTACGAGGGTACTCCGCTGGCACTCGACTCTACCACCATTGCCGGTGGCATCTGGCAGATGCCCTACCAGCCTACGCCGCTCAGCTATGAGGTCGATGGGCGTCGCTGCTTCAATGAGCGTCCCACGTCCACCCAGCAGACGGGCTTTACCTATGTGTGCCAGTTGCGCTCGTGGCTGCCGCGCGAGATTGGAGGTCTGATGTGGTGGGGCAACGACGATGGCAATATGGTGGCCTACACTCCGATTTACTGTTCGATGACGCGCCGCCCCGAGTGCTACCACACGGATGGTGCCGATGCGCTCACTTTCAGCGACCGTAATGCCTACTGGGTGTGCAACTGGGTTTCTAATATGGTCTATCCGCGCTATTCCCAGCTATTCCCCTCGTTGCAGGCTGTCCGCGATTCGCTCGAAGCGTCGTATCTTGCACGCCAGACGGAGGTGGAGGCGCGCGCCTTACAGCTCCATCAGCAGAGCCCTGCTGCTGCCGCATCTTATCTCAACGACTATTCCATAGAGCAGGCGCAGCAGATGCTGGCTCGCTGGCGTCAGCTGGCTGTCTATCTCATCGTCAAGTTCAATGATATGGCAGTCAAACCAGAGCGCGATGGGCAGTTCCTCCGCACGCCCGAAGGTCTCGGTGCGCGTGTCGCTCGTCCCGGCTATCCCAAGCCCTATGCCCGTGAGCTGATTCGCCAGACTGGCGACCGGTTCATTCAGCCGTAAGGGGATTGTCATTCAAAATAAGATTTACGCGAGAATTCTGTCCCGGAAGTCTCGTCGCGGTGTAATTATTCTTACTCCTCGGTAGCGTATTTCGGATAAAATGATTATATTTGTAGCGTGAATAAAAGCAAAGGATGCGATATGAAAAGAAACACTGCCAAGACATTATTATCAAGTATGAAAGCAATACAAGTTTTAGGGCTGTTGCTGGCACTGCTGCTGGCCGCCCCAGTAAGCGTTCTGGCTGGGATACCGCCGTGTCCTGTATGTGGAAAGAAAGTCAACCTCTGCTCCTACCACGGCAAGCATCCGGCTAATGAGAAGAAGTGCCCTAAGTGCGGTAAGCGCGTCAGTGTGTGCGGTTATGGCGGCAAGCACCCGAATTCTCAACCCGCTCCTGCGCCGAAGGTGAAGGAGGCCTACGACGTGTCGTTTGCGTGCAACGTTCCAAACGCGACAATGCTCATCGACGGCACCAACTACGGTACGCCCAGCGGCACACGCTACATCAAGATTGGACGCCACACCGTCAAGCTCATTGCCGTGGGCTATGAGCCGTTCGAGGAAACTATCAACGTGGGCGCGAACAATACGTCGTTCTCCTTTACCTTACAGAAGACGCATACGGTCTACACGTCGGAGGCCGAGCAGATGTATCGTGCTGAGGCTGAGGCCGGCGATGCTATCTCGCAGTGCAATCTGGGCTACTGCTACGACAAAGGGCAGCGCGGCCTTTCCCAAGATCACGCCAAAGCTGCCTACTGGTATCAACAGGCGGCCGTTCAGGGCAACGAGACGGCGCAAGGCAATCTGGGCATCCTGTACATTCAGGGAATGGGTGTTGCGCAGGATTTCCAGAAAGCGCGGATGTGGCTGCAGAAAGCCGCCGAACAGAACAACGACAACGCGCAGTGCAATCTGGGCTGGCTCTATGAGAATGGAAAGGGTGTCAGCATAGACTATCGGCAGGCAGCTTATTGGTACGGACGCGCGGCCAGCAATGGCAACGGTGTGGGACAGTACAATCTCGCTATCATCTATGCCAGTGGGCGCGGCGTGGCAAAGGATATGGCAATGGCGCGCAACTGGATGCAGAAGGCCGCTGCCAACGGCATATCGGCTGCGCAGGAGTGGCTGCGGACGCACTGAGGATGCTTTGGGTAGAAACGAAACAGGGGCAGAGATTGAGTGTAATCTCTGCCTCCTTTGCTATTAATGCTCTTAGTGGTTGGCCTTTATGCATTTGCAGCCGTGATGCGCTTCTTAACCTTATCAACATAAGCGTCGATGACGGCAACGGCAGTGATGTTGACCACGTCGCGTACTGAGGCTCCGAAGTCGACAAAGTGAATCGGCTTGTTGAGTCCCATCTGGATGGGGCCGATGATTTCCACGTCCGTGTTCAGCATCTGCAACATCTTGTAGCTCGAACGCGCCGAAGTCAGGTTGGGGAAGACCAGCGTGTTGACGTCCATACCCTTCAGGCGGGTGAACGGGAACTGCTCGTCGCGCAGCTCGCGATCCAGTGCAAAGCCAATCTGCATCTCACCGTCGATGGCGAGGTCGGGATAGAGTGCCTGCATCTTCTCCACGGCATACTTCACTTTGTGGGCCCCGTCGCTGGTAGAGCTTCCGAAGTTGCTGTGGCTAATCATCGAGATGACCGGCTTCTCATTGAAGAAGCGTACGGCTGTGGCCGACAGCTTGGCGATGTCGACCAGCGTATCGGTGTCGGGATTCTCGTTCACGAGCGTGTCGCCGATGTAGAGCGTGCCGCGCGGTGAGTTGATGATGTGCAGGGTACCGAAGTGCTTGTACTCCGGGCGTATACCGATGACCTCATTGACAACCTTTATCGTGTTGGAGTATTTGGTGTACAGACCCGTGATGAAAGCATCGGCCTCGCCCGTCTCTACCATCATCATTCCAAAGTAGTTGCGCTCAAACATCTTGTCGTTGGCTTCTTGGAAAGTGTAGCCTTCGCGCTGACGCTTTTCCGTCAGGATGCGGGCGTAGCGCTCGCGGCGCTCTTGCTCGCTGGGATGGCGCAGGTTGACAATCTCGATGCCATCCAGATGCAGGTCCATCTTCTTGGCCATCTTGGCTATCACTTCGTCGTTGCCCAGCAATATGGGCTGGCAGATGCCCTCGGCCTTAGCCTGCGCGGCAGCCTTCAGCATTGTGGGGTGTACGGCCTCGGCAAATACGACGCGCTGCGGATGGGCCGAAGCGGTGGCATAGAGCTTCTGGGTGAGTTTGGTCTCTTGGCCGAGCAGTACGGAGAGCGAGTTCTTGTATTCGTCCCAGTCTTCTATCTCTTTGCGAGCCACGCCGCTGTCGATGGCAGCCTTAGCCACGGCGGCGCTGACCTCGGTAATCAGACGCGGGTCAACGGGTTTGGGGATGAAGTATTCGCGGCCGAACGTCAGATTGTTTACTTTGTACACATCGTTCACCACGTCGGGCACAGGCTGTTTGGCCAAGTCGGCAATAGCCAGCACGGCAGCCATCTTCATCTCCTCATTGATAGCTGTGGCGTGAACGTCGAGCGCGCCACGGAAGATGTAGGGGAATCCGATGACATTGTTTATCTGGTTGGGATAGTCCGAACGTCCGGTGGACATCAGCACGTCGGGGCGACTGGCCATCGCGTCCTCGTAGGAAATCTCGGGCACGGGGTTGGCCAGTGCAAAGACGATGGGGTCTTTGGCCATTGAGCGCACCATATCCTGCGACAGCACATTGCCCTTGGATAGTCCGACGAATACGTCGGCATCGCGCACGGCCTCTTCCAGCGTATGCACGTCGCGGCGGTCGGTGGCAAAGAATTTCTTCTGCTCCGTCAGGTTGGGGCGGTCGCTGGTGATGACTCCTTTCGAGTCGAGCATCAGGATGTTCTCCTTACGGGCACCCAATGCCATATAGAGCTTGGTGCACGAGATGGCTGCCGCTCCGGCTCCGTTGACCACGATACGCACTTGGGCAATGTCTTTCCCGTTCACTTCCAGCGCGTTCTTCAGTCCGGCAGCCGAGATGATGGCCGTACCGTGCTGGTCGTCGTGCATCACGGGAATGTCGAGGTTCTTCTTCAGTCGCTCTTCTATGTAGAAGCATTCGGGGGCTTTGATGTCCTCCAGATTGATGCCGCCAAAGGTGGGGGCAATCTTCTCTACGGCCTCGCAGAACTTCTCGGGGTCTTTCTCGTCGACCTCAATATCGAACACGTCGATGCCGCCGTATATCTTGAAGAGCAGTCCTTTTCCTTCCATTACGGGCTTTCCGCTCATTGCGCCGATGTCGCCCAGTCCCAGCACGGCCGTACCGTTGCTGATGACGGCCACCAGATTGCCCTTATCCGTATAGCGGTAGGCATCGTCGGGGTTCTGCTGTATTTCCAGACAGGGGTATGCCACGCCCGGCGAATAGGCCAGCGAGAGGTCTGTCTGTGTGCGATACGCTTTAGTTGGTTTTACTTCGATTTTTCCCGGCCGTCCCGCTTCGTGATATTCGAGGGCGGCTTCCTTAGAGATTTTAACCATAGGTGTATTTGTTTTTGGGTGTTGATTGCAAATTGTGTCGGCAAAGATACGAAATAATTGCGAAATCTGGGTTCCAAACGGTGAAATAATTACTGATAGAACACCACTAATTGCCAATTATTTCGTATCTTTGCCGACATAAACGAATGCTTATGCAAGAATCAAAGAACATATCTGCCTACCGCCAATCGCTCAAAGAGCGGATTCTCGCAACGGCGATGGACGCTTTCACCCATCGTGGCATCAAAGCTGTCAGGATGGACGACATCGCGCAGGCGTTGCAGATTTCGAAGCGCACGCTCTACGAAATCTACGCCAATAAGGAGGACTTGCTCTTTGAGGGAATCACCACCTATCACCGGCAAAAGGCAACGGCCTTTGTTGCCTATGCCGAAGGCTGTTCCAACGTGATGGAAATCATATTGGGATTTTACCGGCAGAAGGTAGAGGAGAGCCGGCAGATTAACCCGCTTTTCTATACGGACTTGCAGAAGTATTCCAAGATTGTGGAGTATATGCGCGAAGAGCACAACCGCAACCACGAGCAGTTTATGGATTTCTTGCAGCGGGGAGTCGACGAGGGCTATTTCCTGCCCAGTTTGAACTACGGCATCGTGTCGCGCGTCTTCGATGCGTTGGGGCACTATATAATGGACAGCCATCTATATACTCAGTACACGGTGGAAGAGCTGCTAAGCAATCTGATTTTTATCTCGCTGCGCGGATTCTGCACGGAGAAAGGGATGCAGTCGCTCGACAAAGTGCTTTACAAGCAGTAGTCCTTCCGGATTGCTGCTTCTTTTGTTAATCTCCATTTTTGCTGTATTGGCTCGGAGTGAAAACTGGAAGCGTCTGCTTGCGCGCCGCAAGCAGTTTGTTTTTGTGCCGCAAACAGTTTGTTTCCGTGCTGCAAACCACTTGTTTCCGTGCCGCAAACAATCTGTTTCCGTGCCTAAAACAAAACCAAACCGACAGCTGTCAGCACGAATGAGGACATAAAAAAGGCATCCCGGATGCCGTTTCGGCATATCGGGATGCGCTTGTGAGTGGTGTGTGACGGCTGATTACTGATGCTGCTCGCGGAGCAGGTCGTTGACCGTCTTGACGGGATTGAAGGTGGAGAGGGGAACCTCAACGAACACGGTGTTCCAGTTGCTCATTGCGCCATTCCACAGTCCCGGCAGCTCCAGCGCGCGGAGTTCGCGGCCGTTCTTGCTCTTCGACGAGATGAAGCCCGTGGTCTTGTCTACGTAGTCGGGCAGATTGAAGGCGTTGCCCTGATAGTCCTTCACGGCGCACACGAGGTCGACGGGATTGAAGTGCGTACCTTTGGTAAACATCTCCATATACTCTTGGTTCGACTTGTCTATCTGCGAGCTTTCCAGAATCTGCAGGCTCACCGTGCCGTCTTGGTTGTAGGTGAGGAACGGACCGCCACCGGGCTCGCCCACATTCTTCACTACGCCGCATACACGCATCGGGCGGTTGAGCTTCTGCTTCAGGTAGATGACGAGGTCGGCATCTTCCAGATGCTTGATGTCTGCCTTACGGCAGCAGAGGTCGTTCTGGACAAAGCGGATAATCTCTTCCAGCTGCTCGTGGTTGTACACGCCCGAGTCGAGCAGGCGCAGGTAGTCGAAGGCGCGCTGCTGCAGTGTGACGAGTACGCCCGCGATGACCTGTTTCCACTCTACGGTGTCGGCTTTCAGACGATCGGGCACGACGTTGTCTATATTCTTCACGAAGATGACGTCGGCGGCAATCTCGTTCAGGTTCTCAATCAGTGCACCGTGACCGCCCGGGCGGAACAGCAACGACCCGTCCTCATTGCGGAACGGCGTGTTGTCGGAATTGGCTGCAATGGTGTCGGTAGACGGCTTCTGCTCAGAGAATGTGATGTCGTACTTGATGCCGTATTTCTCGGCAAAGCCATCGGCTTTCTCAGCCACTTTCTGCTTGAACAGCTCCATATGCTCGTGGCTGACGGTGAAATGCACGTTGGCCTCGCTGTTAGAGGCTGCATAGAGTGCCCCCTCTACCAGATGCTCTTCCATTGGCGTGCGTGCTCCTTCTGCATAGTTGTGGAACAGCAGCAGTCCCTTGGGCAGCTGACCGTAGTTCAGGCCTTTGGCTTCCAGCATATTGGCCACTACGGCTTTATAGTTTCCTGCGGCAATCAGGGCATCGATGTCTTTTCCCTCGTTCTTGAGGCAGGCAGCATTGAGGGCCTCGTAGAAAGCAAACTTCTTGAGATTGTTGAAATAGTGCTTCTCAAAGTCGGTCGTAGGCACTTCATAGTCGGCCGAGAGGAATGCAAACATATCCTTAAACATTCGGCTGGCAGCGCCCGATGCCGGGACGAACTTGACGATGCGACGGCCTGCGGCCTTATACTCGTTCCACGCATTGACAAGCTTCTTGCGCTCTTCCTCGTCGGGTGCCACAATGCCGTGGCCGATACTTGCAGCAGCTTCCAGCTTTAAAAACGGGAAACCTGTCTTGAACTCGTTCAGTTGATTGGTGATTTGTTCTTCCGTAATCCCTTTTTGGGCAATTTGTTTTAGGTCTTCTTGTGATAGCATAATTGTGGTATTTAATAGATTTTGTTTTGGCAAAAATACGAACTTTTCCGTAAAATAGCGAATAAATCGACGGAAAATTGTATCTTTGCGCTATAAATGAGACTATTATGGCCGACAGATTTGAATTTACGACAGAGGAACGGGAAGAAACCATATCGCTATACACGCAGATAAAAGAGCTGATAGGTGCTTCGTTGCAAAGAGACGACGAAGAGAAAATGCGCCGTTATCTGCTGAACTCCATCAACCGCAATCAGGTGCAGCGCGACGTGTTCGGGCTGAATCCTATCTTGCTGGGCTTTCAGACGGCTCAGCTGGTTGTCGATGAAATCGGCCTGAAGCGCGATGCCGTATTGGCTATATTGCTCCATCCGGGCGTGGCGGGCGGCTTCAACACGCTGGACGACATACGTAGCGACTTTGGCGAGTCGGTGGCTCGGATTCTGCACGGTTTGCAGCGCATACAAGAGCTTTACGCCAAGAATCCGGTCGTTGAAACCGAGAATTTCCGCAATCTGCTACTCTCGTTCGCTGAGGATATGCGCGTCATCCTGATAATGATTGCCGACCGCGTCAATCTGATGCGGCAGATTCGCGACACGAAGAATATGGAAGCGCAGCGCGAAGTGGCCGAAGAGGCAGCCTACCTCTACGCTCCGCTGGCCCACAAGCTCGGCTTGTACAAGCTGAAGAGCGAGCTTGAGGATTTGTCGCTCAAGTATTTGGAGCACGAGGCTTACTATCTGATAAAGGAGAAACTGAACGCCACAAAAAAATCGCGCGATGCGTACATCGAGCGATTTATACAGCCTATCAGCGAGCGACTGACTGAGGCAGGACTGAAGTTCCACCTGAAAGGGCGCACCAAGTCGATTCATTCTATCTGGCAGAAGATGAAGAAGCAGAAGTGCAACTTCGAGGGCGTCTACGACCTCTTTGCCATCCGGATTATTCTGGACTCGCCGCTGGAGAAAGAGAAGATGCATTGCTGGCAGGTGTACTCCATCGTGACGGATATGTATCAGCCCAATCCCAAACGACTGCGCGACTGGCTGTCGGTGCCCAAGAGCAACGGCTACGAGAGCCTGCACATCACCGTTCTCGGTCCGGAGCAGAAGTGGGTGGAGGTGCAGATACGCACGGAGCGGATGGACGAGATTGCCGAGCGGGGCGTGGCGGCACACTGGCGCTATAAGGGCGTAAAGGGAGAGAGTGGGCTGGATGAATGGCTGAACAGCATCCGCAGCATTCTTGAGACGAGTGACGACCTGCAGATGATGGATCAGTTCAAGATGGATCTCTACGAAGACGAGGTGTTCGTGTTCACTCCGAAAGGCGATTTGTACAAATTTCCCAAAGGTGCCACGGTGCTCGACTTTGCCTACCATATCCATTCTAAAATAGGTAACGCGTGCGTGGGCGCGCGTATTAATAATAAGGTGGTGACGTTTCGCCAGCCGCTTCACAGTGGCGATCAGGTGGAGATAATGACGGCTTCGAACCAGAAACCTAAGCAAGAGTGGCTGAACATAGTGAAAACCTCGCGGGCCAAGTCGAAGATTCGCTTGGCACTCAAAGAGACGCAGGTGAAAGAAGGCTTGTTTGCTAAGGAGATGATAGAGCGTAAGTTCAAGAATCGAAAGATTGAACTTGAGGAGTCCACGATGGCGCATCTTGTCAAGAAGCTGGGATTCAAAGAGGTGAGCGACTTTTACCGCCAGATTGCCGACGGTACGCTCGACGTGAATACGGTCATAGACAAGTATCTCGAGATTCAGCAGGGAGAGCAACCCGTCATTGGCAATAATCAGGCGCGGAGTGCTGAGGAGTTTGTCTTGGACGAGAGTAGGGCTGGCGTGAATGAGCGCATCAGCGACGACGTGCTGGTCATCGACCGCAACCTGAAGGGGGTAGACTATCAGTTGGCTCGCTGCTGCCAGCCCATCTATGGCGATAAGGTCTTTGGATTCATCACGATTAACGACGGAATCAAGATTCATCGCGACGACTGTCCCAATGCTCCCGAGCTGCGTCGCCGCTTTGGCTATCGCATCGTGAAAGCCCGTTGGAGCGGAAAGGGCTCGTCTCAGTATTCCATTACGTTGCGTGTCATTGGCAACGACGACATTGGTATTGTAAACAATCTGACGAGCATCATCTCGAAAGATGAGAAGCTGGCACTGCGCAGCATCAACATCGACAGCCACGACGGATTGTTCCGTGGCATATTGGTCGTAATGCTCGAAGACACATCGCGACTGGAAACGCTGCTGAAGAAACTAAGAACGGTGAAAGGAGTAAAGCAAGTGGAGCGCATCTGAAAAGAAAGAGCGGAATACGGGACTCGAACCCGCGACCCTCGGCTTGGGAAGCCAATGCTCTACCAACTGAGCTAATTCCGCGTTTTTTCTTTTATGAATAAGGAGTTAGGATATTCATTGCTGATGTTCCTAACTCCTTTGCTTTTGAGCCGATACCCG
>JAFUZD010000081.1 GCA_017476785.1 Prevotella sp. | reverse complement strand
TCCTCGACGCCGTATCGACACAGACCGTCGATATTGACTTTGGTAAGGTGACGCTCTTCTCGGGTAACTACTCGTTCTGGTACGAGAGCTCGCAGCTGGCGTTGCGTCAGGCACAGAACCAGAAGATGAAAGCCGAGGAGAAGCGCAAGCAGCTGGAGGAGTTTATCCGCCGCTTCTCGGCCAACGTAGCCAAGTCGAAGCAGACCACGTCGCGCAAGAAGATGCTGGAGAAACTGAACGTGGAGCAGATTACGCCGTCGACCCGCAAATACCCCGGCATCATCTTCCAGATGGAACGCGAACCGGGAACGCAGATTCTCGAAGTGGAGGGGCTGAAAGCCGTGGATGCCGACGGAACGGTGCTCTTTGACGACGTGAACTTCACGATAGAGAAAGGACAGAAGACGGTATTCCTGTCGCACAATCCGAAGGCAATGACGGCCCTGTTCGAGATTATCAACGGCAACCGCACGGCCGACGCCGGCACCTATAAGTGGGGCGTGACCATCACAACGGCCTATCTGCCGCTGGACAACACCGACTTCTTCAAGAGCGAGCTGAATCTCGTGGACTGGCTGTCGCAATACGGCAAGGGCAACGAGGTGCTGATGAAGTCGTACCTCGGACGTATGCTGTTCAGGGACGAGGACGTGCAGAAGAAGGTGAACGTGCTCAGCGGAGGCGAGAAGATGCGCTGTATGATAGCCCGTATGCAGCTGAAGAATGCCAACTGCCTCATCCTCGACACCCCCACCAATCACCTCGACCTCGAGTCGATTCAGGCTTTCAATAACAATCTGATCAACTTCAAAGGCAACATCCTCTTTGCCTCGCACGACCACGAATTCATCAATACCGTGGCCGACCGCATCATCGAACTGACGCCCAAAGGCACCATCGACAAGCTGATGACCTACGACGACTACATCTATGATGCACAGATTAAGGAGCAGAAGCAGAGAATGTATTCGTAAAAACGGCACGGTTTTTGCAGAAGGCAAGTAGAGGACATTAAAATCAACAACTATGGATGAAAAGATAAACGTAACCGACGGCGAGGCTCTGGAACAGGAAGAGCAGACCGTAGAGGTGGAAGAAGTAAACAACGATGTGCCCGAAGGCAATGCCGAAGAGGCTGAAGTGGCCGAAGTGGCTGAGGAGAAAGACCCGTTGGAGGCTGCCAACGAAGAAATAGCGCAGCTGAAAGACAAGTATCTGCGCTCAGTGGCCGAGTTTGACAACTTCCGCAAACGCACGCTGAAGGAGAAAGCCGAACTGATACTGAACGGCAGCGAGCGTGCCGTCAGTGCCATCCTGCCCGTCATCGACGATATGGAGCGCGCCCTCGAGAATGGAGAGAAGACCGACGACCCTGCCGTGCTACGCGAGGGAATGGAGCTGATATACAACAAATTCGTAAAGATTCTGGAAGGAATGGGCGTGAAAGTCATCGAGACCGACGATGCCGACTTCAATACAGACGTGCACGAAGCCGTTGCGCTGTTGCCGATGGGCGACGACAAGAAAGGAAAGGTCATTGACTGCGTAGCCAAAGGCTACACCCTGAACGACAAAGTAATCCGCCACGCCAAAGTGGCAGTAGGACAATAAAATGGCAAAAAGAGACTATTACGAGGTGCTTGGCGTCGACAAGAATGCGACCGAAGACCAGATAAAAAAGGCGTATCGCACCATCGCCATCAAGTATCACCCCGACCGCAACCCCGGCAACAAAGAGGCGGAGGAGAAATTTAAGGAGGCGGCCGAAGCATACGACGTGCTGCACGACCCGCAGAAACGCCAGCAATACGACCAGTTCGGCTTCAACGGACCGACGGGCGGATTCGGCGGATTCGGCGGTACGAGTATGAATATGGACGATATCTTCTCGATGTTCGGCGACATCTTCGGCGGAAGAGCCGGATTCGGCGGATTCGGCGGAGGCAGCCGAGGTCCGCAGAAGCATCGGGGCAGCGACCTGCGACTGAAGGTCAGGCTCTCGCTCGAAGAGATTGCCCACGGCGTGACGAAGAAGTTTAAGGTACGTAAGGACGTCACCTGCTCGCACTGCCACGGCACGGGTGCCGAGGACGGAAGCGGAATGGAGAACTGTCCGACGTGCCACGGCTCGGGCGTCATCACCCACACCACCCAGAGTATTTTCGGAATGATGCAGACGCAGGGCGTGTGTCCTACCTGTGGCGGCGAGGGCCGCGTCGTGCAGAACAAGTGTCACGAATGTGGCGGTTCGGGCATTACGAAAGGCGAGGAAGTGGTAGAAATCAAGATTCCCGCAGGAGTGGCCGAAGGAATGATTGTCAACGTGCCGGGCAAAGGCAATGCCGGCCGACACAAAGGAATCAACGGCGACATTCAGGTCTTCATCGAAGAAGAGGACAACGACACATTCATCCGAGATAATAACGACCTGATATACAACCTATTGCTCGACTTTCCGACAGCAGCACTTGGCGGCGATATTGAGATTCCGACCATCGAAGGGAACAAGCTGAAAGTGAAGATTGAGCCGGGAACGCAGCCCGGCAAGACAATGCGGCTGCGCGGCAAGGGACTGCCCGCCGTGCAGGGCTACGGACGCGGCAACGGCGACTTGGTGGTGAACGTGAGCGTCTACATACCCAAGACGCTGAGCAAAGAAGAGAAGAACGCCATTGAGCAGTTCCGGAAGAGCGACAATTTCAGAGGCGACGCAGCCACCAAGCGGTCGATATTCCAGAAATTCAAGAACTACTTCAATTAATGAACTATCAAGAGACTACGGCCTATCTCTTCAGCCAGATGCCGATGTTTGAAAAGCAGGGCGCATCGGGCTATAAGGAAGGACTGGACAACACACTGGTGCTGGATGACCATTTCGGTCATCCGCACCAGTTTTTTCGTACCATTCACGTCGCAGGCACCAACGGCAAAGGCTCGTGCTCGCATACCATTGCGGCCGTCTTACAGACGTGCGGCTATAAGGTGGGGCTCTACACTTCCCCCCATCTGGTAGACTTCCGGGAGCGCATCCGCGTCAACGGGCGCCCCGTCAGCGAGGACTACGTGGTCGATTTCGTAGCCCGCGAGCGGGCATTCTTCGAGCCGCTCCACCCCTCTTTCTTTGAAGTCACCACGGCGATGGCCTTCAAGTATTTTAAGGATATGCAGGTCGACATTGCCGTCATTGAGGTAGGACTGGGTGGCCGGCTGGACTGCACGAACATCATCTCCCCTATCCTCTCCGTTATCACCAACATCAGCTTTGACCATACCCAGTTCCTCGGCAACACGCTGGCAGCCATTGCTGCTGAGAAAGCGGGCATCATCAAGCCGGGCGTTCCCGTAGTCATTGGGGAAGCGACGGAAGAGACGCGCCCCGTATTCGAGGCAAAGGCCCAAGAGGTGAATGCCCCGATTGTCTTTGCCGAAGACGAGAAGGAGGTCATCGCCGCAGAAAGCCAGCCCGACGGCACGATGCAGTATCAGACCCGCCGCTACGGCACGCTGCGGGGAGGGCTGGCCGGCAGCTATCAGGCCAAGAACACCAACACCATTCTGGCGGCCCTCCGACAGTTAGAGCTGCTGGGCTATCTCTGCGAATGCAAGCACCCCGCCAACATTGAGAAGAGCAAGAAAGAGCTGGCAGAGGCACTGAAGAACGTGGCTGCACTCACAGGACTGCAGGGACGGTGGCAGACGGTGCGCAATGCGCCGCACGTGGTCTGCGACACCGGTCACAACGTGGCGGGATGGACTTACCTGAGCCAACAGCTGAAGGCCGTCAAATGCCGCCAGATGCACATCGTCTTCGGAATGGTAGACGATAAGGACATCTGCGGCGTGCTGTCCCTGCTCCCGAAAGACGCCATCTACTACTTCACGAAGGCAGCCAACAAACGGGCACTCCCCGAGACCGTAGTCCAGACATACGCCAGCGAATACGGGCTGGGCGGCGGGGCTTATCCGTCTGTTTTCGAAGCCTATAAGGCCGCAATGGCCAATGCGGCGCACGACGATTTTGTTTTCGTCGGAGGCAGCAGCTACGTGGTGGGAGACTTCCTGAAAAACTGCATTTAGTTGTTTTTAACATTCGGAAAGGCGTTTTTTTCTGCGTTTCGTTTGTGAGATTCGTTTTTTTTAGGTTACTTTGCAGAAAAGATATTATAACTAAAAACAATCGATTATGGCGAACACAACGGAAAACGCGAACCTGTGTGGTCTGAACCGTAAGGATTTCCAGACCACGGTAAATGGAAAGAAAACCGATTTATACATACTGCGAAACCGCTTAGGTTACGAAGTTGCAATCACCAATTACGGCGGCGCCATCGTGGCCATTATGGTCCCCGACAAAGATGGCAACGTGGCCAACGTCATTCAAGGGCACGACAACATTCAGGAGGTCATCAACAGCCCCGAGCCTTATTTGTCCACACTGATTGGCCGTTACGGCAACCGCATCCGCCGCGGCCAGTTCACGCTCAACGGCAAAGACTATCAGCTGGCCATCAACAACGGCCCAAATGCCCTGCACGGCGGTCCCACCGGCTTCCACGCCCGCGTCTGGGATGCCCGTCAAATGGGGCCGCGCGCGCTGGCACTCACTTATACCAGCGCCTATGGTGAAGAGGGCTTCACCGGAGAGTGCCGCATTGCCGTAGAGTACACCTTCACTGACCAGAACGAGCTGATCATTGAGTATATGGCAACCACCAACAAGAAGACCATCATCAACCTGACGCATCACGCCTTCTTCTCACTGTCGGGCATTGCCAATCCCACTCCTACGATTGAGAATCAGATTTGCCAAATCAATGCCGACTTCTTCATTCCCACCGACGAGACATCCATTCCTACCGGCGAGATTCTGAAGGTAGCCGGTACGCCGTTCGACTTCCGCACGGCCAAGCCCGTCGGTCAGGACATTGATGCCGACGACGAGCAGATTAAGAACGGCGCCGGCTACGACCACTGCTTCGTGCTGAACAAGCGGGAAGAGGGCGAGCTGAGCTATGCCGCCAAGCTGACCGAGCCCGTCAGTGGCCGCACGCTCGAAGTCTATACGACCGAGCCGGGTATGCAGGTCTACAGCGACAACTGGGCCGACGGCTACAAAGGCCAGCACGGGGCCACGTTCCCCCGCCGCTCGGCCATCTGCTTCGAGTGCCAGCACTTCCCCGACACCCCCAACCACCCCTACTTCCCCTCAGTCATTCTGAATCCGGGGCAGCAGTACAAGCAGAAGACCATCTATCGGTTTGGAGTGGAGAAATAACTATCAACTATTCATAATGTTAAAAAAGGAAAGAAACAATGTCTAATTCACAAAAGCAAAACGGAAGCATCATCGCCATCATCACGATGTTCTTCCTCTACGCAATGATTGCGTTCGTCACCAACCTCGGTGCACCCATCGGTGTCATCTGGAAGAGCCAGCCCGGCATCGACGGCAACAATATGCTGGGAATGATGGGTAACTTTATGAACTTCTTCGCCTATCTGTTTATGGGTATTCCCGCAGGCAAGATGCTGACCAAGATTGGCTATAAGAAGTCGGCGCTGATTGGTATTGCCGTCGGTTTCTTTGGCGTGCTGGTGCAGTTCATCTCCAGCTTCCCCACGGGCATTGCCGGCTTCTGCGTCTATCTGCTCGGTGCCTTCATCTCCGGTTTCTCCGTCTGCATCCTGAACACGGTGGTCAACCCGATGCTCAACCTGCTTGGCGGCGGCGGCAACCGCGGCAACCAGCTGAACCTCATCGGCGGCACGCTGAACTCGCTGACCGGTACGCTCACCCCGATGCTGGTCGGTGCGCTCATCGGCGAAGTGACCAAGTCCACTCAGATGGCCGACGTCAATCTGGTACTCTATATTGCAATGGCAGTCTTCGCAGGAGCCTTTGTCGCCCTGACCTTCATCCCCATCCAAGACCCTGAGCTGGGCAAGGTCACTGCCGAAACCAAGTTCGAGCACTCGCCGTGGTCATTCCGCCACTGCACGCTGGGCGTCATTCCCATCTTCGTCTACGTAGGCGTTGAGGTGGGCATCCCGGGCGCTTTGAACTTCTACCTGTCCGATACGACCGAGAAAGGTGCCGGCCTGCTCGAGAATGCCGCCACCATCGGTGGAGCCGTAGCCGCTATGTACTGGCTGCTGATGCTCTGCGGCCGACTCGTCTCGGGCTTCATTGCCGGAAAGGTGTCGTCGCGCCAACTGATGCTGGCCACCACCTGTGTCGGAATGATTCTTATCCTCGCCGCTATGGTGCTGCCCAAGACCAGTACCGTCACGATGCCGCTCTTCAGCATTATGACCTTCTCGTTCACCTCGGCCGTCGTTCCCGTCAGTGCCCTGCTGCTGGTGCTCTGCGGCTTGTGCACCTCTATTATGTGGGCCAGCATCTTCAATCTGGCCACCGAGGGACTGGGCAAGTACACGGCGCAGGCCAGCGGTATCTTTATGATGATGGTAGTAGGCGGCGGCGTGTTGCCCCTCATCCAAGGCTGGTTCTCCAACTTTATGGGCTATATGCCCAGCTATTTCGTCTATCTGCTGGCAATGGCCTATATGTTCTACTACGCCCTCTTCGGCTGCAAGAACGTAAATAAGGACATCCCTGTTGAATAAGAAGAATACATTATTAACCTATAAACAAAGCAAACGATTATGGATATTGAATTTGTAAGAAGCCGCTTCATCAAGCACTTTGACGGTAAGACTGGTCACGTCTATGCCTCTCCCGGCCGTATTAACCTGATTGGTGAGCACACTGACTATAATGGCGGATTCGTATTCCCCGGAGCCGTTGACAAAGGCATTATGGCCGAGATTCGCCCGAACGACACTGAAGACACCGTGCGCGCCTACGCCATCGACCTGAAAGACCGCGTAGACTTCAAGCTGGGCGACCCCAACGGGCCGCGCGCCAGCTGGGCCCGCTACATCTACGGCATCGCGCTGGAGATGAAGAAGCTCGGCGTGCCCGTGAAGGGCTTCAACATTGCCTTTGCCGGCGACGTGCCCCTCGGTGCCGGTATGTCGTCGTCGGCAGCGATGGAGAGCTGCTTTGCCTTCGGTCTGAACGACCTCTTCGGCGACAATAAGGTGAGCCAGTGGGATATGGTACTGGCCGGTCAGGCCACGGAGCACAACTACTGCGGCGTCAACTGCGGCATTATGGACCAGTTTGCCAGCGTCTTCGGCAAGTCCGACTGTCTGATGCGCCTCGACTGCCGCAGCCGTGAGTTCGAATACTTCCCCTTCAAGCCCGACGGCTATCGGCTGGTGCTGCTCGACTCCGTCGTGAAGCACGAGCTGGCCGGCTCGCCCTACAACGACCGCCGCAACTCCTGCGAGAACGTGGTGAAGCATATTCAGGCCAAGCATCCGGAAGGCCAATTCGAGACCCTGCGCGACTGCACGTGGGAGCAGCTGGAGGAAGTGCGTGCCGAAGTAGGCGAAGAGGACTACAAGCGCGCCAAGTTCGTGCTCGGTGAGAAAGACCGCGTGCTGGCTGTCTGCGACGCCCTCAATGCCGGCGACTACGAGACGGTGGGCCAGAAGATGTACGAGACCCACGAGGGTCTGTCGAAGGAGTACGAGGTCAGCTGCGAGGAGTTGGACTACCTGAACGAGCTGGCTAAGGCGAACGGCGTGACGGGTAGCCGCATTATGGGTGGCGGCTTCGGCGGTTGCACCATCAACCTCGTGCGCAACGACCTGTACAAGAAGTTCATTGCCGATGCCACGGAGAAGTTTGCGGCCAAGTACGGCCACGCTCCGAAAGTCTACGACGTTGTCATCGGCGACGGCTCGCGCAAGATTTGCTAATAGGCACTGCGCCTATGGCGCAACAGCAACATTCCAAATAAGAAAAGACCATTTCCGAACTTGATGGTAGGTTCAGAAATGGTCTTTTCTTTGCTTTCTGCGGCCGCACAACTTACAGATGCAGGTTGCCCAACCGCAAGCTTACGTTTTGCCCCCTCTTTGGCTAAGACCGCGCTTTTTTGAGGGGGAAGCGGGTGAACTAAAGGGCGAGGCGCAGTCCGATGCGGCGGACGCGGCTGCCGGGCGAACAGTTGCCCCGATCCGACACGCGGCAGCTCTGCGCGTCGAGGTCCCAACAGCCACCACGGACCACGGGGATAGAGCCCGAAGACGGACCAGCAGGATTCGTCTGGGATGCGCTGCTATAAGAGCCATACCAGTCGCTGCACCACTCATTTACGTTGCCCGACATATCATACAGGCCCAGCTCGTTCGGCTGCTTCGTACCCACCTCGTGCGTGCCATAATCGGGACTATTGCTTCCTTTTTTATAACTATTCACCGTATACCAAGCCACTGCGTCTATCGAAGACGAGCCCGCATACTTGCTGCCGCTGCTCCGGTTGCCACCACGGGCTGCGTATTCCCATTCGGCCTCCGTGGGCAGGCGGAACTGCTTGCCCGTCTTCGCGTTCAGCCGCTGGATAAACTGCTGGCAGTCCTCCCAGCTTACGCATTCCACGGGACGCTTCGCGCCCTTAAACTTTGACGGATTCGTACCCATCACGGCCTGCCACAGCTCCTGCGTCACCTCCGTCTGGCCGATGCGGAACGACGATACCGTCACCTGATGCACAGGCTTCTCATTACTCTCAGCTTCACTGTCGTTGGAGCCCATCTGGAACGTACCGCCCTGCACGCCCTTCATTACAAAACTGACGCCATTGACCGTGATGGTCTCATCGGAAAGCGGCGGCTGCGCACGTTGTGTCATCGTAAAACTGGCCGCAGTGCTGTTGGGGCCCACGGTGAACGTGCCCTCATAGTCTTCGTAGCCATCGGCCGTCAGACGGACACGGCGCGTACCGGTCTTGACATATTTGGAACCCGTAGGATTGCCCATATTCGCATCGTCGATATACATCGTAGCCGACGGCACGTTGCACGTGAACGTCACCTCATAAGCCGCCTGCACCTGCGGTTGCTGCGCCTGCGGCTTCGGTTGTGGCTTCGGTTTGGGCTTGGCCGTGGGTTTCGGTTTGGGCTTCGGGGCAGGATGCTTGCCGTGGTAGGGGCAGAGGTTCATCTTCTTGCCGCATACGGGGCACGGCGGCATCTGCGCCAGAACGCTTGTGGGAACGGCCAGCAGCAGTGCCAGCAACAGCCCCCAGATTCGGATTGATTTCATCATTGTTGCCTTTAGGTATCTTTGGTTTACGGTGGCAAAGATAAGTAATTAATGCGAAATACGACAGCAAAAAGACGAAAAAGTGAAGCCCCCGCCAATGTTTCAAAGGCTGCGGAGCAATGCTGCAGAGGCTGGGGAGCGATGCTCCGCAGGCCGCGGAGCAACGCTCCCGAAGCCGCGGAGTGTTGCTTCGCAAGCCACGAAGCGCCCCAAGTTGGCTGGGGTCGCCGCCTTCTTCATTACGAATGAATTTCTAAAACAACGTTAAATCGACCGATAAATCGCTTGCGATATAAAAAGAAAGACGTATATTTGCATCGCGAACGATATAAAACGAAGAACAAGAACCGTATAAAAGAGGAAGATGTATGGAAACCATCTATGATTTCAAAGCATTGACGAGCAAGGGCAAAGAGATAGACTTTGCCGACTTCAAAGGCAAAGTGCTGCTGATAGTCAACACTGCCAGCAAGTGCGGCTTCACCCCGCAGTTCAAAGGACTGGAAGAACTCCACCAAGCCTACCGCGACCGCGGCCTCGTGGTCATAGGCTTCCCGTGCAACCAGTTTGCCCATCAGGACCCCGGCAGCGACAGCGAGATAGAGGGCTTCTGCCAGCTGAACTATGGCGTGACGTTCCAGATAATGAAGAAGGTAGACGTCAACGGCGACGATGCCCACCCCGTGTTCAAGTATCTGAAGAGCCGCACGCGCAGCCTGCTGGGCTCGCGCGTCAAGTGGAACTTCACCAAGTTTCTCGTCGCTAAGGACGGCAAGACCGTCAAGCGCTACGCCCCGACTACCCAGCCGGAGCGGCTCAAGGCCGACATCGAAGCATTCCTGCAAGAGCAATAACCCCCCAATGGCATACGAACAACTGAACTTGCAGAACCAAATCTGCTTCCGCCTCTACACCGTCTCGCGCCTCGTGATACAGGCCTACCGCCCCTATCTCGAGCCCCTCGGCATCACCTACCCGCAGTATCTCGTGCTGATGCTGCTGTGGGAGCACGACCACCGGCTGGTGGGCGACATTGCCAAACGGCTGGTGCTGGAGACCAACACCGTAACCCCGCTCATCCAGCGAATGGAGAAAGAGGGCATCGTGGTGCGCGAGCGCGGCACTACCGACACCCGCCAGCGGGTGGTCTCGCTGACGGAAAAGGGCCGGCTGCTGGAGGAGGAAGCCAAGAACATACCCGTATGCCTGAGCCGCGCGCTCAGCGAACAGGGCGCCAGTCTCAACGACCTTACGGCAATGGCACCCACGCTCGACACGCTGATCGACATACTTAAAGAACAACCTGACAAGCAACGAGGAAAATGATTGATTTACAAAGCTATATGGGCGGCACCATCCGCAACATTATGATCAAGGCCTACAAGAACGTGCTGACCAATCCGCGCGAAGCCAAGTTCGCCTTCAAGATGCAGCAGAGTTTGCCAAATCAGAGAAGCGCCGCCAGCGACTGCTCGACGCCGAGGGAATTAACGTCCCCCCGTTTCTCATAGCCAGCATCTCTACCAGCTGCAACCTGTCGTGCAAGGGCTGCTATGCGCGCACCAACGGCATTGCCGACGACCCCGGCAAGAGCCAGCGCCCCACCCTCAGCCCCGAGCAGTGGCGACAGACGTTCACCGAGGCAGCCGGAATGGGCATCAACTTTGCCCTGCTGGCCGGCGGCGAGCCGATGATGCGTAAGGACATTCTGGAGCAAGTGGCCGAGGTAAAGGATATGATATTCCCCATCTTCACCAACGGCACGCTGCTCGGTCCTGCCTACATCCGCTTTCTGAAGCAACACCTCAATATGATTCCCGTCATCAGCATCGAAGGCACCGAGAACGGCACCGACGACCGGCGCGGACGCGGCATCTACCAGCGCATCCTGCGCACGATGGGCGAGCTGCAGGCCGAAGACCTCTTCTTCGGTGCCAGCATCACCGTGACCACGGCCAACTTCGAGCTGGTCACGTCCGACGACTACGTGGAGCAGCTGAAGTCGCTGGGCTGCCGGATGATTATCTACGTGGAGTATGTGCCCACGGAGCCCGGCACCGAGCATCTGGCCTTCGGCGACGCCGACATTGCCCGGATGGAGGCCGTGCAGGCCCACCAGCGCGAACGCTTCCCCGACGTGATTATCATCTCCTTCCCGGGCGACGAGCAGCATCTGGGCGGCTGTCTGGCTGCCGGCCGCGGCTTCTTCCACATAGGCCCCGACGGCTCGGCCGAGCCCTGCCCCTTCTCGCCCTATTCCGACAGCAACGTGGTGCAGCTGGGCGTGCGCGGGGCACTGCGCTCTCCCCTGTTCCGCCGGCTGCGCGAGGTGAAGCTCGTGGGCGGAGAGCACACGGGCGGCTGCGCCCTGTGGGAGCACCGCGAGGAGGTGGAGGCAATGGTGGCCCAGCCCTCAGCCTGAGAAAAAAGAGAACACGACAAATCCCTAACCGAGAAAATGATGAATATAGAAATCCGCTATTACAGCAAGTTCGGCCATACCCGAAAGATGGCCGGCGTAGTGGCCGATGCCCTCGGCATCGAAGCCAAGACCATCAACGAACCGATTGAGCAGCCCGTAGACATCCTGCTGCTGGGCTCGGCCGTCTATGCTACCGTCGTAGACTGGCGCGTGAAGAAGTTTATCCGCACGCTCACGCCCGAGAAGGTGAAGCGCGTCATCTGCTTCAGCTCGGCGGCCATCATCGAGTCCAACTATCCTAAGGTGAAGGCACTGCTCGAACAGCAGGGCATCACCGTAGACGAGCGTCAGTTCACCTGCCGCGGTGCGATGGGCCCCATTCAGGCCGGCCATCCCAACGACGAGGACCTGCAGCAGCTGCGCACGTTCGTCCAGAGCCTCAATCTCTGAAAGAGGCAGTGGCACGACATTCATTTTACTGCGTCCCTAAAAAGTAATTTAAATTAAATTGCTCGGTAATTTAAATCAAATTGCTGAGTAATTTAATTTAAATTACTGAACAGAACAACTGGCTTTATCATTTTAACACAGCCTCTTGTTTTTTCGCCGCAAGTCTTGCGGAGCGATGGCCGTTCCGATTTTATTTCCTATCTTTGCAACTGCAATCAACACATCGCGTATGAAAAAGAAAGAAGAACACTCGATACCAATGATCGATATCGCACAGCCTCCCATCGAGGACCAGTCACAAAACATCATTAAAGTGGTGGGCGTGGGCGGCGGCGGCGGCAATGCTGTCAGAAATATGTACCAAGAAGGCATTGAGGGGGTGACCTTTGCCGTCTGCAACACAGACAGTCAGGCATTGAAAGGCGCCACTGTGCCCGACAGACTGCTGCTGGGCAAGACAGGACTGGGAGCAGGTGGACGCCCCGAACTGGGGCGGCAGGAGGCCGAGAGCAACCTCGATGACATCGGACGGCTACTGAACGACGGCACACAGATGGCTTTCATCACGGCTGGTATGGGCGGCGGAACTGGTACGGGAGCAGCCCCCGTTGTAGCTGAGGCAGCCAAGAAACTGGGCATTCTGACAGTCGGTGTGGTCACCATCCCCTTCTATTTCGAGAAGAAGAACAAGATTGTCAAAGCACTGAAAGGCATTGATGAACTGCGCAAGCACGTCGATGCCCTGCTCATCATCAACAATGAGCGGCTGTGCGACGTCTTCGCAGACTCCGACTTGTCCATCAAAGAAGCGTTCAAACGAGCCGACAACATCCTAAAAGACGCCGTAAAAGGCATTTCCGAGCTCATTACTGTCAACAGCGAAGGCGGTATCAACCTCGACTTCCGCGATGTGGAGGCCACGATGCGCAACGGCGGCGGTGCCATTATGGCAATGGGACGTGCCAGTGGCGAGCATCGCGTAGAGCAGGCCATCAACGATGCGCTTGACTCGCCCCTGCTCTACGGCAACGACATCAGCAAGGCCAAGCGCATTCTATTCAATATCTATGCCAGCGACGAAGCGCCCATCTGTGTACGCGAAATAATGGAAATCGACGACTTCTTCGACCAGCTCGATCCGAATATCGACGTCATCTGGGGCACTTCGACCGACAATACACTGGAGCAGGATGCCAAAGTCATCATCCTCGCCACAGGCATTGAAGACGAAATTCAGCAATCTGACACAGTAAACGAGACCTACGATGACAACTACTATGAGTGTCTGATTCCCAAGTTGTACAAGCCCATCAAGCGTACGGTCAGCAAAACGGAAGGACCAACGGCTGTTCCCCCACAGTCCGAACCGGATTTCACTATTGAGCAGCCTCAAGAGCCAGAGCCTGCTATCCCGCCAACGCCCCTGCCGACACCTGTCGCCACTGAAACAGAAACCGGCAGCGACGACACGCCTGTACAGCCTCAACCGTCCATTCAGCGATGGAGCAACTGGCTCAGCCGCAAAATGAACGAAATGCTGCAAGACACGACGGAATAGATGGAAAAGATTCCAAACACACCCACAGAAATAGCCAATGAGCTGAAACGGCTCGTTGAGCATCTACAGACAGCTGGCCGTATTGACTTGCTGCTGCAAGCCATAGGCACTCCGCTCCTCGAGGAACTGCGTCTCGAAGCAACTAAGGGAAGGTTGCGCCCACTCCGGATTACGGCTGATTATCAGTTTATTATCGACGGACAGAAGCCCATTGTCATCGAGTTACAGCCAATCCACAAAGCGGTTTATCTGCTCTTCCTCGCCCATCCCAAAGGCATCGAATTCAAGCAACTGGCCAACTATCGTTCCGAACTGCTGCGCTACTATATGGCAACGGCACGCAGTCTTGACAAGCAGATCATAGAAGAAAGTGTCGACCGGCTCGTCAACCCGCTTGACAATGCCATTAACGAGAAGTGTTCACGCATCAAAAAGACCTTTTGCGAGCTGATGGACGAATACTGCGCCAGCTATTACATCATCAGTAGCCACACGAAACGCCACTTTTCCAACTCGTCGCGCACGTGGTTCGAACGCTTGAAAGTCATCACCCTACCGCGCGAATATGTCATATATGAAGGCGACCTTCCACTCTTTTGACCCCATTTTCCACCCGAGGCAATTCCCCCGCATCCGCTCATTTTTTTTGTTTATAATCGTTAAAAAACACGTTCTAAAGTGTAAAAATCACACTTTAGAAAAAGTTTTATGGCTTTTTCTTTTGCCATATCGGAAATAAATTGTAAATTTACACCCAAATAAATCTATACATTATAATTACTAATCATTAATAGCAATGAAAACACTTAAAGGAATCTTCCTCGGACTCGGCGTGGCTACGCTGATGTTCTCTGCTTGTGCCGGCAGCCAGCAGGCCCCGACATTGACGGTATCGGGTCTGGATCCGGCCAAGTTTGACACAACGATTCAAGAAAAACCGGTGAAGCTCTACACCCTCAAGAACCAGAGCGGTATGGAGGTATGCATCACAAACTATGGCGGCCGCGTGGTGTCGCTCGTCGTGCCCGATAAGGACGGCAAGCCGACCGACGTGGTGCTGGGCTTCGACAACATTGCCCAGTATGCCGATACGCTCAACTCGCCAAGCGACTACGGCTCCAGCGTGGGCCGCTATGCCAACCGCATCAAGAACGCCCAGTTCAAGCTGGGTGACAACACGTATCAGCTGAAAGTGAACGACAACGAGAACTGCCTGCACGGCGGCGGCACCACGGGCTGGATGAACCAAGTCTACGAGGCTGAGCAGATTGGCGACTCCATCCTGAAGCTGACCATCGTGGCCGAAGACGGCGAGAACGGATTCCCGGGAACGGTGAAGGCCGTGACCACCTATAAAGTGACCGCAGACAACACGCTGGACATCACGTGGGAGGCTGAAACCGATAAGGAGACCATCATCAACCAGACGAACCATAACTACTACAACCTCTCGGGCGACTTCACACAGGCAGCCTACGACCAAGTGCTCTACGTCAATGCCGACCGCTTCACGGCCTCGGATGCCAAGTATATCCCGACGGGCGAGATTCGCAACGTAGAGGGCACTCCCTTCGACTTCCGCAAGCCTCACGCCGTAGGCGACAGCATTCAGTCGCAGTACGACCAGATACAGAACGCCACGGGCTACGACCATAACTTCTGCCTGAACACCTATCAAGACGGTAAGGGCGACGACACGCAGGTGTGTGCCAGCCTCTACTCGCCAAAGACGGGCATCCTGATGGAGATGTTCACCAACGAGCCGGGCGTGCAGGTCTACAGCGGCAACTTCCAAGGCGTAGGCCGCGATGCCGACATCATACGCAAGCACGGCGTGAAGTATCCCAAGCACGTCAGCGTATGCTTGGAGAGCCAGAAGTTCCCCGACAGCCCCAACCATCCCGAATGGGCCAGCCCCACGCTGCGTCCGGGCGAGAAGTATTTCAGCCACGCTGCCTATCGCTTCTCTGTCAAATAAGCCAACGAAACGAATATTAATCACTTAAAACATCTATATCACAATGAACAGTATTTCAGAAGCGATAAGTATGTCGGGGTTTAAGACCATCGACTTCATTATCCTCGTCATTTACCTGATTCTGCTTGTGTGTCTGGGACTGTTTCTCAGCCGCAACAAGGACGGAAAAGAAAAGAGTGCCAACGACTACTTCTTGGCCGGCAACACGCTGACTTGGTGGGCTGTAGGTGCCTCGCTCATCGCAGCCAATATCTCTGCCGAGCAGTTTATCGGAATGTCGGGAACGGGCTTCCGCGACGGTATTGCCATCGCTGCCTACGAGGTGATGGCCGCCGTAACGCTGGTGGTCATCGGCAAGTTCCTGCTGCCCGTAATGCTCGACCGCAAGATTTTCACCATACCGCAGTTCCTGCGCGAGCGCTACAACGACGGAGTGGGTCTGGCCTTCTCTATCCTGTGGCTGTTCCTCTACGTGTTTGTCAACCTCACCTCGGTAGCTTGGCTGGGCGCACTGGCCATTGAGCAGATTCTGGGTCTGCAGGGACTGGCCGTCAGCATCTTTGGCATTGAGGTGTCGATGCGTATGCTCATCATCCTCGGTCTGTTTGTCATTGCCGGTATCTACTCTATCTACGGCGGTCTGGCATCCGTGGCTTGGACCGACGTGATGCAGGTGACCTTCCTCGTGGGCGGCGGTCTGATTACGGCCTATGTAGCCCTGCACGAGATGGGTGCCATCCTCGGTACCGATGCACTGGGCGCACTGGGACAGGTGTACAACGATATGACGACGGGCGCACACGCTCAAGACGTGCACTTCCACCTCGTCATCCAAGACAGCCACAACCACGAGGCCTTCACCAACGTGCCCGGTATCGCTGCCGTGGTGGGCGGTGTATGGCTCACCAACTTAGGCTACTGGGGCTTCAACCAGTACATCATTCAGAAAGGACTGGCTGCCAAGAGCATCGACGAGGCCAAGAAGGGTCTTATCTTCGCCGGTTTCCTGAAGATTGTCATCCCCTTCATCGTGGTACTGCCCGGCATCTGCGCCTACTATATTATGGAGAATCCCGAGACCTTTGCATCGATGAATCTGGCCGGTAAGATTAACGTGGCCGACGATGCCTATCCGTGGCTGATCCGCAACTTCACCCCGACGGGCATCAAGGGTCTGAGCTTCGCAGCCCTCACCGCTGCCATCATCAGCTCACTGGCCTCGATGTTCAACTCCACCTCTACCCTCTTCACGATGGACATCTACAAGAAGTACATCAACAAGCAGGCCGGCGACAAGCAGCTGGTGAACATTGGCCGCGTCGTGGCCGTCTGCGCCCTGCTCATCGCACTGGTAGCCGTGAAGCCGCTGCTCGGCGGTCTGGATCAGGCCTTCCAGTACATTCAGGAGTACAGTGGATTCATCTATCCGGGCATCATCACCGTCTTCGGTCTGGGTCTGCTGTGGAAGCGCGCCAGCTCTACTGCCGCCGTGTGGTCGGCCATCATCACCATCCCGCTGGGCGTGCTGTTCAAAGTGTGCTTCCCCGAGGTGGCCTTCCAGTTCCGTGCCGGCTACATCTTCATCATCCTCGTCACTTTCTTCATCATCGTGTCTTACTTCGACCGGAAGTATGTCAGCTGCGAGAAGCCTGCTGAGGGCGACCAGCAGCAGATGCTGAAGTGGGCCAAGATTATGGGTATTGCCGGTGCTGCGATGATTGTCATCGCCATCGCCGTGGTAGCCATCGGTGCCACCCACGGAGTGAAAGACCCGGAGAACAACCTGATTGACTATCTGAACGACATCGGTTTCCAAGCATTCATCTTCTTCGGTGTGCTGGTGGGCTGCAATGCCGTATGGCTTTACAGCAACTCCGTGGATAAGGTGCGCGACGCCAAAGCACTGCCTATCAACCTCAACCTGTTCAGCACTACGCGTGGCTACACTTGGGGCGCCTTTGGCATCTGCCTCATCACGTTCCTGCTCTATGCACTGCTGTGGTAATTAAACATTCATCCGAGAATGACCTCATACTATTTTGAATATCAGAAAATCTTCGTGTCGGTCGACTGTATCATCTTCGGGTTCGAGGAGAACAAGCTGAAGATACTGATTGGCCGGCGCAAGATGGATCCCGGACGCGGCGAATGGAGCCTCTACGGAGGCTTCGTCCGCAACGACGAGAGCGTTGACGATGCTGCCGCCCGCACCCTGTTCGAGCTGACGGGACTGCGCAATGTGTATATGCGTCAGGTCGGTGCCTACGGTAGTGTAGACCGCGACCCGGGCGAACGAGTGGTGTCCGTGGCCTACTATGCCCTTATCAACGTGAAGGACTACGACGACCAGCTGCGGCGTGAGCACGGTGTGGAATGGGTGAACATCAACGAGATTCCCCAGCTCTACTCTGACCACAACCAGATGGTAATCGATGCCCGCCGGATGATGAGGAAGAAGATCTCCACCGAGCCCATCAGCTTCCGACTGCTTCCCAACCTCTTCACGCTCACACAGCTACAACGGCTCTACGAGGCAGTGAACGGCGAGGAAGTGGACAAGCGAAACTTCCGCAAGCGCGTTAAGGAAATGGACTTCATCGAGAAGACCGAACTGATAGACAAGACTGGGTCGAAGCGAGGAGCCTACCTCTACCGTTTCAACAAGAAAGCCTACAACGAAGACCCGAACTTCAAACTTTAATCAAGAACTAAAAAAAACGAACAAGCTATATGTTAGAAGAACTGAAAGAAAAAGTATTCCGTGCCAACCTCGACCTCGTGAAGCACAACCTCGTCATCTTTACGTGGGGCAACGTGTCGGCCATCGACCGTGAGAAGGGACTGGTAGTCATCAAGCCCTCGGGCGTAGAATATGACGTGATGAAAGCGTCGGATATGGTTGTCGTCGACCTCGAGACCGGAAAGGTGGTAGAGGGCGATCTGAACCCATCGAGCGACACGCCGACACACCTTATATTATATAAGGCCTTCCCTGAGCTGGGCGGCATCGTGCACACCCACTCTACCTACGCCACGGCGTGGGCACAGGCTGGGCTGGACATTCCCAACATCGGCACCACTCACGCCGACTACTTCCACGACTGCATCCCCTGCACCGACGCAATGACCGAGGAGCAGATGCCGGAGTACGAGAAAGAGACGGGCGTGGTCATCGTGGACCGCTTCAAGAAAGACAACATCAATCCCGTCCACACACCGGCCGTACTGGTGAAGAACCACGGCCCCTTTGCGTGGGGTAAGGACGCCGACCAAGCCGTCTACCACGCTGTGGTGGCCGAGCAGGTGGCCAAGATGGCCTTCATCTCGTTCACGGTCAATCCGCAGACCACGATGAATCCGCTGCTCGTAGAGAAGCACTTCTCGCGCAAGCACGGCCCCAACGCCTACTACGGACAAAAGAAGAAGGACTGAACCGAACGGCCGACAGGCAAAGCAACAGAGCGGAGCCGAGCCTTAGGCTGCAAGAAAAGAAAGCAACAATAACGGTATTTAATAACAACTAAAACAATATTACGACTATGGTTAAAGCATTTGAGAACTTTGAGATTTGGTGGGTTACCGGCGCGCAGCTTCTCTATGGAGGCGACGCAGTGGTACAGGTAGACGGTCACTCTAAGGAAATGGTGGACGGACTGAACAACAGCGGCAACCTCCCCGTAAAGGTAGTATATAAAGGCACGGCCAACAGCTCGAAGGAAGTAGAGCAGATAATGAAGGCTGCCAACAACGATGAGAAGTGTATCGGCATCATCACGTGGATGCACACCTTCTCGCCGGCCAAGATGTGGATCAAAGGCCTGCAGGCACTGCAGAAGCCGCTGCTCCACTTCCACACCCAGTACAATGCCGAGATTCCTTGGGAAACGATGGATATGGACTTTATGAACCTGAACCAGAGTGCCCACGGCGACATCGAGTTCGGCCACATCTGCACCCGTATGCGCATTCCGCGTAAGGTGGTCTGCGGCTACTGGAAGAGCGAGGAAGCCCAGAAGAAGATTGCCGTATGGGCACGAGTATCGGCCGGTATCGCCGATGCCCACAACGTGCGCTGTCTGATGTTCGGTATGAATATGAACAACGTGGCCGTCACGGACGGCGACCGCGTGGAGTTCGAGCAGCGTCTGGGCTATCACGTAGACTACTATCCCGTCTCCAGCCTGATGGAGTATTGGAAGAAGGTGACCGATGCTGAAGTCGACGCACTGGTCGAGGAGTACAAGCAACTGTACACCATCAAGATTGACGAGAGCGGCGAGGAGGTCTATTGGCAGAAGGTACGCAATGCCGCCCGCGCCGAGATAGCCCTGCGCCGTGTACTGAAGGACGAGGGAGCTACCGCCTTTACGACCAACTTCGACGATTTGGGCGACGTCGACATTGACGACCCGAACTTCACGGGCTTCGACCAGATTCCCGGACTGGCCTCGCAGCGCCTGATGGCTGAAGGTATCGGTTTCGGTGCCGAGGGTGACTGGAAGACGGCTTGCCTCTACCGCACGCTGTGGTTCGCATCGCAGGGCCTGCCCACCGGATGCTCGTTCCTCGAGGACTATACGCTCAACTTCGCTGGCGACCGCAGCTCGTGCCTGCAGAGCCATATGCTCGAGGTCTGCCCGCTCATCGCTGTTGACAAACCCAAACTTGAGGTTCACTTCCTCGGCATTGGCTATCGCAAGCAGCAGACAGCCCGCCTCGTCTTCACGTCGAAGGTCGGCCGTGGCATCAAAGCAACCGTCGTGGATCTGGGCAACCGCTTCCGTCTGATATCGCAGGAAGTGGAGTGCATCGAGCCGAAACCGATGCCCAATCTGCCCGTTGCCAGTGCCCTGTGGGTTCCGCAGCCCACCTTCGAGATTGGTGCCGGCGCGTGGATTCTGGCCGGTGGCACGCACCACAGCGCATTCTCCTACGACATCACCGAGGAGTTCTGGGAGGACTTTGCTGAGATTCTCGGCATAGAGCACGTGAAGATCAACAAGTGCACGACCATCAGCTCGCTGAAGCAAGAGCTTCGCAACAATGAAGTGTACTATATGCTGAACAAAGCACTGAAGTAATCGGTGCACCACAAGTCAGGGGGATGGGAGTCCGGACAAGCGCGGATATCCTCCCCCTTTCTTCACTTTCCAAGTTATTACCTAACATCGGTCTGGTTCCCGCTTGTTCAGACCTCCAGCCCCCACAGCTTAGGGGGCGAAACAGACTATGAACGCAAAACAAACCATCGAATCAGGAAAAGCCATCCTCGGCATTGAGTTTGGCTCTACCCGCATCAAAGCGGTACTGATTGACCAAGAAAACAAACCCATAGCACAGGGCAGCCACGAGTGGGAGAACCAGCTGGTGGACGGCCTGTGGACTTACAGCACCGAGGCTATCTGGTACGGCCTGCAAGACTGCTATGCCGACCTACGCGCCGACGTGAAGAAGCAATACGACACAGAGATTGAGATTCTGGCTGGCATCGGTGTCAGCGCAATGATGCACGGCTATATGGCTTTCAACGAGAAGCAGGAGATTCTGGTTCCTTTCCGCACGTGGCGCAACACCAATACCGGACAGGCCGCCGCCGAGCTGTCGCAGCTCTTCGTCTATAACATCCCGCTCCGCTGGAGCATCTCGCACCTTTATCAGGCCATCCTGAACAACGAGGAGCACGTGAAGGACATCAAATACCTGACCACACTGGCTGGTTTCATCCACTGGCAGATTACCGGGAACTTCGTGCTGGGCGTAGGCGATGCCTCGGGTATGATTCCCGTCGACCCCGCTACCAAGACCTACAATGCCGAGATGGTGCAGAAGTTCGACCAGCTGGTGGCACCGAAGGGCTTTGACTGGAAGTTGCTCGACATTCTGCCTAAGGTGCTCGTTGCCGGCGAGAATGCCGGTTTCCTCACCCCCGAGGGTGCCCAGCGGCTGGATGTCTCCGGCCACTTGAAGCCCGGCATCCCCGTCTGCCCGCCCGAAGGCGACGCTGGTACGGGAATGGTGGCCACCAATGCCGTGAAGCAGCGCACTGGCAACGTATCGGCCGGTACGTCGTCGTTCTCAATGATTGTGCTGGAGAAAGACCTCTCGAAACCTTACGAGATGATTGATATGGTGACGACGCCCGACGGCAGTCTCGTTGCAATGGTTCACTGCAACAACTGCACCAGCGACCTCAACGCGTGGGTCAACCTCTTTAAGGAGTATCAGCAGCTGCTGGGTATCCCCGTGGATATGAACGAGGTGTACGGCAAGCTCTACAACAACGCCCTCAACGGCGATGCCGACTGTGGCGGACTGATTGCCTACAACTACATCTCGGGCGAGCCCGTAACAGGACTGGCCGAAGGCCGGCCGCTGTTCGTGCGCTCGGCTAACGACAAGTTCAATCTGGCCAACTTTATGCGTGCCAACCTGTATGCTTCGGTCGGCGTGCTGAAGATTGGCAACGACATCCTGTTTAAGGAAGAGGAAGTGAAGGTTGACCGAATCACGGGCCACGGCGGACTCTTCAAGACCAAAGGCGTGGGACAGCGCATCCTCGCAGCAGCCATCAACTCGCCCATCTCGGTGATGGAGACGGCTGGCGAAGGCGGTGCGTGGGGCATTGCACTGCTCGCCTCGTTCCTCGTCAACAACACCCAGCAGCAGTCACTGGCCGACTTCCTCGAAGAGGTGGTCTTTGGCGGCAACACGGGTGTGGAGATTGCGCCTACGGCCGAGGACGTGGAAGGCTTCAATAAGTACATTGAGAACTATAAGAGCGGGCTCGCCATCGAAGAGGCTGCCGTCAAGTTCAAGAAGTAAGCGGGCCTTCTCTCTGCCTATTCATTATAAATAATAGGGGGATTCTCCCCCTTTCATCCGTATTATATACAAAACCGGACAACAAATGAAGAAGATTCTGATTACAGCAACGATGGCAGCCCTGTTTGCCACATCGGCCGTTGCCGACGGGGTGAAGGCTACCATTCACGTCAATAAGGGCAGCCAAAAGATACATAAGGAGATATACGGACAGTTTGCCGAGCATCTCGGCTCGTGTATCTATGGCGGCTTATGGGTGGGCGAAGCCTCTCCTATCCCCAACGTCAACGGCTATCGGAAAGACGTTTTCGATGCTTTGAAGGCACTGCAGATTCCCGTGCTTCGCTGGCCCGGCGGATGCTTCGCCGACGAGTACCACTGGATGGACGGCATCGGTCCCAAGAGTCAGCGCCCCAAGATGCAAAACAACAACTGGGGCGGGACGATTGAAGACAACTCTTTCGGCACGCACGAGTTCCTGAACCTCTGCGAGATGCTGGGCTGCGAGCCTTACATCAGCGGCAACGTCGGCTCCGGCACCGTTGAGGAGCTGGCCAAGTGGGTGGAGTATATGACCAGCGACGGCGACACGCCGATGGCCAAGCTGCGCCGACAGAACGGCCGCGACAAAGCGTGGAAGGTGAAGTTCCTCGGCGTCGGCAACGAGAGCTGGGGATGCGGAGGCAATATGCGCCCCGAATACTATTCCGACCTGTATCGCCGCTACTCGGTCTACTGCCGCGAGTACGACGGCAATCACCTCTATAAGATTGCCTCGGGTGCCAGCGACTACGACTACAACTGGACCAGCGTGCTGATGGACCGCATCGGCAACCGGATGAACGGCGTTTCGCTCCATTACTACACGGTGACGGGCTGGGAAGGTTCTAAGGGCTCAGCGCTCAACTTCAACGACGACGACTATTACTGGACAATGGGCAAGTGTCTTGAGATTGAGGATGTCATCATCCGCCACAAAGCCATTATGGACGCTAAGGACCCGCAGCGCCGCATCGGCTTGATGGTCGACGAATGGGGCACGTGGTGGGACGAAGAGCCCGGCACCATCCGCGGCCATCTGTACCAGCAGAACTCGATGCGCGACGCTTTCGTGGCAGCCCTCTCGCTCAATGTGTTCCACCGCCACACCGACCGCGTGCGGATGGCCAACATCGCACAGGTAGTCAACGTGCTCCAGTCGATGATTCTCACCGACCAGAAGGGCACGGGCCATATGGTGCTCACCCCCACCTATCACGTCTTCGAGATGTATAAGGACTTCCAAGAGGCCACCTATCTGCCTGCCGACGTAGAGGTTGACTCCATCAAAGTGCGCGACAACCGCACCGTTCCCGTAGTCTCCACCTCTGCTGCCCGCAAGGCCGACGGTACGATTGTGGTCTCGCTGGCCAACGTCAGTCTGGATAAGGAACAGGAGATTGAGCTCACGCTCGACGGTGCTACGCCCAAGACCGTGGCCGGCAAGGTGCTCTATGCAGCCAACATCACCGACTACAACGACTTTGAGCATCCCAGCCGCGTGCAGCCGCTCAGCTTCGACACCCCGCTGAAGAGCAGCAAGTTCAACTTCACCGTAGCCCGCAACCAGCAGTTGTCGCTGTCGCTGGCAAAGGGGAGCAAGAACACGGTAAAAGTTAAGATTCCTGCCAAATCGATTATCGTACTGAACATCAAATAACAAAACAACAAAAACATAATCCATTTTTATGAACAGCAAAGAATTAATGACACGTGCAGCTGACAACATCCGTATCCTCGCTGCATCTATGGTAGAAAAGGCAAACTCTGGCCACCCCGGTGGTGCAATGGGTGGAGCCGACTTCATCAACGTACTCTTCTCCGAGTATCTGGTCTACGACCCCGAGAATCCCCAGTGGGAAGGCCGCGACCGTTTCTTCCTCGACCCCGGTCATATGTCGCCAATGCTTTACAGCGCACTGTCGCTGCAGGGCTGGTTCACGCTTGAAGAGCTGAAGCAGTTCCGCCAGTGGGGCTCTCCTACCCCGGGTCACCCCGAGCGCGACATCAACCGCGGCATTGAGAACACCTCCGGTCCGCTCGGTCAGGGCCACACCTTCGCTGCCGGTGCAGCCGTTGCAGAGAAGTTCCTCGCAGCCCAGCTGGGTAAGGAAGTGATGCAGCACAAGATTTATGCCTACATTTCTGACGGCGGTGTAGAGGAAGAGATTTCGCAGGGTACGGGTCGCATCGCAGGCAACCTCGGCCTGAACAATCTCATTATGTTCTACGACTCCAACGACATCCAGCTCTCTACCGAGTGCGGTGTCGTAATGAGCGAGGACACGGCAGCCAAGTATCGCGCTTGGGGATGGAACGTGCTCGTCTGCAACGGCAACGATGCTGACGAGATTCGTGCAGCCCTCGATGCAGCCCTGCAGGAGCAGGAGCACCCCACGCTGATTATCGGCAAGACCGTGATGGGTAAGGGCGCGCTGCGTGCCGACGGCACCAGCTACGAGGCCTGCATCAACACCCACGGTGCACCGCTCGGCGGCGATGCCTATGTCAACACCATCAAGAATCTGGGCGGCGACCCCGAGAATCCCTTCGTTATCTTCCCTGAGGTGGCCGAGCTCTATGCCCGCCGCCGCGAAGAGCTGAAGCAGATTGTGGCTCAGCGCCACGCCGCAGAGGCTGAATGGGCAAAGGCCAATCCCGAGAAGGCTGCCCAGCTGAAGGAGTGGTTCAGCGGCAATGCTCCGAAGGTAGACTGGAGCGCTTGCGTCCAGAAGGAAGGCTCTGCCACGCGTGCTGCCAGTGCCGCCTGCCTCGGCGTGCTGGCTCAGCAGGTGCCCAATATGATTTGCGCATCGGCCGACCTTTCTAACTCCGACAAGACCGACGGCTTCCTGAAGAAGACCAAGTCTATCGTGCGCAACGACTTCGAAGGTGCATTCTTCCAAGCCGGTGTGGCTGAGCTGACGATGGCTTGTATGTGTATCGGTATGTATCTCCACGGCGGTGTCATCCCCGCCTGCGGCACCTTCTTCGTCTTCTCTGACTATATGAAGCCCGCCGCCCGTATGGCCGCCCTGATGGAGGTGCCCATCAAGTTCATCTGGACCCACGATGCCTTCCGCGTCGGCGAAGACGGTCCTACCCACGAGCCTGTGGAGCAGGAGGCTCAGATTCGCCTGATGGAGAAGTTGAAGAACCACCACGGAAAAGACTCTATCCGCGTGTTCCGCCCTGCCGATGCCGACGAGACCACCGTATGCTGGGCTATGGCAATGGAGAATATGGAGACGCCGACGGCACTCATCTTCTCGCGTCAGAACATCGCCAAGCTGCCTGCAGGCAACGACTACGAGCAGGCTCGCCGCGGCGCTTACGTCGTAGCTGGCAGCGATGCCGACTTCGATGTCATCCTGCTGGCCAGCGGTTCCGAGGTGTCTACCCTCGTGGCCGGTGCTGAGCTGCTGCGTCAGGACGGTGTGAAGGTGCGCATCGTGAGCGTTCCCTCTGAGGGTCTGTTCCGCACGCAGCCGAAGGAGTATCAGGACAGCGTCCTGCCCGCCGGCAGCAAGATATTCGGTATGACCGCTGGTCTGCCCGTCACGCTCGAAGGCCTCGTCGGTGCCAACGGCCGCGTCTGGGGTATGCCGTCGTTCGGTTTCTCTGCGCCCTATAAGGTGCTCGACGAGAAGCTGGGCTACACCGGTCAGAATGTCTACGAGCAGGTGAAGGCTATGCTTTAAGCCCCATCCCCTCCCGACGGAGGGAGTTTGTAAATGTAACAGTAATAAAAACAATCAACAAGAAGACCCCCACCCCACAAACCAAACGCCCCTCCCGCCGGGAGGGGATGGGGGTGGGTACTCAACGCAATATGGAAATAAAGACAGTAGGAGTAGCCTGCGACCACGCCGGCTATCCATTGAAGAAGTTCGTGCTGCAGTATCTGGAGGAGCACGGCTATCCCTATAAGGACTATGGCACGTGGAGCGATGCCTCCGTAGACTATCCCGACTACGGCCACGCGCTGGCCGAGGGCATAGAGAGTGGCGAGGTATATCCCGGCATCGGCATCTGCGGCAGTGGTGAGGGCATCTCCATCACGCTCAACAAGCATCAGGGCGTGCGCGCCGGTCTGGCTTGGATTCCCGAGATTGCCCATCTCATCCGCCAGCACAACGACGCCAACGTGCTCGTAATGCCCGGCCGCTTCATCGACAACAAGACGGCCGCCAAGATTATGGACGAGTTCTTCACGGCTACCTTCGAGGGCGGCCGCCATCAGAAGCGCGTCGAAAAGATTCCCGTGAAAGCAGCGGCAGAGTAGTCTCTCCCCTGCCCTCCCCCTCTGGCGTGAGGAGATATATTACACCCAAAGAAGAAGCCGGGGCAAGCAGATGGTGCTTGCCCCGGCTTTTTTGTTGGCTGTTGAGCATCAGATATCGGCGCAACCGCTCCTCACACTATCGGGATGTGCGACTGGAAGTTCTTGCTGAACACGTCGCGCACGGTGTTGACCTCGAGGAACTTAGTGCCGCCGCCCTCACCGATGTTGCCGCTGAGATAGGCAATCTTGTCGTCCAGCTCGATGTAGCCTTTCTGGCGCAGCATACGCACGGCAGCACGGAAGAGCTCCTCGCTGCCAATGTGCTCCTTCTGATAGACGGGGATGACGCCATACGAGAGTGCCAGCAGACGCTGCAGCTTGTCCTCGTAGCAGATGGCCAGCACGGGGTTGGGACCGCGGAAAGCAGCGAGGTTGCGGGCCGTAATGCCAGTGGTGGAGTCGGTGATGATGCCCTTGACGCCCACCGTCTCCGTGGCTTCAATGGCACTGTGGGCCATAAACTCGCGGATGTCGCAGTCGGACGAGAGAGGCACTTCGATGTCGTTCTCGCGCAGCTTGTCGCGCTCAGCCTGCTCGGCAATGGCCGCCATCGTCTGCACGGCTTCCACGGGATACTTTCCGCTGGCCGTCTCGCCCGAGAGCATCAGGGCATCAGTGCGGTAGTAGATGGCATTGGCTATGTCGGTCACCTCGGCGCGTGTGGGACGCGGGTTATGAATCATCGTGTGGAGCATCTGCGTGGCCACGATGACGGGCTTGCGCTTCTGCACGCACTTGCGGATGATGCGGCGCTGAATGCCGGGAATGCGCTCTATGGGAATCTCGATGCCCAGATCGCCACGGGCAATCATTATGCCATACGAGGCGTCGATAATCTCATCGATATTGTCCACGCCCTCCTGATTCTCTATCTTCGAGATAATCTTGATGTCACTGTCGTAGGCATCGAGAATGGCCTGCACGGCACGCACGTCGGCCGCCGAGCGCACGAACGAGTGGGCAATGAAGTCGATGTCCTCGTCGATGGCCAGCATTATGTTCTTGCGGTCGCGCTCAGTCAGCGTGGGCAGGTCGATGTGCACACCCGGCACGTTGACGCTCTTGTGCGCTCCCAGCGTACCGTCGTTCTGCACCTGAGCGATGACGGCGGGGCCGTTGATGCCGATGACCAGCATATCCAGTGCCCCGTCGTCGAAGAGCACGTGGCAGCCCTCGCTGACGTCGGCTGCGAAGTTGGCATAGCTGAGGTTGATAATGTCGTGGGTGGTTTCCATCTCAGGACGACCGAATATCTTCACCACGTCGCCCGTCTTGTACTCGATGGGAGCCGCGCAACCCGTGGTGCGCACCTCGGGACCTTTGGTGTCAATCAGTATTCCTATGTGATGGCTCACGGCGCGCACGTTGCGGATAATGGTGCGGATGCCCTCTTCCGAAGCGTGGGCGGTGTTCATACGTACTACGTTCATCCCGGCATCAAACAGCTGGCGCAGGAATTCGGGCTCGCAGCGCCGGTCGCTGATGGATGCTACAATCTTAGTCTGTTTCATAAAAGTCGTGATACTATATAAGTCCGTTTTACGTCGGCAAAGGTACGAAATAAATCGTTAGCACGCGCGCGTCTTGAAAGAAAATTTGCACGCGGATTCCACAAAATCGCCCTGCCGGCGAATCGGGCGCAGCCTTCTGAAGACACTCCGGAGATTGCAAAGCGAGGCTCCCGAGGCTGCGAAGCGATGCTCCCGAGGCCGCGGAGCAACGCTACGGAGGCTGCGAAGCAACGCTCCCGAGGCCGCGGAACGCTCCGAATTCTCGGAGTTCTCAGAGTTCTCCGAGTGCTCTGAGTTCTCCGAGCCCCCGCTTCCTCCGAGCCCTCCCGGGCTCTGCGTGCGCGCACGCATATATATTAATAATGTATAGAGCCCGCAAGCTGACTGCCCATAATGCCTCAAAAAGCGCACGTTTTGCTTTTTTTTCAAAAAAAAATGCCAATTCATTTCAGTTTCACACTGAAAATCAGTATCTTTGCAGTCCGAAAACGAGAATATCCCATAGGGATGAATGATTAAAAGCATTAAACAAAGATGACAAAAGCAGATATTATCAACAAAATCGTAGAGGACACGGGACTTGCCAAGAAAGACGTCACCGCAAACGTAGAGGCCTTTATGGAAGAGATTCGCCAGAGTCTTGCTTCGAATAAGGAGAATGTCTATCTGCGCGGCTTCGGCAGCTTCATCGTGAAGCACCGTGCCCAGAAGACGGCCCGCAACATCTCGAAGAACACCACGCTGGTAATCGACGCACACGACCTGCCGGCCTTCAAGCCCTCGAAGAGCTTCATTGCCAAGATGCAATAAGCGCAGCAACAGGAGCAACATTTAAAGAATAAAATATTTAAAAACAGTAAAGATTATGCCTAACGGAAAAAAGAAGAAGGGCCACAAGATGGCTACTCACAATCGCAAGAAGAGACTGCGCAAGAACAGACATAAGAGCAAGTAAGGGCTGAAGCCCGACTGCCCGGCAGTCTGTGCAAAAAAGGAAATGAAAGGAGTGTGTTGCGATAACAGGCGCGGCACACCCTTTTCTGTAATTCAACCGACAAGAGAGATCAGTAACAAGAAGCTAACTAAAGACCAAAATGACAAGCGAAGTAATCATTGACGTCCAGCCTAAAGAGATAGCGATAGCCCTGCTCGAAGACAAGAGTCTGGTGGAGTACCAGACGGAGAAGCGCTCGGCATCGTTCTCGGTGGGCAACATCTATGTGGCAAAGGTGCGAAAACTGATGCCGGGACTGAATGCGTGTTTCGTCAATGTCGGCGCAGAACGGGATGCTTTCTTGTACTATCTTGACTTGGGGACACAATTCAATTCTTACGAAAAGTACCTGAAACAGGTACAGAGCGACAGAAAGAAACTTTATCCCATCTCGAAAGCCAGCCGACAGCCGGAACTGAAGAAGGACGGCAGCGTGCAAACCACCTTAAAAGTGGGGCAGGAAGTGCTGGTGCAGGTGGTGAAAGAGCCCATCTCGACTAAGGGACCGCGACTGACGTGCGAACTGAGCTTCGCGGGGCGCTACATCGTGCTGGTGCCTTTCGGCGATAAAGTTTCGGTATCTTCTAAAATCAAAAAAGGTGAAGAACGGGCGCGGCTGAAGCAGCTCATCCAGAGCATTAAGCCCCGCAACTTCGGAGTCATCGTGCGCACATCGGCCGAGGGAAAACGAGTGGCCGAGCTGGATGCCGAGATGAAGGTGCTGCTGAAGCGTTGGGAGGACGCTATCACTAAAGTGCAGAAGACCACAGAACGGCCGCAGATGGTGTTCGAGGAGACGGGACGCGCCGTAGCACTGCTGCGCGACCTGTTCAATCCCACGTACGACGGAATCCACATCAACGACGAGGAAATCTTCCAACAAGTGAAGGACTACGTGGGGCTGATTGCCCCCGAGAAGAAGGACATCGTGAAGCTGTACAACGGCAACGTGCCCATCTTCGACAATTTCAACGTCACGAAGCAGATGAAGTCGGGATTCGGAAAGACCGTGAACTACAAGCACGGTGCCTATCTCATCATCGAGCACACCGAAGCCCTGCACGTGGTAGACGTGAACAGCGGTAACCGCACCCGCTCCGAAAACGGACAAGAGGCCAATGCACTGGAGGTGAATCTGGGCGCTGCCGACGAACTGGCACGCCAGCTGCGACTGCGCGATATGGGAGGAATCATCGTGGTCGACTTCATCGATATGAATCTGGCCGAAGACCGTCAGCTGCTCTATGAACGGATGTGCAAGAATATGCAGAAGGATAGAGCAAGACATAACATCCTGCCGCTGAGCAAGTTTGGACTGATGCAGATTACGCGTCAGCGCGTACGGCCGGCAATGGATGTGAACGTAGAAGAAACCTGTCCCACCTGTTTCGGCAAAGGGAAAATCAAGTCGTCGATACTCTTTACCGACCAGCTTGAAAGTAAGATTGACCGTCTCGTCAACAAGATAGGCATCAAGAAGTTCTATCTGCACGTACATCCTTACGTGGCTGCTTACATCAATCAGGGCCTCGTGTCACTGAAACGTAAGTGGCAGATGAAATACGGATTTGGCGTGAACGTTGTCGCCTCGCAGAAACTGGCTTTCCTGCAATACGAATTCTACGATAGGAAACGGCAGTTTATTGATATGCAAGAGGAGATAGAAACCAAATGAAAAAAGCGGAAACATTCGTAAAAATGTTTCCGCTTTTTTGGCTGTTGGGAGAATAATTCGTACTTTTGCATCTATCACTGAAACAAATAGATACTATGCTCACGCTCAAAATTGCATTCTGGGTCTGCCTCTTCGTCGTGTTCTATACCTATCTCGGCTATGGCTTGCTGCTGTGGCTGCTGGTCAAAGCGAAGCGAATGGTGAAAGGACGCCCCACTCCACCGGTGCTGCCGCCCGACGAGGCTCTGCCCGACGTGACGCTGATGGTATGCGCCTACAACGAGCAAGACGTGGTGGAGATGAAGATGAGGAACACGCACGAGCTGGACTATCCCGCTGAGCACCTGAACGTTATGTGGGTGACGGACGGGTCGACCGATGCCACGAACGAGCGTTTGGCAGCCTATCCAGAGGTGACCGTCGTCTTCAGTCCCGAGCGCAAAGGAAAGACGGCCGCGCTGAACCACGGCATCAGTCAGGTGAAGACCCCCATCACGATAATGACCGATGCCAATACGATGATTAACCGCGAAGCCATCCGCGAAATCGTGCGTTGCTTCCAAGACGAGCAAGTGGCCTGCGTGGCTGGCGAGAAGCGCGTGATTGCCCGTAACGAAAGCCAAACAGCAGCTGAAGGCGAAGGGCTCTACTGGAAATACGAGAGTACACTGAAACGTCTTGACAGCGAGCTATACTCTGCGATGGGAGCTGCCGGCGAACTGAATGCCATCCGCACAGCCCTCTACAGCCCGATGCCCGAGAACGCACTGCTCGACGACTTCGTGATGTCAATGCAGATGGTCGATGCCGGCTACAAGATTGCCTATACCTCTGATGCCTATGCAATGGAGTTCGGTTCGGCCGACCTTGCAGAAGAGTCGAAGCGCAAACGCCGCATCGCAGCCGGCGGACTGCAGAGCAGCTGGTGGCTGCGCCGTATGATGAACCCGCTGCGCCGCCCCGTCGTCGCCTTCCAGTTGGTGTCCCATCGCGTGCTGCGCTGGACCGTCACCCCGTTTGCTATGCTGCTGCTCATCCCACTCAACGTGCTGTTGGTCATAATGAAAGGCGGCACCGTCTACACCATTATCTGGATATTGCAGCTACTCTTCTACCTCGCCGCGCTGGGCGGATACCTGCTCGACTGCCGAGGCCGCAAGAACAAACTGCTCTATATACCCTACTACTTCCTGTTTATGAATATCAACGTCTTCCGCGGAATCAGCTATCTGCGCAACCATAAAGGAGGAGGAACGTGGGAAAAAGCCAAGAGAGGCTAAAAAAATCGACTATCCGTTCGGTTTTCTGAAGAAAAATATATAACTTTGCAGAGTATTTGACATTTCACGAAAAGATGAACCAAGCAGAACGTGAGATTCTTCTGCAGAAGATTGCAGAAGCTAATAGCAAGCTGCACCAAGCAAACGCTAAGCTGGAGCAGGCCAACAAGAAGCTGAAAGAATACGACGAGATGGCTCAGAAAGCCGAAAGAGCAAGCAAGATGAAGTCGCTCTTTCTGGCCAATATGAGCCACGAAATACGTACGCCCTTAAATGCTATCGAGGGATTCTCGCGCATTATGGCCGAGACCGATTCGCCGGAAGAGCGAATGAAATATATGGAAATCATCGAAAGCAACAACGGCCGCGTGCTGAATCTGATTGACGAGATTCTCGACCTTTCGCGCGTTGAAGCCGGTGAAATATCCATCAAGCGAACGCAGACTGACCTGAACGAGCTCTGCAAAGGCATCAAGCTGATATTCAAGTTCAGATGCCCCGAAACGGTCAAGCTGGTGTGGTCACGTCCGACGATGAACGTCACGCTGAACACCGACCAGAACCGCATCACACAAGTATTCTCCAATCTCATCAGCAATGCATTGAAGCATACGTCGCGTGGCAACATCACCTTCGGCTACAAGCTCATCAACGATGGCACCGAAGTGGAGTTCTTTGTCAGCGACACGGGTACCGGCATTGCCCCGGAGGACATCAATCGCATCTTCCAGACCTACGTATCGAAGGATGCCGAGACGATGGAGAACGGCTATGGACTGGGACTGCCCCTGAGCAAGATTATCGTAGAGAAGCTGGGCGGCCACATCTCCGTGTCGTCGGTCGTGGGCGAAGGTTCAACCTTCAAGTTCACCCTGCCGTTCGAAGGCACTATCGGCGGAATGGAGAAGAACTCGCGCATCACCACCAACTCGCGCACCATCCGCGTCAGCACGAAGACCGACGTGAAGAATGCCAAGCTGATTCTCGTGGCAGAAGACGAGGACAGCAACTACGAGCTGGTGAAGATTGTGCTGGCCAAGCGCTATCGGCTGATGCGTGCCAAGAACGGCATCGAAGCAGTCACCATCAACGAAGACGAGAAACCTGACCTCATCCTGATGGACATCCGTATGCCCGATATGAACGGACTGGATGCCACACGCATCATCAAAGAGGTAAACCACGATGTGCCTGTCATCGCCCTGAGCGCCTATGCATTCGACGAGAGCATCCGCGAGGCTAAGGCTGCCGGCTGCGACGACTTTATGGCCAAGCCCTTCCGCGTAGAGGACTTGCTGGACACCGTAGCCAAATATCTGAAGGAATAATCATCAACTATGGGTAAGTTAGCTGTTTACAAATATGTAGCGCTGATGATGCTGATTTTACAGATAGTAGTCACTATCTTCACCATCATTGGCCTGTTCGGTGGCAATTTCAATCCTGCCGGCAACACGGCTAAGGCAATGACCGTCTACGTACTGCCGTTGCTCATCGCAGCCAACGTCATTCTGCTGCCCTACTGGCTGATTCGCCGCCGCTGGATCATCGCACTCATCCCGCTGATTACCGTCCTGTGCTGCATCCCCTACATCGGCACGCTCTACCAGTTCCGCTCCCTGCCGAGCGACATCCCCTCGCAGACGGGCATCAAAGTGGCTTCGTACAACGTGGCCCTCTTCGGGCGCGAGACATCGGGCTTTAAGGCTGAAGACATCCTCACGGAGATGAAGAAGCAGAAAGTTGACATCTTCTGCATTCAAGAGTATTCCGATGCCAGCGGCGACAAGAAGGTGTCGGACAGCTATAAGGAATACTTCCCCTATATGGCGATGGGCAAAGGCGATATGGTCATCTACAGCCGCTACCCCATCCGCGAGAACAAGACGATAGAGTTTGAGGAAACCAACAACAGCGCGATGTGGGCCGACGTAGACATTGACGGCACGCAGGTACGCGTATTCAACGTACATATGGAGACCACTGGCATCAACGGCACGCTGCATCAGGCTGCCAAGCTGCAGAAGCAGGGCTTTCATATTGAAGAAAACTCGGTGGTGAAAGCCATCTACGGCAACTATATGTGGGGAATGCTGGTGCGCGCCGGACAGGCCATCACGGTAGCCAACGAGAAGCTGGGCAGCACCAAGTCCACCATCCTGTGCGGCGACTTCAACGACGTGCCCTACTCGTTCGTCTACAAGACGTTGCTGGGCAATATGACCGATGGATTTAAGGAGTGTGGCAGTGGCTGGATGTACACCTTCCGAGGCAAGAAGAGCGTGCGCATTGACTACATCTTCCACGACAAGTCGCTCAAAGGCATCACCTACTACAAGCAGGAGCTGAGCTACTCCGACCACTACCCCGTGTTTATGAAGCTGGCCTTAGACTGACGCCACGGGCGGGCGGCACATACCCAGTTCTTTTTAATCCGCATTCTTGCAAGCAAAAGATTTATCCCAATAAAAACGGGTTTGCAATCAATATTGCAAACCCGTTTTTTCTATTGTCATTGCCCTACTGCACCACCTTAAAGCGGACGCGGAAGGAGTGCTGCATCTCGTCCCAGTTGGTGCCGAGCATCTCAAAGCGGCCAATCTGGGCAGTGGAGCGCACGTGGCGGCCGATGCAGGGACAGACATCATAGTCGCCGATGCGCACCAGCCGAATCGTGTCGCTCGCCTCGTCGGGCAGGCGGTCGGCAGCGATGCCTTCTGGCAGCGCGTCGCGTGTGACATAGTCGAACGTCACGGGCAGGTCTTCGTCTATCAGCCGCTGCATCTCCCGTTCGATGGCCTTCTCTTCCTGCCGCGAGGGCTTGTGGTCGAGAATGAAGCTCATCTTACTCTTCTTCCGCTCAATGTGGGCATTGTGAGAACGCCCGCAACCGAACAGCCGAATCATAACCTGATTCAGCAGGTGCTCCGCCGTGTGTGCAGGCGGGAACTCCTCTTTGTTGTGCTCGTTCAGGATGATTACTGCCATTTTCTCCTATCCTATTTCCGTTTCGAAGCATTGATTTTCCACACACTGCCGCCACGGCTCTCCAGCTTCAGTGCCACACAGCCATCCTTCACCAGTTCCAAGCTCTGCTTCTCGCCAGAGAGCAGGTCAGTGGCAATAGCCTTCTTCTCGGGAATCGAGAGGAAGTCGAATGCGTGAGCCGGCAGGTTGACGCCGATGCTGACGGGCCGGTCGTCGAAGTTGACGGCGATGAGCAGCAAGTCACTGCCTGCCTTACGAAGGAATACGTACTGGCGGTCCAGATGTCCGTTCACATACATCAGGTCGAAGAAAGAGCCATTGGCCACGGCTTTCTCCTTACGGGCAATGGCAAACACCTTCTGATGCAACTCGTAGAGCCGGCGTTCGTCGGCTTTCAGCGTCTTCCACGCTGCGCGGCACAGCGTGTCCACGCTCCAGTAGTCAAATATCGTAGTACGACCGTCGTTACCGCTGAATCCCTCGCGGTCCATTCCGCGCTCGCCATACTCTTCGCCGGCATAGAGCATAAAGGGATTCTGCTGCATCAGCACCGAGGCAATCAGCGCCGGCATACCTTTCTGGGCCGAACCGGCAAAGAAGTCGCTGGCAATGCGCTGTTCGTCGTGATTCTCGAGGAAATAGAGCATCTGGTCGCGAATGTCGTCGGTCTGCTGCCAAGCCCCCGTAATGGCCGAAGTCGGTGCATTGTGGCAGATGACGCTGCGCATCGTGTCGTACATCCCCACCTTATCGTACAGATAGTCGAAGCCGCTGGCCAGATAGCGACGGTACTCATAGGGATTGTACACCTCGCCGATGAAAATCAGGTTGTCATACTCCTGCTTCACGATGCCGGTGGCATAGCGCCAGAAGTCGGCCGGAACCATCTCCGCCATATCGCAGCGGAAGCCATCCACCCCTTTCGAGGCCCAGAAGAGCAGTATCTCCGTCATCTTGAGCCACGTGGAAGGAATAGGGCTGAAATAACCGATGCGACCGGCATAATAGTCCACGCCGTAATTCAGCTTCACCGTCTCATACCAGTCCGTCTTTGAGGGAGCATTGTCAAAATGGTCGTTGCCCGTAGCCTTTGCCGGCTCTTCGATATACGGCTCTTGCTGTCCGTGGTAGAGGTCGAAGTACGGGTCAAAGCGCTGACCGGGACAATAGTAGAAATTGTTCTGCGGATCAAAGCCCTGCTCTGGGTCGTCGTCCGCTCCCAGATCTTCCACGTCTTCGGGCTTGCAGACAGAGTGATACTGGCGCGCCACGTGGTTGGGCACAAAGTCGATAATCACTTTCAGACCCGCCTTATGCGTGCGCTCCACCAACTGCTCAAACTCCTGCATACGCTTGTCCACGTCGACAGCGAGGTCGGGGTCTACGTCGTAGTAATCGGTGATGGCATAGGGCGAGCCGGCTTTTCCTTTCACCACGGCCGGATGATTAGCCGGGATGCCGTAGCGAGTATAGTCGGTCTGCGTGGCGTGGCGGATGATGCCGGTGTACCATATATGCGTCATTCCCAGCTCGGCAATCTGCTTGAGTGCCTTCGGGCTGAAGTCGTTCATCTTTCCGCATCCATTCTCGGCCAGCGTACCATTCTCCGTACGCGTTGTATTCCTGTTGCCATAAAGGCGGGTAAATACTTGATAGATTAGTAGTTTCTCTTTCATAGTTAGGTTCAAGAAAAGGGAGGGCCATCAATCGTTGCTACGACTGACGGCCCTCGCTGCTTGTTGGGTTATTCAATGCCGTGAGCACTGACCTCACGGTTGATTTTGGCAATCATTCCCTGCAATGCCTTGCCGGGGCCGCACTCGGTAAAGTCGTCGGCACCGTCGGCAATTATATTCTGCACAATCTGCGTCCAGCGCACCGAGCTGGTCAGCTGGGCTATCAGGTTGGCTTTGATTTCTGCCGGGTCGGTATGCGGCTTGGCATCGACATTCTGATAGACGGGACACTTCGGTGCTGCGAACTCCGTCTGCTCGATAGCGGCCTGCAGCTCGTCCTTTGCCGGCTGCATCAGCGGCGAGTGGAAGGCACCGCCCACCTTCAGCGGCAGGGCACGCTTGGCACCGGCAGCCTTCAACTGTTCGCAAGCCTCGCCAACGGCCTCAATGTTACCCGAGATGACCAGCTGTCCGGGATTGTTGTAGTTGGCCGGAACCACCACACCCTTACCCAGCTCGCTCACGGCAGCGCAGATTTCCTCCACCTTCTCGTCGGGCAGTCCGATGATGGCAGCCATTGTCGAAGGCGCAGCCTCGCAGGCCTTCTGCATTGCCATTGCGCGGGCATATACCAACTTCAGTCCGTCCTCGAAGCTCAGCGCGCCAGCAGCCACCAGTGCCGAGAACTCGCCCAGCGAGTGGCCGGCCGTCATCGACGGCTGGAAGGCATCGCCCATACAGAGTGCCGAAATCACCGAGTGCAGGAACACGGCCGGCTGCGTCACCTTAGTCTGTTTCAGCTCGTCGTCCGTACCCTCGAACATTATGTCGGTGATGCGATAGCCCAAAATATCGTTTGCTCTTTCAAAAAGTTCTTTTGCCTGTGCGTTGTTCTCGTAGAGGTCCTTACCCATTCCCACGAATTGCGCTCCCTGTCCGGGAAATACAAATGCTTTCATTTCTTTCTTTTAAAATTGATTTACGTATGTTTGTTTCAAGTCTACAATGAGCCCTCCCTGCCCGCTTGCGGGCGGCAGGCCTGCTATTCGTCTTTTTTCAGCGGAACCAGCACACTGAAGGTCGAGCCTTCGCCCAGCGTCGACTCCACTTCCACGTCGCCGCCATTCTTGCGTGCAAAGTCGGCGCAGAGCTGCAAGCCCAGTCCCGAGCCTTCCTCGCCACCCGTTCCGTAGGTCGTTTCGCCCTTATGGAAGAGTCCTGCCAGACGGTCGGGGGCAATACCCACGCCGTGGTCGCGGATAGAGATTTTGGCAAAGTCGTCTTTCCGCGTCACCATCACTTCTATTGAACTGCCCTCGTTAGAGAACTTGATAGCATTGGAGAGGAAGTTGCGGATTACGGTCTTCATCATATCGTTGTCGGCCCTGACGGTCAGCGTCTCGGCAGCCGGAATGTACTCCAGCTTTATCTTCTTGGTCTCGGCAATCATCATAAAGATGTCCACCACACCGGGCACGATGTCGTTTAGGTCTAAGTCCTGATAGACCACGTTCAGTCGTCCCGTCTGGCTCTTCGTCCACTTCAGCAGGTTGTCCAGCAGGTCGTGCGTCTCCTCGCTCTCCCTGTTGGCTTTGTCAATCAGCTCAAACAGCTCCGGCCCAATGACGTCGGGCGAGATGGCGTTCACCACCAGATTGAGCACCATTCGGATGCTGGCCATCGGCGAGCGCAGGTCGTGGGCAATGACGGAGTACATCTTGTCGCGGTTTGAGATGGTGCGGCGCAGCTCCTCGTTCTGCTGAATGATGATTCGTTTGGCAGCCACCAGACTGATTTGGTGCATCACGCGCATCACCAACTCTTCCTTATTGAACGGCTTCGTCAGGAAGTCGTTGGCACCCACTTGGAATCCGTGGACGAGATCGCTCGGATTGTTCAGTGCCGTCAGGAAGATGATAGGAATCTCCTGCGTCTCCGGGTCTTTCTTCAGGATGACCGCTGCGTCGAAACCGCTGATGTCGGGCCTCATCACGTCCAGCAATATCAAGTCGGGGTGCTCCTTCTTGGCCACCTCAATACACATATTGCCATTCGATGCCGTGCACACTTGGAATTTCTCATTGGTCAACAAGATTTTAAGTAGCAGCACATTGCTTACCACATCGTCAACTATCAATATTTTATAGTCACTCCGGTTGATTTTGGATTCTAATGTATCGCCGAAATCCATCGCCTTTTTCTTTGGTTAAGTTAATCAATATGCAAATGTACATTAATTATCTGACACTGCCAAATATTTTAGCCGAAATTGCGTGGTCCCGACTTTGTTTCCGTGGCAGGAACAGGCTGTTTGCGGTACAAAAACAAAGTGTTTCCGTGGCGAAAACAGGCTGTTTTTGCCACGGAAACAAAAGCGGTCACGGCAGAATGGCTGTCTACTTATACTCTGCCCACGACTTAATACCTATCTGCTCGAGGCTGACGGTACAGAAGGCGTGGATGAAAGCCGAAGCAAGCCGCGAGTTGGTAATCAGCGGAATGTTGAGGTCGATGGCGGCGCGGCGAATCTTGTAGCCGTTGGTCAGCTCGTGCGAGGTCAGGTTCTTCGGGATGTTCACCACCATATCAATCCGATGGGCGTGCAGCAGGTCGAGTGCGCCCGGCAGTCCTTCGGCAGGCTCGTCGCTGGGCCACAGCACACGGGTATTCTGAATGCCGTTGTCAGTCAGATACTTCGACGTGCCGCCCGTGGCGTAGAGCTCATAGCCGTTGGCCACGAGCATCCGTGCCGCGTCGAGCATCGCTGCCTTCTGCTTGGCCGAACCGGTGGACAGCAGGACGGTCTTGCGGGGAATGCGGTGCCCCACACTGAGCATTGCCTTCAGCAGTGCCGTGTCGGTATTGTCGCCTATGCAGCCCACCTCGCCCGTCGATGCCATATCAACGCCCAGCACGGGGTCGGCCTTCTGCAAGCGGTTGAACGAGAACTGAGAGGCTTTGATGCCCACATAGTCGAGGTCGAACAGGTTCTTCGACGGTTTCTCCACGGGCAGGCCAAGCATCACTTTCGTTGCCAGCTCTATCAGATTGAGCTTCAGCACCTTTGAAACGAAGGGGAACGAGCGCGATGCGCGCAGGTTGCACTCGATGACGAGGATGTCGTTGTCGCGTGCCATAAACTGGATATTGAACGGGCCGTTGATGTGGAGCGCGGCTGCTATCTGGCGCGAGATGCGCTTGATGCGGCGCACGGTCTCCACGTAGAGCTTCTGTGGCGGGAACTGGATGGTAGCATCGCCCGAGTGGACGCCGGCAAACTCGATGTGCTCCGAGATGGCATAGGCCAGTATCTCGCCGTCGCGCGCCACTGCATCCATCTCTATCTCCTTAGCGTGCTCAATGAACTTAGACACCACCACGGGATGGTCTTCGCTGACATTGGCCGCCAGCTGGAGGAAGCGCTCCAGCTCTTCGCGGTTGGAGCAGACGTTCATTGCTGCGCCACTCAGCACGTAGCTGGGGCGCACCAGCACGGGGAAGCCCACGCGGCTGACAAAGGCATCGATGTCCTGCATCGAGGTGAGCGCGCTCCACTCGGGCTGATTGACGCCGAGCTCGTTGAGCATCTGCGAGAACTTGGCACGGTCCTCGGCCCCGTCGATGTCCTGCGCCTGCGTGCCGAGGATGGGCACGTGCTGCTCGTCAAGATAGACGGCGAGGTTGTTGGGTATCTGGCCGCCGGTCGACACGATGACGCCCCGCGGCTGCTCCAGCTCGATGATATCCATCACCCGCTCGAACGTCAGCTCGTCGAAATAGAGCCGGTCGCACATATCATAGTCGGTCGAAACGGTCTCTGGGTTATAGTTAATCATCACGCTCCGCCAGCCTTCTTTCCTAATCGTGTTGAGTGCCTGCACGCCACACCAGTCGAACTCTACCGACGAACCGATGCGATAGGCACCGGAACCCAGCACGATGATGCTGCGCCGGTCGGCTTCGAAGGGGATGTCGGATGCCGCCTGACGGGCAGGCGACGACGGATAGGTGACGTAGAGATAATTGGTCTGAGCCGGGTATTCAGCCGCCAGCGTATCTATCTGCTTCACCACGGGCAGGATGCCCAGCTGCTGGCGCAACTTGCGCACCACGAGCAGCGCACGGTGCATATTGCCCAGCTCTTCCTCCAGCCCCACAGCCCGCGCTATCTGGAAGTCCGTGAAGCCATAGACCTTAGCCTCGCGCAGCAGTTCTTCTGACGGCGGGACGGCAATGTCGCCGAGCCGCTCGCCGCGGATGGCACATTTCTTCAGCCGCTCGTCAATGTCGATGATATGCCGCAGCTTCTCGAGGAACCAACGGTCTATCTTGGTCAGTTCGTGGATGCGGTCGATGGTGTACTCGGGCAGATGCATCGCCTTCGAGATGACAAAGATACGCTTGTCCGTGGGCTCGCGCAGGGCCGCGTCGATATCGGGAATCTTCAGCTCTTTGTTCTCCACGAAGCCGTGCATCCCCTGCCCTATCATCCGCAGGCCTTTCTGTATGGCCTCTTCGAACGTGCGGCCGATGGCCATCACCTCGCCCACCGACTTCATCGACGACCCCAGCTCCTTGTCAACGCCGTGGAACTTGGACAGGTCCCAGCGCGGAATCTTTCACACCACGTAGTCGAGTGCCGGCTCAAAGAAGGCGCTGGTGGTCTTGGTCACCGAGTTCTTCAACTCAAACAGGCCGTAGCCCATTCCCAGCTTGGCGGCCACGAAAGCCAGCGGATAGCCCGTGGCCTTGCTGGCCAGTGCCGACGAACGGCTCAGACGGGCGTTGACCTCGATGACGCGATAGTCTTCCGACTGCGGGTCGAAAGCGTACTGCTCGTTGCACTCGCCCACGATGCCGATGTGGCGGATAATCTTGATGGCCAGTGCGCGCAGCTTGTGATACTCGCTGTTGGTCAGCGTCTGCGACGGGGCAATGACTATGCTCTCGCCCGTATGGATGCCCAGCGGGTCGAAGTTTTCCATATTGCAGACGGTGATGCAGTTGTCGTAGCGGTCGCGCACCACCTCGTACTCTATCTCCTTCCAGCCTTTCAGCGACTTTTCCACCAGCACCTGCGGCGAGAACGAGAAAGCCTTCTCGGCCAAGCGGTCGAGCTCTTCCTCATTGTCGCAGAAGCCGCTGCCCAGTCCGCCCAGCGCATAGGCAGCACGCAGGATGACGGGATAGCCCAGCTCGCGTGCCGCACGGCGGGCACTCGCTATGTCGGCACAGGCCTCGCTCTTGATGGTCTTCACACCTATCTCGTTCAGTTTCTCCACAAAGAGCTCGCGGTCTTCGGTGTCCATAATGGCCTGCACCGGCGTGCCCAACACCCGGACGCCGTATTTCTCGAGCACCCCGCTCTTGTAGAGTTCCACGCCGCAATTCAGTGCCGTCTGGCCGCCGAATGCCAAGAGGATGCCGTCGGGTCGTTCCTTCTCGATGACACGCTCCACGAAATAAGGCTGCACGGGCAGGAAGTAAATCTGGTCGGCCACGCCCTCGCTGGTCTGCACAGTGGCAATGTTGGGATTGATGAGCACGGTCTCCACGCCTTCTTCGCGCAGTGCCTTCAGTGCCTGCGAGCCGCTGTAGTCGAACTCTCCGGCTTCGCCTATCTTCAACGCTCCGCTTCCGAGGAGCAGCACTTTCTTGATATTGTCGTCTTTCATAATCGTTATTTCAGCTTTTCTACAAATCGGTCGAACATAAACTCCGTGTCCACGGGGCCACTGCAGGCCTCCGGATGGAACTGGCTGGAGAACCAAGGATTGACGGTATGGCAGATGCCTTCGTTGGAGCCGTCGTTCATATTGACAAACAGTTCGCGCCAGTCGCGCCCCAACAATGATGCATCGACGGCATAGCCGTGGTTCTGCGAAGTGATGTAGCAACGGTTGGTCCCCACCTCGCGCACGGGCTGATTGTGGGAACGGTGACCGTATTTCAGCTTATAGATGGTGGCACCGCCGGCCTTTGCCAGCAGCTGATTGCCCATACAAATGCCACAGATGGGCTTGCGGCTCTGCGCCATCTGGCGGCGCAGGATGGTGACTGCTTCCTCGCACATATCGGGGTCGCCCGGCCCATTGGCGAGGAAGAGGCCGTCGAAGTCCAATGCTGTGTAGTCGTAGTTCCACGGAACGCGAATCACTTCGACACCCCGGCCAACCAGACAGCGGATGATGTTGTGCTTCACGCCGCAGTCCACGAGCACCACCTTCTTGCCGGCTCCTTCGTTGTATCTGATCATCTCCTTACAGGATACGCGATCGACCCAGTTGACTGAGCCATAGCTGGGGAACTCGGAGGGCTCGGAGGACTCGGAGGGCTCGGAGTTCTCGGAGTCCTCCGAGTTCTCCGAGAAAACGATGCGCCCCATCATCACGCCGTGCTCACGCAGGACTTTAGTCAGCTGGCGGGTATCAATGCCCGTCAGGCCGGGCACGTGCTCGCGCTTCAGCCAGCTGCCCAAGCTCTCGTTTCCGTTCCAGTGGCTGTACTGCTCGCTGTAGTCGGAAACGATGATGGCCGAGGCGTAGATGCGGTCGCTCTCCATATAGCTGGCCAGCCCATCAGCCTCGAAGGTGAAGGGGGGCACGCCGTAGTTGCCCACCAGCGGATACGTCAGCGTCATCAGCTGACCGGCGTACGAGGGGTCGGTCAGCGACTCAGGATAGCCCGTCATCGCCGTATTGAAGACCACCTCTCCACTGACGGGCTGGTCGTAGCCGAAGGAATGGCCTTCGAAGCGGCTTCCGTCTTCCAATACAAGTGTTGCTTTCTTCATTGTTCTTGCAATATTTAGAATTTCTGTTGGTACTGATATATGTTCTCGTAATAGTTGATGAAGGCCTGATTCACCAGCTTCATTCCGCCCGGTGTGGGGAAGTCGCCGGTGAAGTACCAGTCGCCCCGATGGCGGGGACAGGCAGCGTGAAGCCCCTCAATGCTCTGGAAGACCAGCTCGATGGGGGTTGTCACTCCTTCAGGCCGGAGCATCTCCACCATCTTTTCGTTCAGCTCCGACACAGAGAAAGGCCGATAGAGTTCCTTCACGCAGCAGTGCATCTCAGCCTTCGGCTTCTTCAGTTCCTCCACGCAGTGCCGGTACGTATCGTCAATGAGCCGGTGAAGGCGGCGGTCTTTCAGCAGTTCGATGCAGGCACGGAAGGCGATGAACTCCTCAAGACGGGCCATATCAATGCCGTAATAGTCGGGATAACGTATCTGAGGGGCACTTGACACGATGACCAGCTTCTTGGGATGCAGGCGGTCGAGAATCTTGATGATGCTCTCGCGCAACGTCGTGCCGCGCACGATGCTGTCGTCAATGACGACGAGATTGTCCACGTTGCGCTCCAGCACGTCGTAGGTAATATCGTAGACGTGGCTGGCCAAGTCATTGCGCGAGTTGCCTTCGGTGATAAAGGTGCGCAGCTTGATGTCTTTCCACGCAGCTTTCTCAGAGCGGACGTACTTGTTGAGAATCACCTCCAGCTCTGCACGCGTCGGCACGCGTCCCAGCCGCTCTATGGCCGCTATCTTCTGGTCGTTGAGATAGCGCTTGAACCCGCCGAGCATCCCGTAATAAGCCACCTCGGCCGTGTTGGGAATGAACGAGAACACGGTGTGGTCTACATCGCCGTCGATGGCTTTCAGGATTCCGTCGGTCAGCTGCTCGCCCAACTGCTTGCGCTCTTGATAGATGTCGCGGTCGCTGCCCCGGCTGAAGTAGATGCGCTCAAAGGAGCAGGCACTGTCGCCACGCTGCTCCAAGATGCGCTCTATCTGGCAAAGCCCATTCTTATTGACAATAAGGGCCATACCCGGCTGCAACTCCTTAATGCCGTCACGCTCTACGTCGAACGTCGTCTGCAAGACCGGCCGCTCACTGGCCAGTGCTATCACCTCGTCGTCCTGATAATAAAACGCCGGCCGGATGCCCCACGGGTCGCGCATTGAGAACATTTCACCGCTGCCAGTCAGTCCGCAGACCACGTAGCCGCCATCAAAGTCGGGCATCGAGGTCTGCAACACGTTGCGCATCTGGACGTGGGTGTCGATATAGTCGGTGATGGCCGTTCCCTCCAGTCCCAATGCCTTCGCCTCGTTGAAGTTGCGTTCCACCTCGCGGTCCAGCCGGTGCCCCATCCATTCCAGCATAATGTAGCTGTCGCTGTAGATACGCGGGCACTGCCCCTGCGACGTGATTTTATGGAATATCTCGTCGATATTGGTCATATTGAAATTGCCACAGAGGCAGAGGTTCTTCGCTTTCCAGTTGTTGCGCCGCAGGAAAGGGTGCACGTACTTCAGCCCACTCTTGCCGGTGGTGGAGTAGCGCAGATGCCCCATATAGAGCTCGCCGGCAAAATGGTCGTAATTGGCAATCTGGCCGAAGATCTCGGTGATAGCATCCTTTCCCTCTGCCCGCTCGCGAAACATATACTCGTTGCCCGGCTCCGTGTTCAGCTTGACACAGGCAATGCCAGCACCCTCCTGACCGCGATTGTGCTGTTTCTCCATCATCAGATAGAGCTTGTTGAGTCCGTACAACCGTGTGCCGTATTTATGCTCGTAATAGTCCAGCGGCTTCAACAGGCGAATCATCGCCACGCCGCATTCGTGCTTCAATGGTTCCATTATCCTTTAAAGTAGTATGGTTAAAAAAGAGGGCGAACCGTTCTTGCGACGGTCCGCCCTTACTATTACTCAACTGTGACGCTCTTTGCCAAATTGCGCGGCTGGTCGACATCCTTACCCTTACATACGGCAACGTGATAGGCCAGAAGCTGCAGGGGGATGGTGGCCACCAACGGCTCGAGACACTCTTGGACGTCGGGCAGCTCAATCACCTCGTCGGCAATCTTCGCAATGGTCTGGTCGCCTTTGCTCACTAAGGCAATCACCCTACCCTGACGAGCCTTGATTTCCTGAATATTGGAGAGCACTTTCTCGTACATCGCATTGTGGGTAGCAATGACGACCACCGGCATATCCGAATCGATGAGGGCAATGGGGCCGTGCTTCATCTCGGCTGCCGGATAGCCCTCGGCGTGGATATAGCTGATTTCCTTCAACTTCAACGCGCCCTCCAATGCCACGGGGTAGCTGAAACCGCGCCCGAGATAAAGGAAATTGTGCGCATAGGTGAACGTGCGTGCCAAGTCGGCTACCTTCTCATTGGTCTTCAGCACCTCCTTAATGGTCTCTGGTATGAGGCTCAGTCCCTTTACGACCTTCAGATATTCCTCGCGGTCGATGGTGCCTTTTGCATCGGCCAGTGCCAGTGCAAACATCGTGAGCACCGTCACCTGTCCCGTGAAAGCCTTCGTCGAAGCAACACCGATTTCTGGTCCTACGTGGATATAGGTTCCCGTATCCGTTGCACGCGGGATGCTCGAGCCGATGGCATTGCAGATACCATAGATGAAAGCACCTTTGCTCTTGGCCAGCTGGACGGCAGCCAACGTGTCGGCCGTCTCGCCGCTCTGCGAGATGGCAATGACCACATCCTCCTCAGTAACCACCGGATTGCGGTAGCGGAACTCAGAGGCATATTCTACTTCTACGGGGATGCGGCAGAGCGTCTCAATGAGTTGCTTGCCTATCAAGCCAGCGTGCCACGAGGTTCCGCAGGCAACAATCAGGATGCGCTTGGCACTGAGCAACTGGCGCCGATAGTCGATGAGGGCACTCAGCGTCACGTGGTCGGCCTCAACATTGACGCGGCCACGCATACAGTTGGTCAGGCATTCGGGCTGTTCGAAAATTTCCTTGAGCATAAAGTGCGGATAGCCGCCTTTCTCTATCTGACCGAGGTCGATGTCCACCGTCTTGATTTCAAGATCCTGCGCCTCGTTGAGGATGCTGACTACCTTCAACTCCTCGCCCATTCGCATCACGGCGATGTTGCCGTCTTCCAAATAGACCACCTTATCTGTATACTCAATAATGGGGCTTGCATCTGAGCCGAGGAAGAACTCGTTCTCACCAATACCCACTACGAGCGGGCTCTGCTTACGGGCAGCAATAATCTGGTTGGGGTCGTTCTTGTCGAGGATGGCAATGGCATAGGCACCAATGACCTGAAACAGAGCCACCCGAACGGCCGTCAGCAGGTCGAGGTTCTTGCGATGCTGGATATACTCCACCAGCTGCACCAGCACCTCGGTGTCGGTGTCGGAGCGGAACTCCACTCCTTTCTCTATCAGATTCTTCTTGATGTCGGCATAGTTCTCTATGATGCCATTGTGAATGATGGCCAGATTCTTCGACTCTGAGTAATGGGGGTGCGCATTCAGCGACGATGGCTCGCCGTGGGTAGCCCAACGCGTGTGGGCAATGCCTACACTGCCGCTGATATCCTTATCAGCACAGTAGCCTTCCAAGTCGGACACCTTACCTTTGGCCTTATAGACGTTCAGGGCTCCCGTAGTGCTCTCCAGTGCCACACCGGCACTGTCGTAGCCGCGATACTCCAGCCGCTTCAGACCCTTAATCAAAATCGGATACGACTCGCGCTTCCCGATATAACCTACTATTCCACACATAAATCTGTTTTTGTATTTGTATTGTATCGTGTATATCCAAAAAAAGAGATTGAACCGCTACGCTCAATCTCTCGTTATCGTTACTTCAATATGTTGTATAACAGCGACGTCAACGAAATCAGAATCGACGTTGCCGAGAACCACAGTGTCGTCATACTACCCACGCTCGAGTTTTGTGCCTTCACCTTATTGGGCTCTACATAGACCACGTCGTTCTGCTGCAGATAATAATAAGGTGAGTTGATGATGCCGGCGTCATTCAAGTTCAGCACGTGGATGGCCTTCTGCCCACTGGCATCCTCGCGAATCAGCTTCACGCGGTTGCGCACACCGTAGATGGTCAGGTCGCCCGCCTGCGCCAGTGCCTCAAGAATCGTAATCTTCTCGCGCGACACCTGATAAGAGCCCGGACGCGTCACCTCGCCAAGCACCGAGATGGAATAGCTCGACATTCGCACTGTTACAATCGGGTTCTCCGTTGCACTCATATAGGGCTTTATCTTGGTCTGAATCAGCTGTTCGGCCTCCGACTTGGTCAGTCCGCCCAGATGCACCGTACCGATAATGGGGAAGTCGATGTTGCCTTCGTTGTCTACCAGATAGCTCTGCAGCATTGCCTGCGAGTAACTGGAGCGTTGGTTGGCGGTGTAGGGAGTAGGCACCGTGAGGTTGAACGGGACGGCAGCCTGATCGTCGGTAGTGCTGACGGTGATGGTCAGCTGGTCCTTAGGCATAATGCGCGCATCATAGAGCATACGCGATGCACTGAGGTCTATCGAGTCACTGTTCTTGAAATAAGCCACGTTCTTAGTGCTTCCGCAACTGCCAAGCACCATCGCCACAGCCAACAAGACTATCGGCAGAATGATTTTTCGGGTCATCGTCATTTCGTTACTTGCTTTTATTGGCTGCAAAATTACACCTATTTTTTTAATTACACAAGTATTTCAATCAGAAAATGAGACTTTTGCTGTACAAAACAATATAGCAAACGAGGATGAATCTACGCGCGAATCTTTCAAATTCCCAAGAGATTTTCCTGATTGACACAAAAAAAGGCCGACTCGGAAGTCGGCCTCGAAAGGATTGAATGCGTCGGTTTAATAGAACTTGAAATAACGACGGGCATTGTTGTATGAGATGTCCTCCACCATCCGTGCCAGCGTCTCGCGGTCGTCGGGCAGCAGTCCCTTCTCCACATCGTTGCCGAGGATGTTGCAAAGAATGCGGCGGAAATACTCGTGACGCGGATAGCTGAGGAACGAGCGCGAGTCGGTGAGCATTCCGACGAAGCGGCTCAGCAGGCCGAGGACAGACAGGGCGTTCATCTGCTTCACCATTCCGTCCATTTGGTCGTTGAACCACCATCCCGATCCGAACTGAATCTTTCCGGGCTCACCGCCTTGGAAGTTGCCCAGCATCGTGGCAATCACCTCGTTGGCGCAGGGGTTCAGCGTGTAGAGAATGGTGCGCGTCAGTTTGTCTTCCATATTCAGCTTGTTCAAGAACTTCGACATAGCCTTTGCCGTGTTGAACTCGCCGATGGAGTCGAAGCCCGTATCGGCACCCAGAAGATTGTACATCTTTGTATTGTTGTCGCGAATAGCACCATAGTGGAACTGCTGCGTCCAGTCTGCATCGGCATCCATCTCAGCCATCACAGTGAGGAAGCAGTTCTTGTACTGGCGTATCTCCAAATTGGCTAACTGCTGTCCGCGCATTGCCTTCTCGAAGATGATTTCAATCTGCGAGTCGGTGTATTCCTCGTCATAGAATTCCTCAATGCCGTGATCAGACAGCTTGCAACCGTTGGCCGCAAAAAAGTCGTGACGCTTCTGCAGGGCGTCTACCATATCGGCAAACTTGGTGATGGTCACACCCGACACCTGCTCCAGCTGGTGGACATAGGCTGCAAACTCGGGCTTCTCAATGTTCATCGCCTTATCAGGACGCCAAGCGGGAATCATCAACGGGTCGTCATCGGCCTTGTTGCGGGCGTACTCAATGTGGTTGTGCAGGTCGTCAACGGGGTCGTCGGTCGTGCAGACGCACTCCACGTTGTAGTGCTTCATCAGTCCGCGAGCCGAGAACTCCGGCAACTTCAGCTTCTCGTTACACTCGTCGAATATCTCGCGTGCCGTCTTGGGCGAGAGCTGTTTCTCAATACCGAAAGCCGTCTTCAGCTCCAGATGGGTCCAGTGATAGAGCGGATTGCGGAACGTATAGGGCACCGTCTCGGCCCACTTCTCAAACTTTTCCCAGTCGCTCGTATCCTTACCCGTACAGTAACGCTCG
>JAFUZD010000080.1 GCA_017476785.1 Prevotella sp. | reverse complement strand
GAACACGGGGAGGGTTGCCACCAGCGTCTTACCTTCGCCGGTAGCCATCTCGGCAATCTTGCCCTGATGGAGCACGGTTCCACCGAAGAGCTGTACGTCGTAGTGTACCATCTCCCATTTCAGGTCGTTGCCTCCTGCGGTCCAGTGGTTGTGGTAGATAGCTTTGTCGCCGTCGATAGTGATAAAGTCCTTACGCGGGTCGGCTGCCAGTTCGCGGTCAAAGTCCGTTGCCGTGACCACCGTCTCCTTGTTCGTAGCAAAGCGTTTGGCCGTCTCCTTTACAATGGCAAAGACCTCGGGCATCACTTCGTCGAGTGCTTTCTCGTAGATGTCGAGCACTTCCTTCTCCAGCTTGTCTATCTGATTGAAGATGCTCTCGCGCTCGTCGATGGGCGTTTCTTCTATCGTGGCTTTCAGTCTGGCAATCTCGGCTTTCTCAGCTTGTGCCGAGTTCTGGACTTGTTGCTGGAGCGTCTTTGTGCGCTGGCGCAGTTTGTCGTTGCTCAGCTTCTCTACTTCCGGGCTCACCGCCTTCACCTTTTCTACCAGCGGCTGAATCAGCTTCATATCCCGTGAGGACTTGTCACCGAACAATGACTTTAAAATCTTGTTGAAATTCATATCTTTGTTTTCTTTTTGTTTATACTTAATATTATTAACAGCGTGCAAAATTACGAAAAAAAATCGTAACGGCGCATACTTGGTGAATGAATTTAGCTCGTTCTGCTGTTGCATTCCACGTAGCGAAGGGCTGCTTTTCCTGTGCTTCTGCGGTACGAGCAGATGGCTGCTGGGGCAAAAACAGCGCGGGGAGCACGGCTTTCGCTATGCAAATAGCACCGCAAGAAGGGCGTGGAAAGGGTATCAGAACAACGGCTCTGACGAACAGGCATTCGGAGCCCGGATGTGGATGGCGTGGGCAATCGTGGGGGCAATGCGCTCCACGGCTACGGGTATCTGCACCCGTTCGGCTTTCAGACCGGCACCGAAAAAGATAATGGGGAAGGGAATGAATGACGAACGGGATACGTAGGTCTGGTGGGTGTCTTCGTTCACCAGCTTCCAGCCGGGCGCCACTTCTATCAGCAAGTCGCCGCAGCGGTCGATGTGGAAACCGTTGCGGACTCTCTCTAACCGATAGCTGTCGCTCGTGAGCAACTGGCGGCTGGTATATACATTGCTGACCCCGGAAATCTGCAACAGGAAATCCTGTGCACGGCGAAGAATGTCGGCGGCCTCGATGTTCTTCTGATCCAGCAGCCGATGGTTGAGGAACAGCTGGTTGCGATAGCACTGCTCCACATACTTGCCGTTGCCATAGACGGCTCCCAGATACATATTGAGCAGATTGGCAGTGCGATTGATGTAGAACAGGCCCGACGGAATGCGGTACTGGGCGGCAGGTGCCTCAGTGTCTTCCTCTTCCTCGCGGCCGGTACTGGTCAGGACAAACAGCACCCGGTCGACTCCGAATTGGCCACCCAACGTCGTGATGAGCTTGGCCAGACAACGGTCGAGACTGAGGTAACTCTCCATCTGTGTGCCTGCTTGATAGACCACGCTCAGCAAGTCGGCCTTATCGTCGGTGCCCATCCCGGTCTGTCGGGCGCAGTTGATGGCCAGTTCTGTGATACAGGCATTGGCATCGCCCGCAGCAGCGGTAAGCCGTGAGTAGTTGGTTGCCCACGTCGATAAAGGCTGATAGTAGGACGAATAGGTCCATCGGTCTTGCTCTATCCATAGTGCTCCGTCGGCCGCGTGGCCGGCAGCGAGGATAGCTGCATCGGCATCGGCTGCCACGGCATAGACTCTTGCTGCTCCGTTGGACGCCATCTTCAGCTCGTCGCCAATAGTAGAGACAGCCAGCAGGGCAGGGGAGTAGCGGTGCTGCTCGTCGTAGACGCACCGCTGCGGGCGAAGCGTCTGTCGGTTCAGCCACTCGCTGGCGGTGATGCCATTATAGTAAGGCGTTGTGCCGGTAGAGAGTGCTGCAATGCCCGAAGCCCTATCAACGGGCGAGAAAGAATAGGAGGCGTTGGAATAGACTACGCCTTCGCTCAGCAGACGTTTGAACCCGTCGTTGCCATAGACGGGTGAGAACGACTCAAGCCGATCGGAGCACAGCTGGTCGACGATGATGTTGACCACCAGCCGTGGGGACGCGTGCTGCGCCCCGGCTTCCACATTGAAGCCGAGAATCGACAGTAACGTGATATACAAATATCTATTTCCCATTTTTATAGTTGCTCCATACCCTTAACAGCAAACACAATGCCAAAATCATCAATCCCTCTGCATAATCCTGCCAAAGCCCCATTACGAGGAAGAGCGAGACGGACAGCGCGGAAAACAGCCAATAGCGAGTTGGGCTGTTGCGTCTGATGACAGTGGGGATAAAAAACAGAGGAACCGGATTGAGCAGCAGCACTTGCAGATTGGTGCTGGTGGTGGGGTGCTGCGAGAAGAACATCAGTACAATCAGCACTCCGGGAACGCCCACAGCCAACATCCAAGCCACGTCCCACCAGACAAACGTCTTCTTGCGCCGGAACTCTATGGCAGCCATAATCAGCGAGAGCACGCACAGCAGATAAGCGCATTCCCGCGGTCTGAGCGGAAAGTCGTCTTCGATAACCTGCACGCCCGGAGGCACTACTTCCCGTCTCGTCTTCACAAGGGAAACGTAGTTGCCGTCGTCGTACAGCTGTGCTCGGTCAAAGTCGTACATCAGGTTCTCCGGCAGGAATTCCTGTTGGCGTCTTGTAGGCTTGAAATCTGCCTTTACGCCCAGTAGCAGGTCGTTGCCAAAAGCAGCCCACGGATGTCGGTAAGTGTGGGCGTTAATCATCTCTCGGTAAGTGGGCGTATAGTCTTGTCGGTCTGCGTATTGCAGCTTTCTGCTTAGGCATCTCTCAATGATGTCGCGTGCCTTTGTCGTGCAGTTGTTGTCGAAGTAGTTGTAGCGGTATATGCGGTTGCTCTCTTGCATATTGTCGACCAGCAGCGCTTGCAGTTTCCATTTCTCTTCGTTTGTCAGGTTGATGACCTGCTCCGTCACTTGGCTGCCGTATCCACGATAGATATCCCGGAACAGGCTGAAAGGGATGGCTTCCAGCTCGTAGTCCGTCTGTCCCAGTGCAAAGCGGAGCACAAAGAATTTGGTGTGATAGTTGAATACGCCATAATTGAATACCCAGTCGTGGCCGCCACGGCGCAAATCGTGCCATCGCAATGCCGTATGGCCATAAAGACTGTAGATCTCTTCGTGAGGTGAACAGGTCAGCAGGCTTACTTCAACAGAATCCAGTGGGTGGACTTTATCCTGCGCCCGGACTGTTGAAAAATACCCGCCTATTTGTATGATTGTTGCTACAAGAGCAACATTAAAAATGTTTTTTAAATGTTTCACGATGCAAAATTAACCTATATTTTCCAGTTTCAGTGCGATTATTTCGATTTTTTTCAATAATTTTGCACCCCGTAATCATATTGCTAAAGATATACGTTAAATGAAAAGAAGAATAATCGGTTGTATATTGACGACAATATTGGCCTGCCCTGCTTTTGCACAGAGTGGCACAAACTCGCCCTACAGCCAATACGGATTAGGCATATTATCGGACCAGTCGCAGGGCTTCAACCGGGGTATGAACGGCTTGGCCATCGGATTGCGTAACGGCAATCAGGTGAATATGCTGAACCCCGCATCCTATTCTGCGGTCGATTCGCTGACGATGATTTTTGATGTCGGCGTGTCCGGACAGCTGACCAACTTCAACGAGGGCGGCAAGAAGCTGAATGCACACAATGCAGATTTTGAATATGCTGTGATGGCGATGCGGTTGGTGAAGAATGTCGGACTCAGTGTGGGTGTGGTGCCTTATACCAATATCGGGTATAATTATTTCACTACTTCACAGATGGCTGGCACCACCAACTATACCACAGAGACCTATTCGGGCTCCGGCGGTCTGCATCAGGCATACTTGGGACTGGGATGGCGCCCCTTCAAAGGGATCTCCGTGGGTGCAAACATCTCTTATCTTTGGGGGGAATACGAGAAGACGGTGACCGTAGTGAATAGCGATTCGCACGTCAACACGCTGACTCGGACGTATGGTGCGACGATTAACAGCTATAAGCTGGATTTGGGTGCACAGTACCAAGCCGCATTGGGGAAGAAGGACGTGCTGACCCTCGGCGTCACTTTCGGATTGGGGCATAAACTGGGAGCAGACCCTTATTCGCGTATTGTCAATGCCAACACCGACAGCCAGACCTCAACGTCGACGACCGACACGATATCCAACGGGCTGGAACTGCCTATGACGCTGAGCGTCGGCGCGACGATTGTGCACAACAAGAGCCTGACGGTTGGCGTAGACTATAGCCTGCAGAAGTGGGGCTCGCTGAAGTATCCGCAAATCAATGAAGCGACATCGCACTATGAATTGCAGAGCGGCCTGTTGAAAAACCGAAGCAAGTTTACGGTAGGAGGCGACTGGGTGCCGCAGGCAATGAGCCGCAATCTGCTCAAGCGCATTCACTACCGTGTTGGCGCATCCTATGCTACACCTTATTATAAAGTAAAGGGAGCCGACGGACCGAAGGAACTGAGCGTCAGTGCTGGTTTTGGCATTCCCATCCAGAATAGCTGGAACAACCGTTCCTTCCTCAATATCAGTGGGCAGTGGGTGCACGCCTCTGCCAAAGATTTGATTACCGAGAACACTTTTCGCATCAACATCGGCATCACGTTCAACGAGCGATGGTTTATGAAGTGGAAGGTTCAATAATATGACAGATAGCTTCATACATCAGAATTATGAAATAAGGGTGAGGGACTGCCTCATCCTTATGGCATTTTTATTCGTTGTGTGGTCCTGTGCTGACCAGAAGGAGCATACGGCACCGGCTATCAACGACCGCGACTCGGTCTCGATGATGACATCTTACGGCGTCAACACGCTGATATCCGACTCGGGAGTCATCAAGTATAAGATTGTCACGGAGCGTTGGGATGTCAATATCATCAAGCAGCCCACGCGCTGGACATTTGAAAAGGGCATCTTTCTTGAACAGTTTGATGAGCAATTCCACGTAGAGGCTTTCATACAGGCCGACACAGCTTGGTACTATGACCAGATAAAACTGTGGGAACTGCGTGGCAGAGTGAGTATCCGCAATGTCAACGGGCTCATCTTCAATAGCGAAGAGCTCTTCTGGGACGGTATGAAGCACGAGCTATATTCCAACCAGTTCTCTCGGGTCATCACTCCCGAGCGTACGCTGCAGGGCTCTTACTTCCGCAGTGACGAGCGGATGACCCATTATTTCGTTTCCAATTCAAAGGGCTCGTTCCAGTCGTCGGATATGGAAAGCGAGCCGCAGCCCTCGCAGCCCGCCGCTCAGCAGCCCGGAGCACCGGCTTCTCAGGATACGGCGCAAGTGCAACCGCCGACCCGCAAGGTGGCCACGAAGCGTGCGGCAACCCCTAAAAACACTCAACCGCAATGACAGCAATAATCGTAGGTCTTATCATATCGATGGTTTTCTCCGCCTTCTTTTCGGGAATGGAGATTGCGTTTGTGGCCAGCAATCGGATGCTGGCAGAGATGGACCGTGAGAAGAATGGGGTCACCCAGCGGGCACTGTCCGTCTTCTACCGCCATCCCAACAACTTCGTCTCGACGATGTTGGTAGGCAATAATATCGCTTTGGTTATCTATGGTATCTTGTTTGCAGAAATCTTTGATGCCACCCTCTTCTCGCCGCTCAACGACGGAGCCCGCGTTACGGCCGATACGCTCTTGTCGACCGCTGTCGTCCTTTTCACGGGAGAGTTCCTGCCTAAGACCATTTTCAAGAGTAATCCGAACACAATGCTCAACATCTTTGCATTGCCTGCGTTTTGCTGCTATATCCTGTTGTACCCCATTTCGCGCTTTGCCACGCTGCTTTCCCGTTGGGGATTGCGTCTGGTCGGTGTCAAGATGGAGAAGGAAGTAGAAGGCAAAGAGTTTTCCAAAGTTGATTTGGACTATTTGGTGCAGAGCAGCATAGACAATGCAAAAGACGAGGACGACATCGAAGAAGAGGTGAGGATTTTCCATAATGCGCTCGACTTCTCTGATACGAAGGTGCGCGACTGTATGGTCCCGCGTACCGAGATTGAGGCGGTTAATATTGATGACTGCACCGTGGGACATCTGCGCAACCGTTTCATTGAGAGTGGGTTCTCCAAGATTATTGTGTATCGCAATGACATTGACCATATCATTGGCTATATCCATTCTTCCGACTTGTTCCGCATCGGCAATGACAGTAGTGTCCAGCTTGCCAGCTTGACGGCCGACAAGCAGTTTGTGCGCTCGCTGCCTTATGTACCCGAGACGATGGCGGCACGCAAACTGATGCAGATATTCTTGCAGCAAAAGAAGTCGCTCGGTGTGGTGGTCGATGAGTTTGGCGGAACCAGCGGACTGGTTTCGCTTGAGGATATTGTAGAGGAAATCTTCGGTGAAATCGAAGATGAGCACGATTCTACCAACTATATCGCCAAGCGGCTCGAAGACGGTGACTACCTTCTCTCGGCGCGTCTTGAGATAGAGAAAGTGAACGAGATGTTCGATCTGGATTTGCCCGAGAGCGATGAGTATATGACCATCGGTGGACTCATCCTGCACGAGTATCAGAGCTTCCCTAAGTTGAACGAAGTGGTCAAAATAGGTAATCTGGAATTTAAAATAATCAAGAATACAATGACAAAAATCGAAATTGTACGCCTAAAAGTCAATGCGTAGGGCATTTTTTTCAAAAAACCTATCGCTATTTGGCATAAATTTTGTAATTTTGTCCGCTAAAATGGGACTTTTGCCCCTATGGAATGAATAATAATAACAAAAAATAAAGTAAAAAGCAAATGGCAGCAATTGGAAAAATCAGAAGCTGGGGGCCTGTTCTCGCTACGGTGATAGGTCTGGCCCTTTTCGCATTCATTGCCGAAGAGATGTTCCGCTCGTGCGAGGCAACGAACAACGAGCGCCGACAGCAAGTAGGCGAAGTATTAGGAAACAAAATCTCAGTACAAGAGTTCCAGTCACTTGTTGACGAGTATCAGGAAGTCATCAAGATGACGCAGGGACGTGATAATCTTACTGAGGAAGAGACCAACCAGATTAAGGATCAGGTGTGGCAGACTTATGTCAACAATACCATTATTGAGGTCGAGGCAGCCAAGTTGGGACTGACGGTGACCGATGCTGAGCTGCAGGCCATCCTGCGCGAGGGTACGAACCCCATTTTGATGCAGTCGCCCTTCGTCAATCAGCAGACGGGACGCTTTGATGCCACGCAGTTGACCAAGTTCCTCGCTGACTATAAGACTGTGGGACAGAACAATCCGCAGCTGGCTGAGCAGTACCAGCGCATCTATAAGTATTGGAAGTTCATCGAGAAGACGCTTCGCCAGCAGACGCTTGCTATGAAGTATCAGAGCCTGCTTTCTCATTGCTTGCTCTCCAATCCCGTCTCGGCACAGCTGGCTTTCGACGGCCAGAACAGCGAGAGCGATATCCAGTTGGCAGCAATCCCTTATAGCTCTATCAGCGACAATAAGGTTGAGGTGAGCGATGCTGACCTGCGTCAGGCTTATGATGCCAAGAAGGAGCAGTTCCGTCAGTACATTGAGAGCCGTGACATTAAGTACGTTGACTTCGCCGTTCTTCCCTCGGCAGCTGACCGTAAGGCACTGCAACAGACGATGAACGAGGCTGCCAGCAAGCTGCAGGCAGGCGACAACGTAGCAGAAGTCGTACGTCGCGCCCAGTCGCAGATTGCCTATACGGGCATTCCCGCAACGCGCAACGCATTCCCTCGCGACATCGCAGCCAAGCTCGACTCGATGCAGGTCGGTCAGACCACTGCTCCGTTCGAGACGACTACTGACAACACGCTGAACGTCATCAAGCTCATCAGTAAGACGCAGTTGCCCGACTCTGTGGAGTATCGTCAGATTCAGGTCGGTGCCGAGACTGTTGAGGCTGCCCGCCAGCGCGCAGACAGTATTCTGACTGCACTGAAGGGTGGCGCCGATTTCGAAGCATTGGCCAAGCAGTATGGCCAGACCGCCCAGAAGCAGTGGATTACCTCTGCTATGTATGAGCGTTCGCAGACTATCGACACCGATACTAAGGCTTATATCAATGCACTGAATACGCTGGCCAGCGGCGAGCTGAAGAATCTGGAATTCACTTCTGGCAATATCATCCTGCAGGTGACCGACCGTCGTGCGCTGACTACCAAGTACGATGTAGCAGTCGTCAAGCATACCATCGATTTCTCGAAGGGCACTTATTCCACTGCCTATAACAAGTTCAGCCAGTATGTCAGCGAGAACCGCACGTTGGAGGATTTGGAGAAGAATGCGGCAAAATACGGTTTCCGCGTCCAAGAGCGCACCGACATTGTCAACTCTGAGCACAACGTGGCTGGCCTGCGTGCCACCCGTGAGGCAATGAAATGGATATTCGAGGCCAAGCCCGGTGAGATTTCACGTCTCTATGAGTGTGGTAACAACGACCATCTGCTCGTTATTGCGCTCACCAAAGTGCATCCCGTTGGTTATCGCGACCTCGCCGATGCCACAGAGGCACTGAAGCAGGAGGTTCTTCGCGACAAGAAGTTTGAGCTGCTCAAGCAGCAGTACGCTGGTGTGAAGAGCATCGCAGCTGCCAAGCAGAAGGGTGCACAGATTGACACGGTCAGCCAGATTACCTCTTCCGCTCCTGTCTTCGTCCAAGCTACTGGCTCCAGCGAGCCCGCACTGAGTGGTGCTGTTGCATCGCTGAAGGAGGGTCAGTTCAGCCCGCAGCTGGTGAAGGGTAATGGCGGTGCCTATCTGTTCCAAGTGGTTAAGCGCACCAAGCGCGAGGCTAAGTTCGATGCTGCCGCTACTGAGCGTCAGCTCCGCCAGCAAGCAATGCAGGCCGCCAGCCGCTTTATGAACGAGCTCTATCTGAAAGCTGACGTTGTAGACAAGCGCTACCTGTTCTTCTAAAAGACAGGCGAATAACACACACTTAAAGGGTAGCCTCCTTATCGGGGCTACCCTTTTTGCGTTTCTTGCAGTGTGGCGTCAATGTGCACGGGTTCCTTGGCCAGTAGTGGCTTAGGGCAGCCGCAGCTCCAGACAGCACCAGCCGTTCTCTTCGCGCTGGCGGACGAGGGTGAGGCCTTCGGTGGCTGCAGCGCGGACGAGGGTAGGGGCGTCGGCGGTGTAGAAACCGCTGAGCAGAAGGACGGCGTGGGGTGCCATAGCGCGGCGGAAGGTGGGCAGGTCGGAGAGCAGGATGTTGCGGTTGATGTTAGCCACGACGAGGTCGAACTGCTGCTCCAACTCGGAAGTAATTACGGTGGCGTCGCCCAGCAATGCCGTGAAGTGCTGGTCGACGGCGTTGGCTATGGCGTTGTTCTGCGCGTTGCGCACGCTCCAGTCGTCAATGTCGTAGCCAGTGGCGCTGGCGGCTCCGAGCTTGAGGGCGGCAATGGAGAGAATGCCCGTTCCAGTGCCGCAGTCGAGGACGCGCTTCCCATTCAGGTCGTTATTGAGCAGGGCGGCAACCATCATCCGGGTCGTCTCGTGGTTACCCGTTCCAAAGGCCAGCTGTGCATTGATTTCTATCTTTACAGGGATGTCGTCGGCTGGCAGGTGGCGGCCGTCGTGAATCGCCAATTGCCGGTCGATGACAATAGGCTGAAAGCCGTCTTGTTCCCACTGTTCGTTGTAGTCCACGTCGGGAGCCTCGCGTACCTTATATAATATATGGGCATCAGGAAAGACGAAGTCGCTGATGACTTCCTGTAACTGCTGCTCGTCAAACAATGTCGTCTGTATGTAGCCCAGCAGTCCCTGCGCTGTGTCGACGGACGACTCAAATCCGGCATTGCCGATAGCATCGGCCAGTACCTCCTTCGCTATCGGCAGCAGCTCGCCGATGTTTGTAATCTCGAATTCTACTTCGTAATACTTCATTGCGGTGTTAAAATTTGCGGCAAAGGTATGAAAAAATAGGGAAAAACCTACCCTGTTTTAGGGTTTTTCCCTAAATTTGCAAAAGATTAATGAATATCTTTGCAACGTGAAAATATAAAAAGATGGAGACAATGCTTATGAAAAAGTGGATTTTGATGTCGGCCCTCGCGCTGACGGCGCCACTCTTGGTGCAGGCACAGGATGACGATATGTATTTTGTGCCAACAGAAGAAAACGTAGCCCAGCAGGCACAGTCCTATGGGTTGCCCAACAAAGTGTACTATTCGGGTAGCAACCGCTCTGTCGACGACTATAACAACCGCAGGGTGTGGAGCCGTGTGGCTCCGATTGATTCGGCCGGTAACGATGTCATCGATTTCAGTGCCGAGCTGGGTGTCTATCCCGACTCTGCCTTTGCCGATGTCAACGACTATCAATATACGCAGCAGATGAGCCGCTTCGACGGCTATCAGCCTGCCGACTCGTTCTGGTCGGGCTATTATGCCGGCCGTTCGTCAGCCTATTGGGGATGGGCCGATCCGTGGTACTATCACTCTTGGTACTATGACCCGTGGTATTATGGCGGTTACGGCTACTATGGCTATTATTCGCCGTGGTATTACAGCTGGTACGGACCGCACTATGGCTGGGGCTGGTATGGGCCGCGCTACTATTACGGCGGTTACTATGGCGGGCTTTATGCGCATCGGGGCATCCATACCGGCGGACGTGGCGGTTACCGCGGTGCCGGCTGGCAGTCGTCGCGCCGCTCGTTCGGAGCTGCATCTAACGGTCGGAGCGGAGCCGTGCAGCGCAGTGCCGGTGGCAATGTGAACAACAGCCGCCGCTCGTTCGGAGCCTCCAGCAACAACTCCTACACGCCGCAGCGTTCCTACGGCAATAACAGCAATAGCAGTCGTTCGTTCGGCGGTAGCAGCGGTGGTTCGTTCGGTGGCGGACGCAGTGGAGGCGGCAGCCGTGGCGGCGGTGGCGGTTTTGGCCGGCACAGATGAGTTGTCGTTTATTGTTAAGAGTTCATAGTTATTATAATAAAATACCAGAAGACTGATGATGAAAAAGATTTTGATGGCAGTGGTGACGATGGCGGCTGTAATGCCGGCCTCGGCACAAGAGACATACGAGATTGCCAATATTGGCACGCAGGACCTGAACGGAACCGCCCGCTATGTGGGTATGGGCGGTGCTATGGAGGCGTTGGGAGCCGACATCTCGACGATGCAGAGCAATCCTGCTGGTGTGGGACTTTTCCGCAAGAGCCAGATTCAGGGCTCGTTCGGACTGGTCAGTCAGGGCGGAGAGTCGAGCTTTGCATCGGCCAACAAGACCAATGTATCGTTCGACCAGATAGGCTTCGTCTACTCTGGCCGCACGGGTAAGACCAGCTATCTGAACGTGGGCTTCAACTATCACAAGAGCCGCAACTTCGACCAGATTCTGACCGTGGCCGACCGTCTGGACGGTGCTTCACAGTCGCGTCTGACGCTTGATAAGTTTAAGGCCGGCGTCATCACGAACAGTCGTGACCTGACTTATTCGCAGGCCGACGTGCTCTATCACGAAGGCCTCTACTATTCGGAAGACGGCAGTGAGAGCCTGCTGATTGACAATCAGGGAAACTTCGTCGACAACGGTTATCCCTTCAGTGGCGACAGTTACACCTTCAGCCGTGGCAACACGGGCTATATCGGCGAGTATGACTTCAACATCTCGGGCAACATCAATAACCGTGTCTATCTCGGTATGACCATCGGCATCCACGACGTGCACTATCACGGCTACTCCATCTATGATGAGGTGCTGCAGGGGAATACCTACAATCTCAATACGGCTACGCTCGAGGACTATCGCGACATCACGGGCACGGGTGTCGACGTGAAGTTGGGCATCATCTTCCGTCCCGTGGCTACTTCACCGTTCCGCATTGGTGCCTATGTAAACTCGCCCATATTCTATTCGCTGGAGTCGTCGAACGAGACGTCATTGCTGCTCAACGACCAGCGTTACGGCAATGAGAACCCGCGCTACGGTTCGCTGGAATACGAGTTCCGCACACCGTGGAAGTTCGGCCTCTCAGTGGGTCATACCATCGGCAACTATCTGGCACTGGGTGCTACTTATGAGTTTGCTGACTATGGCGCTACGGATGCACGTATCAAGGGCGACAGCGGCTACGACTACTGGGGCGACTATTACTCCAACTCTTATGCCGACAACGATATGAATGCCCACATCAAGCAGACGCTGAAAGGCGTGTCTACGCTGAAAGTAGGTGCAGAGTTCAAGCCCGACAAGAACATTGCCGTGCGACTGGGCTACAACTATCTGTCACCGATGTACCAGCAGGATGCCTCGCGCGGTGTGGATGTAGAGTCGCTGGGCAACTACTACTCGTCGAACACCGACTATACCAACTGGAAGGAGACGCATCGCGTAACGGCTGGTATCGGCTTCACGATGGAGAAGTTTAAGGTAGACTTGGCATATCAGTTCCAGAGCCAGAAGGGACAGTTCCTGCCGTTCGCAGGCGACGAGGTGGATGCTCAGAACCCCAACCTGCCGTTTGCCAAGAATGTCAGCAACGACCGCCATCAGGTGCTGCTCTCACTCGGCTACACTTTCTG
>JAFUZD010000079.1 GCA_017476785.1 Prevotella sp. | reverse complement strand
GCTGAAGAAGATTCATGCTGACGGCCATCCCGACTATCCAGAGCGCGAGGAGTGGCAACCGATGCATTTTATCAGATAGTCTAAAACTACTTTTGCCCAGTTATCTCGCTGTTCCGGAAAAGGCTCGACCAAAGGTCAAGAACATTTAGCAGCGTATTGATAGCATATCAGCGGGCGAAGGTGACAAGACGATGCCTCCTCGCCCGCTTTTGCATATTTAACGCCCGAAATAATACATATTTGCGGAAAAATGATTAACTTTGCACCCGGATATTCAACTCAAATACGTATTTAGTTATGGAAGTAGCCATCAACAACAACATCTACCAGCAGGCACAGGCCTACGCGCGGCAGCAGGGGCTTAGTCTGAATGCCGTCATCGAGAGTTTTCTCGTTCGTTTCGTCGGGCGCAGTCAGGCAGCAACGGAACAGCCAGTGCCCGACATCGTGCTCAGTCTCCTCGGGGCAGGCGACGCTGTGAGCGATGATGACTTGAACGCTCGTGAAGCCTACTATCAATACTTAGACGAGAAATACAAATGACCAAACTCTTTCTTGACACCAACATCGTCGTCGACCTACTGGAACGCCGCGAACCTTTCTGTCACGATGCCGTGCGCCTCTTCACGATGGCCTACAATCGGTAGGTGCAACTCATTGTCTCGCCGATGACCTATTCCACGGCATCCTTCCTTCTCCGCAAGCATGGCTCTGAGGGAGTGCGCAATCTGTTGTCGAATTTCCGCCAGCTCTCACGTGTCGCTGCTGCCAACGAGCGTACAGTCGACGACTCTCTGGCCTCACAGTTCAAGGATTTCGAGGATGCCATGCAATATTACACAGCCCTCCGTGCCAAAGCTGATGCCATCATCACTCGCAATGGCAAGGATTTTACCCATTCGAAACTTCCCGTAATGACGGCGGGAGAGTTTCTGGCCACCATAGAATAACTACAAATCATGCCCCTGCACACCCTCACATATTGCCCCACGACGCTGCGCTGCCTGACGCTTGGCAGCGGGGCTTTGAGACGTAGCAGGATTACCCCCCCAACTAAAGGCCGTAAATGGCTTAGAACCGAAGAAAACGGCGCGAGGGTCGCCGCAGACCAGAAGGCACGTCCAGTGTCCCGCTACGGGGCGCAGGCGTGCCTTCTTGGCGCGTGTTGTTTGTTTCCCCATGAACGGACAAAAAGATTTCAATAAACATTTTTTTATTCACTTAATTTTAAACATTAACAGCAATGAAACGTAAAGATTACGAGAAGCCGATGATGAAAGTCGTCAAGTTACAACACGAGACGCACCTGCTGCAAACCAGCTGCGAGGTGAGTGCCACAATGAACAATGAGTGGGAGGAGGAGGACATCTGATGCCCCCGCAGCCATCCGAGTATTAACAACAAAAACAGAAGAAGAACAATGAAAACGAAGAATATCTTCAAGACGCTGGCCGCAGCCATGCTGATGCCAGCCATGCTGCTGACCACCGCTTGCAGCAGCGAGGACGATTTTGCCGGCAACGAGAACACCGAGAACGTCGCCAAGAAGGGCTACACCCTGCCCGTCACCGTCAACGTCACCCGCCAGGGCGACGATGCCACCACGCGCGCCGCGTTTAACGGCGAGACCAAGAAGCTGGAGTTCACGGCGGGCGACAAGCTGTTTGTGAGTGGTGGGAATGCCACTGCAGGAAGTTTTGCCGGCACACTGGATTACGTGTCCGACGGAACGTTCAGCGGCTCCGTTACTACCGAAAATAAATATACAGGCACTGTCGATGACCTTTTCGCTTCTGCCTATGCCTACTTGCTGCCTAACGGCTACGCGGACTATGGATATTTATCTATTTCAGGAAGTGGTTATAGTGCTTATCATGGGTTTGACATGACAAAGGCTTTTGCCCTCACAAAGGCTGCTGCCGTAGAGCAGTTCAGCCAAGAGATGGCTTATGGATATTCCAGCGGCTTCGCACTGGAACCGAATAATGCCATTCTCAACTTCACCATCAGCGGTTTGGCTGCCAGCGCAGAAGTCGCCGTGGTCTTCACAATTTATGATTATGGTGAAATTTATGCTACCATTACCGGTAATGTAACTACCGACGCTTCGGGCACTGCCACCTTTGCTATAGGCGTAGAAGATGGTACAGAATTAAAAGACTGCACCCTGACCGTGGGCGGCAATGCCATCACGCTCGTCAGCAGCAGCAAGGAGGTAGCAGCCGGCAAGATTTACAACATCAACAGGAGTGCGGCGACATCACTATCGCCAACACCGTGACCAATGCGACCGCCACCAAGGGCAACAGCGCCCCAACAGCATCGGCAATGGCAATAACGGCTCGTGCGGCACTATCACCATCGGCGGCACGGTCTATGCCGTCGGCACCCGCACCCGCGAGACGGAGACTAAGAATCGCTTAATATTCCGTAAAACAATCTCCCACGCGCTCAGATGTGGGAGATTTTTCGTAATTTTGCAGTCGAAATTTTGATAGAAGAATATGAAACAGACAAAATGTTGGATGCTGACATCCTGTCGAGCCTACTCACGCTCGACAAAGCGAGCAAGCTCGTTTTGTGCTCGCTTAATCGTAGCCTTTGCCGCCATCCTCTTCATCAGCGGCGCAAGTGTAATCACCAGTTGTAAGAGCAACAAAGAAGCCGAGATTACGGTCAGCCCGACCAATGACAACAGCCAGTTTGTAACGCTGACCGATGTAGTGCCCGATGCCATTCTGGAGATACGCTACTACGGCACGTACAACTTCGTAGGCAGCCGTATTGACGGCTACGAGGAGCCGACGGCCTTGCTGACACGTCAGGCCGCCGACAGCCTAAAAGCTGTCAGCGACGACGTGATGGCGCAGGGCTATCGCCTGAAAATCTACGATGCCTACCGTCCGCAGAAGGGCGTTGACCATTTCGTGCGCTGGGCGCAGGATTTGGAGGACACCAAGATGAAGCCCTACTTCTACCCCGACCTCGACAAGAGCGTGCTCTTCGAGCAGGAGTACATCTATGAGCGTAGCGGTCATACGCGCGGCTCCACCGTTGACCTGACGCTCTTCGATATGCAGACAGAGAAAGAACTTGATATGGGCGGCACTTTCGACTGGTTCGGCCCCGAGAGCCATCCCGACTTCTGCGGCAACCCTGAGACGGGCGAATATACAGGCGATAATAGCAAAAGTCCTGCCGAGCCGAAGCGCAGCATCTCCGCCGAGCAGTTCGAGCACCGTATGATTCTGCGCCGCGCAATGCTCGCCCACGGCTTTAAGCCTCTTGACACGGAGTGGTGGCACTTCACGCTGAAGGACGAGCCTTTCCCTGATACCTACTTCACATTCCCTGTTAAGCAGTTAAAGTAAAAATCCTCAACGCTTGTCTGGCACTCCGTAGTCGGCCCACTGCTCTTGCGGGTAGTAGCCTTTGACGGTTCGCTTCTGTGTGGCATAGGCTGCCTTCACCGTGGCCAGAATCTGGTTCATCTGCTTGACCTTCGGCGACAGCTCGGCGCGCAGCCGGTCGCACTCCTCGTTGGCCGCCTGCAGGGCGGTCAGCTGGCGTTCCATCTCGTCTATTTCGCTCGTAGTGACGCCTCCGCCCACGCCGTTGCTCAGGTGTTTGCGCAGTCCGCCGATGAGGTTGCGGCTCTTCTCAATTTGCAGTTCGATAGTCTTTGACATAAATCTTGCTTTTAGGGGTTATTAAATAAAGGTTTTGTAAGGCAAAATTAATGAAAAAAGTTGACTTCTCGAACGCTCCCAATGTCGAGATTTCGTGCTTTTTAACGTTTTGAGGAGCCGTATTTTAACATTCGTTGAGGCTTCTTCGGCCTTGTTTCTGTGGCATAAACAACTTGTTTCTGTGATGCAAACAAACTGTTTGCATCACACGAACAGGCTGTTTGCAGCACGGAAACAAAAGCCGGGCAGCACTCGGATGAATCAGGAATGGGCGGCGTAGGTGCGGTAGACGAGGTAGGGACCGTCGGCACGGATGGTGAACTGCGTGGTGAGGGCTTCGTTGAGCGTGCCCTGCCACAGCTCGGCGTAGGGGTAGGCCTGCCACTTCAGTCCGGTGGACTCCAGCCGCTGACAGCCGAAATTGAAGAGGCTCACCTGCTGGCCGGCGAACGAGTCGAACGTGGCGTCGCCCTCTGCCGTCGTGAAGTAGCCATAGTCGGTCAGCATCATAGGCTCTATGGCGAAGTCGCGTCGATAGCGCATCAGCAGTGCGATGTTGCCCAGCGTGTGGTCTTCGCGCCGACCGGTGCAGCCAAGATAGGCAATGCGCCGGCAGCCGCGGCTGAGGCAGAAGCGTGTGGCTTTGGTCAGGTCGTTGTCTTCCTGCTCCGCCACTTGGTGCAGCCGTGGCCGCAGGGCGTCGGGGATGGAGTCGCCGTCGCCGATGAAGCCTATCTCGCTGGTGGCCGGCAGCTGGTCGGCGTGGCGTGCCGCACCGTCGCAGCAGACTATGAACCGCGCTTCGCGCAGGATGCGCAGTGGCACATCGGCCGTAGGGAAGTCGCCGTCGGCAAGGATGACGGCGTCTTCTTTTAATTGAGAGTGGAGCATTGAGAATGGAGAGTTTGCTGCCGCCTTCTCAACTTTGGCGGTAGCAGACTCTAAACCCTGCGCTCTGAATTCTTCACTTTTCATTCTCTGCTCTCCTCTAAACTGTCTCGCTTCCACTTGAAGTAGCCCATTACGGCAATGACCACATAGAGGCTGTAAAGGCCGGCTTTGAAGGGAATGCCTTTCGTAATGTAGAGATAGGCACTGATGGCATCGACCACTATCCAGAAGAACCATTGCTCAATGTACTTGCGCGAGAGTGCCCACAGACCCACGAACGAGAGGGCATTGGTGAACGAGTCGAGCAGTGGCACGGTGCTGTTGGTCCACATTACGAGCACATAGTAGGTGGCTATCCACGCCACCACAAAGAATGCCGCTGCCGGCACATAGAGCCGCAGCGGCATAGAGCTGATGCCCACGCCGCCCGATGGGGTGGTGGGGCGTCTGAATTTCCAGACGGCATAGCCGTAGATGGCTGCTACGGTGTAGTAGACAGCCATCCCGGCGTCGCCGTAAAGTCCGTTTTGCCAGTAGAGGACGATGTCGAGTGCTGGCATAATGATGCCCACCATCCACAGGGCTATCGACGCACGATACTCCAGCCAGATATAGAGCAGGCCGAGTATCGTGGTCAGTAGGTCGAGCCAGTGGGCGAAGAGGAATTCCATTTAGAAGTTGACAGAGAGGTGAACCATCATATTGAACGGAGCCGAGGGGGCGAAGCCAGCCTCGTAGAGGTCGCTGCTGCTCCAGCCCGTAGCCACCACGCGGCCGTCTTTCTTCGTGAAGGCCGGTGCAGCCCATCCGTTGTTGTCGAACTTGGCTGAGAACAGGTTGTAGAGCGACAGGCCGACGGTGGCACTCTTCAGCCCGATGCGCTTCCAAGCGAAGTCGTAGTCGAGCGTGAGGTTGGTGGTGAAGTGGCCGTCGAGCATCATTCCCACCTCGGTGTCATTGCCGTTGTCGTCCTGCGTCAGGTAGCTCTTGAAGCCCGTGTTGGTCAGGTATTGCTTGCTGACGTACTGGCTCTGCAGGCTGGCTTTGAAACCGGCATACTGGAACGTGAAGACGTTGTTGACGATGGCGTCGGGCGAGAAGCTCAGCGGAGTGCTGCCCAGATTGGCCGTGGTACCGTCGTCGAGCGTTACGGTCCAGTCTTTAGCGCGGTTCTTGGAGAACGTGGCGTTGACGTCCCAGCGGAACCAGTCGACGGGCTTCCACGCAGCCTCGAGCTCAATGCCGAGGCGGTAGCTGCTGCCCACATTGCGGGCTATGGCCTCGCCGATGCTGTTCAGCTCGCCAGTGAGCACGAACTGGTCCTTATAGTTCATACAGTAGAGGGTGGCACCGGCAGTGAACGTGGGGCTCGGGTACTGATAGCCGGCCTCGAGGTCGTTCAGCGGTTCGGCCTTCAACTCGGTGACGGCATTGTCCTCGTAGTCGTTGCGAGTAGGCTCCTTATGGGCAATGGCATACGAGACATAGAGGCGGTGGTTGGGCGTGATGTCATAGTTGAGGCCGAACTTCGGGTTGAAGAAGTTGAACGACTCGTCGATGATGTATCGGCCGTCGGGGTTGCCGCCCCACTCGTCGGTGGGGTCCTGCATCAGGATGCCGATGTGGCGGTACTGCAGGTCGACAAAGGCACTCAGACCGCGCCACAGCTGATAGTTCACCTTACCATACACGTTGAAGTCGGTCTTCTTGGCGCGGTTGCGGTAGTATTCGTAGCCCGGCAGCAGCGCGTTGGGCAGCAGTGCTGCCTCTACGCCCGGCTGTGCCCAGATGACTTGGCCGAAGTGGTCGCCCACGTACTTGTTCCATCCGCCGCCGATGGTGGCCTCGGTATTGAAGTGATTGTTGAAGTTGAGCGAGGCCACGGCACCGTAGAAGTCGTTGGCCATCCGCTTCTGGTCAATCAGGTCGGCTTTGGTGTCGTCGCTGCTCAGTCCGTACTTCTTCCATTTCTTTTGGTAGCGGTACTGCTCGTAGTAGCCGTCGCCGCGCGTGTAGTGCAGGGCCGCGTTGAGGTTTAGCTCGCGGGTCAGCCGCTGGTTCCAGATGAGCTGGTAGTTCTGCTGGTGGTAGTTGTCGGTCTGGTTGTCGTAGTAGTGGCGGTTGCCGTCGGCGTCGTAGTATTCGCCGCACGAGTTGTAGGTGCGTCCGTAGAGGCTCTGCTCATACTTCGACGTGTAGTTCCACGCGTGGTAGGTCTGCTCTACGCCGTTCCACGTAATCAGCTTGACGGCCGTGTTGTCGGCGAAGTAGCCTGCTTGCAGGAAGTAGGAGTTGAGCTTGGTGGAGGCGCGGTCCAGATAGCCCTTCGAACCGATGTTCGACAAGCGTCCCTGAATGCCGAAGTGGCCACCGAGCAGCCCCGTTCCGAAGCGCAGCGTCTGCTTGTGCGAGTAGTAGGAGCCGCCGGAAAGGTCGACGCCGATGAAAGGCTGCGTGCCGATGTTCTCGGTCAGCATACTGACCGTGGCACCGAACGCACCGGCACCGTTGGTCGACGTGCCCACGCCGCGCTGTATCTGCATTGACTGCACGCTGGAGGCGAAGTCGCCCATATTCACCCAGTAGAGCTGGGCACTCTCGGCATCGTTCATTGGGATGCCGTTGGCCGTGATGTTGATGCGGCTGGGATCCGTTCCGCGCACGCGGATGCTGGTGTAGCCGATGCCATTGCCCGCATCGCTGGTGATGGTCACCGAAGGCGTGAGCGACAGCAGATAGGGCACGTCGGTGCCATAGTTGACCGACTGGATGTCGTCGCGGTTCATCGTAGTGAAGGCCACAGGCGTCTTCTTCGAGGCGCGTGTCGACACCACCTGCACGTTCTGCAGCTCTACCGTGGTCAGCGAGTCCACCGGTTCTGCTGCGTCCATACCGCCGACGGCACCCATCAGTGCGGCGGCGATGCATAGTTTTCTCATTTCCATTGTTCTTTACCTTATTTATTAATAATACAAAATAAGGGGATTGCTTCTTGACTTAACTGTTCTCTTTCATCCCTACGTCGGCATTACCCGCATCAGGTTTAGAGGGTATCATCTCAGCCGGCAACCGCCGGCACCCCTTGAAACGTTTTCGGTTGCAAAGATAGCGTTTTTCCGTGAACAGAGCAAACACACGTGTTGTTTTCTTCTGTTCCGGCTTTATTTCCGCCCGAAGTCGGCGGGCACCTCGCCCCACTGCCGCGTCTCCCACTTCACGATGGGCGTCTGCCACGTGTGGGTCTGCAGCCAGTGCTCGGCACGGGCGATAATCTGGAACAGCTGCTCCGTCTTTGGCGTACGCTCCAGCTTGGTCTTGCACTTGCGCTTCTGCACCCACAGGATGGCATTGTGCGAGTCGCTGTAGATGGTCTTGCGGATGCCCTGCTGCTGCATCAGTGCCAGCGCGTGGACGATGGCGAGAAACTCGCCGATGTTGTTCGTGCCGTGCATCGGCCCGAAGTGGAACACCTGCTGCCCCGTGGCGAGGTCGATGCCCCGGTATTCCATTGGTCCCGGGTTGCCCGAGCACGCTGCGTCTACCGCCCAAGCGTCAGCCGAGACCTCGGGCGGCAGGGGCAGCACCGTGTCGTTGCGGTAGTCTGGTGGATTCATCAGCTCCATAGCACTCATCTCTCAGCCCTTCATTACATCCGCTCCGGCACTTCGATGCCGAGCAGGGCCATTCCGTTGTGGATGACCTTAGCCACGTTGCGTGCCAGCATCAGACGCAGCTGGCGTGTGGGCTCGTCGTCGGCGTTGAGGATGCTGTAGTCGTGGTACCACTGGTTGAACTCTTTGGTCAGCTCGTAGCAGTAGTTGGCAATGCCGCTGGGCGAGTAGTCCTTACCAGCCTGCTCTACGGCAGCACCATACTCGTTGAGCTTCTGGATGAGGGCAATCTCTTTCTCGTTGAGGAGCGCGGTGGCACCAGCGCTTGGGAGTTCGGGAGCCTCTTGTGCCTTGCGCAGGATGCTGCGGATGCGGGCGTGGGTGTATTGGATGAAGGGACCCGTGTTGCCGTTGAAGTCGATGCTCTCTTCGGGGTTGAACAGCATATTCTTGCGGGCGTCCACCTTCAGGATGAAGTATTTCAGGGCACCCAGTCCCACGATGCGGGCTATCTCGGCGCGCTCCTGCTCCGTCATATCGTCGAACTTGCCCAGTTCGTCGCTGGTGCGGCGGGCGTCGGCAATCATTGCGGCAATCAGGTCGTCGGCATCGACCACCGTTCCCTCACGGCTCTTCATCTTGCCGTTGGGCAGCTCCACCATTCCGTAAGAGAAGTGCACCAGCTCCTTACCCCACATGAAGCCCAGCCGGTCGAGCAGGATGCTGAGCACTTGGAAGTGGTAGTTCTGCTCGTTGCCCACCACGTAGATCATCTGGTCGATGGGGTAGTCCTCGTAGCGCATCTCGGCCGTGCCGATGTCCTGTGTCATATAGACGCTGGTGCCGTCGCTGCGCAGCAACAGCTTTTGGTCCAGTCCCTCGTTCGTCAGGTCGGCCCATACGGAGTTGTCGTCGTGGCGCTCGAAGAGGCCTTTGGCCAGTCCCTCCTCCACCTTAGCCTTACCCTTCAGGTAAGTCTGGCTCTCGTAGTATATCTTGTCGAATCCTACGCCCAGTGCGCGGTAGGTCTCGTCGAATCCGGCGTACACCCAGTCGTTCATCTTCTGCCACAGGGCGCGCACTTCGGGGTCGTTCTGTTCCCACTTGACCAGCATCTCGTGAGCCTCTTTGATGAGCGGCGCCTCCTGCTTGGCCTGCTCCTCACTCATTCCGCCGGCCACCAGCTGAGCCACTTCCTTACGGTAGTTCTTGTCGAAGAGCACGTAGTAGTCGCCAATGAGGTGGTCGCCCTTCTTGCCGCTCGACTCGGGCGTCTCGCCGTTGCCCCACTTCAGCCACGCCAGCATCGACTTGCAGATGTGGATGCCGCGGTCGTTGACGATGTTGGTCTTCACCACTCGGTTGCCGTTGGCCTGCATAATCTGTGCGAGGCTCCATCCCAGCAGGTTGTTGCGCACGTGACCCAGATGGAGCGGCTTGTTAGTGTTGGGACTGGAGTATTCTATCATCACCAGCGGGTTGTCAGCCGTAGCCTGCCGCTCGCCGAAGTGCGGGTCGGCATCGATGTCGCTGAGCAGCTGGAGCCACGCGGCGGGCGCAATGACGAGGTTGAGGAATCCCTTCACCACGTTGTAGGCAGCGATGGCCTCGCAGTGGGCTGCGAGATACTGGCCAATCTCCTCGGCCGTGTCCTCGGGTTTCTTCTTCGACAGCTTGAGCAGGGGGAACACCACCAGTGTCAGGTTGCCTTCAAACTCGCTGCGCGTCTTCTGCAGCTGTACCATTTTCTCGGGCACCTCTTGCCCGTACAGCGTTTGGATGGCCGCCACGGCCGCGCTGGTTATCTGTGATTCAATATTCATAATGCTTACCTTATTATATATAATAGCGGCTGCAAAGGTACTGATTTTTTTTCATACCGCCAAGCACGCGGCATCACATTTCGGCCTTTGCTGTCAGATTGTGTAGGCTCGGTCACTCTGTGGCAACGGTTGCCGATAGTTGCTGCTTCAGCTGCATCATCTTGCGCTGACGGTCGAATGAGAAGGTGCCGCTGTGGCGGTCGAGGAAGTCGAACAGGGCAAAGGCCTTCTGTTGCAGCATCTCGCGCGCCGGCCCCGTCAGCAGGCCGGCCTCGGCATAATAGAGCTCGGCCAGCATCTCCATTCTGCTCATCCGCTCTTCCTCGCGAAACTGGCTGAAGCTCTGCATCACGTCGGCAATGGCTGCCGTGTGGTAGAACTCGTAGGAACCGACGTACTGAGTGTACATCCGCCGCATCTCTTCGCGCTGCCGCTCAGCGTCCTTACGGTTGAGCAGCAGCTCCAGCGCCTCGAAAAACTCGCGGATGAGCCGTGTGATATAGTCGCGTTGCAGCATATATATGGAGTGAATGATGACGGTGCAAAGGTAGTGCTTTATGTCGAGACGACCGCCGAAATGGCGGAGTTGAGGCGTTAAATGTGCTTAATAGTGTTAAATAGACTTAAAACTTGCGATAAAATCCGTCTCGGGCCTAAGCGGTTACAAAGTAAAAACGTACCTTTGCAGTCCGATTATTAAGGGGGATAGACTTAGAATCCCCGCGGAGCTGCGTGTTAATAGCAGTGTCTTTGGCCGGGCATTGTGGTTAGTGAATCGCCGTTCCACCAGCGGAGCCGTCCGCGGTTCCGACAAGCGTTCGTTAGACTGCTGCAGGGAGCACTTGCCAGAAAGAATCAGCCGCAGGGCTGGGCGAGACCTCTGTTGCGGTTTGGTGTGCGCAGTGAAAATAAAGAAATGTTTTTTAGTAGTAAAATTTAAAAGAGAAATGAACACTTTAAGTTACAAGACCATTTCCATCTCGAAGGAAGCTGCCCGCGAGCAGAAAGAGTGGGTGGTAATCGACGCTACCGATCAGGTGGTAGGCCGTCTTGCTTCGAAAGTAGCCAAGCTGATTCGTGGCAAGTACAAGCCCAACTTCACTCCCAATCAGGACTGTGGAGACAACGTAATCATCATCAATGCCGCAAAGGTGGTATTCACTGGTAAGAAGGAGACTGACAAAGTCTACACGCGCTATACTGGTTATCCCGGTGGCCAGCGCTTCAACACGCCTGCCGAGCTGCGCAAGAAGCCATTCGGTGCAGAGCGCATCATCCGCCACGCCGTGAAGGGTATGCTGCCGAAGGGTCCGCTCGGACGCAGCCTGCTGAAGAACCTCTACGTCTACGACGGTACGGAGCACAAGCACGAGGCTCAGAAACCCAAAGCAATCGATATTAACCAGTATAAATAATAAAAGAAGATGGAATACATAAATGCAATAGGTCGTCGCAAGAGCGCCGTAGCTCGCGTATATCTGAAGGAGGGAACCGGCAAGATAACGATCAATAAGAAGGACTTAACCGAATATTTCCCCTCGGCCATCCTGCAGTTCGTGGTAAAGCAGCCGCTGGCACTGCTTGAGGTAGCTGAGAAATATGACATCAAAGCCAATCTCGACGGCGGCGGTTTCACTGGCCAGAGCCAAGCCCTGCGCCTCGCCATCGCCCGTGCACTGGTGAAGGTGAATGCCGAAGACAAGAAGAACCTGAAGAGCCACGGTTTCCTGACCCGCGACAGCCGCGAGGTGGAGCGCAAGAAGCCGGGACAGCCGAAGGCTCGTCGTCGTTTCCAGTTCAGCAAGCGTTAATATCTATTATCTTACGGATAAGACAACTTGCCGGACACTGGCTGTTTAGTATCTAAACCGGTGAGACTCCTAATCGGGGACTACCCATCGGTTGGTTCTAATCGCAACAGAAAAAGAATTAAAAAGAAAGTAAACAACAACATTAAACAACAACAACAATGTCAAGAACAAATTTTGATACGCTGCTGCAGGCTGGCTGCCACTTTGGTCACCTGAAGCGCAAGTGGAACCCCGCAATGGCTCCCTACATCTATACCGAGCGCAACGGTATCCACATCATCGACCTCCACAAGACCGTAGTCAAGATTGACGAGGCTGCCGAGGCTCTCAAGCAGATTGCCAAGAGTGGCAAGAAAGTGCTGTTCGTCGCTACTAAAAAACAGACGAAGGAAATCATCGCCGAGAAAGCTACCGGCGTGAATATGCCTTACGTTATCGAGCGCTGGCCGGGCGGTATGCTTACCAACTTCCCGACCATCCGCAAGGCCGTGAAGAAAATGGCGAACATCGACAAGCTGATGCAGGACGGAACCTTCTCGAACCTCTCTAAGCGCGAGCTGCTGCAGATTACGCGTCAGCGTGCCAAGCTGGAGAAGAACCTCGGTTCTATCGCCGACCTGACCCGTCTGCCGAGCGCACTCTTCGTGGTGGACGTGCTGAAGGAGAACATCGCCGTGAAGGAGGCTAACCGTCTGGGTATCCCCGTATTCGGTATCGTTGACACCAACTCGGATCCGAAGAACATCGACTTCGTCATTCCCGCCAACGACGACGCAAAGGACAGCGTAGAGGTCATCCTCAACGCTTGCTGCACTGCCATTGCCGAGGGTCTGGAGGAGCGCAAGGCCGAGAAGGCCGACGAGAAGGCTGCTGAGGCACAGGCTGAGGCCGAGGCTGCTGAGGCTCAGCCCAAGCGTGCCCGCAAGGCCCGTAAGGATGCTCCTAAGGCCGAGGAGGCTCCCTCTGCTGTTGAGGAAGCTGCCGCTCCCGCTGAGGAGGCCGCTCCCGCCGAGGAAGCTCCCGCTGCAGAATAATTGTAAACGAAGAATTATTGATTATTAATTAAAAAAGAATTATGGCAATTTCAATAGATGATATCAAGAAGCTCCGCGCAATGACCGGTGCTGGTCTGGCTGACGTGAAGAAGGCACTGACCGAGGCCGAGGGCGACTTCGACAAAGCAAAGGAGCTGCTCCGCGAGCGTGGTCTGGCTATCGCTGCCAAGCGTAGCGACCGCGAGACGTCGAACGGCTGTGTACTCGTGAAGGCTGTGGAAGGCTTCGCTGCCACTCTCGCCCTGAAGTGCGAGACCGACTTCGTGGCTAATGGTGCCGACTTCATCGCACTGACCCAGAGCATCCTCGACGCCGCCGTGGCCAACAAGTGCCAGACGCTGGTCGAGGTGAAGGAGCTGACGCTGGCCGACGGCCAGAAGGCTCAGGACGCTGTGACCCATCGTTCGGGTATCACCGGTGAGAAGATGGAGCTC
>JAFUZD010000078.1 GCA_017476785.1 Prevotella sp. | reverse complement strand
CGGCAATCAGACACACGAGGTAGGTACGAAGCAGCCAAACGAGCTGGGTTTGTACGATATGTCGGGCAATGTAAGGGAATGGTGCAATGATTGGTATGGCTCTTATGGCAGCACATCCAAGACGAACCCTGCCGGTCCTTCTTCGGGCTCTTACCGCGTGTACCGTGGTGGCTGTTGGGGCAACTACGCGCAGAGCTGCCGCGTTTCGAGTCGGGACAGCTGGTCGCCGGGCGACCGCGACGGCAGCCTCGGACTGCGCCTCGCCCTTTAGAAACCTCACCCCATACCCCTCTCCAATCGGAGAGGGGCTTTTTGTTTCTTCCATTGGTGCATTGGCAACCGTTTGATTGTTTTTTGTTGCCTTTTATCTGAATAAGAGCAGCTCCTCAATGTTGTCCCGATGAATGACGGTGAACTGCGCATTGGGATAGCTGTTCTTGAACGACAGCGGCAGGGAGGACTTGCGCTTCGGGTTCCATTTGAACTCGAACACGCTCAGCTGGCCGTCGCGCTCTTCGATGTAGTCCAGTTCTTGCCGGGCTGTGGTACGCCAGAACCAGCTGTTGGCATAGTTGCCAGTATATGCCTTCCGCTTGATACATTCGGAGACGGCGTAGTTCTCGAACAGTGCCCCCGCGTCCATTCGGTTCTCTATTTGTGCAAAGTTGCTGATGATGGCATTGCGGATGCCGTTGTCGTAGAAATATATCTTCTTGCTGTTCTTGAGCTCGTTTCTCAAGTTTCGGCTGAACGACCCCAGACGGAAAATGATGTAAGCCTGCTCCAGAATGTTCACATAGTTGTTGACCGTCTTGGCATCGAGGCCGCACAGCCGAGCCAGTTCGTTGAACGCCACTTCGGAGCCGACTTGGTAGGCCAGTGCCTGTAATAGCTTCATCAGTTTCTCGGGCTTGTGTATCTTGTCGAACTCCAAGATGTCCTTATATAGGTAGCTCTCAGCCAGCTGGCGCAAAATGGTCGTCTCGTCGTTGGGATGTGTCACTACGTCGGGATAGCTGCCGTAGACGAGGCGATGGGATAGCATCCGCTTCTCTTCCAACAGATTGGTATGGTCTACCAGCTCAGCAAAAGACAAAGGGTACATCTTGTATTCCCATTTGCGTCCGGTCAGCGGCTCGTTGATTCTGTTAGCCAGTTCGAACGAAGAACTGCCCGTTGCCACCAGTTGCACGTCGGGTATTTGGTCGGTAATTAGTTTCAGCTTGATGCCGACATCGCTGATGCGCTGCGCTTCGTCAATGACGACGACCCGGTGGGTTCCAATGATGGCTTTGAGGCGAGTGGCCGATATGTGCTCGAACAGATTTCGTACGTCAATGTCGTCGCCGCTGAGCCATAGCACGTTCTGTGCATCGTTTGCAAACAGTTGTCTGAGTAGTGTGGTCTTGCCCACTTGCCTTGCTCCCATTATGACAATGGCCTTTCCCCCGAAAAGGCGTTGCCGTATGCTGTCTTCAATGTGTCGCTTAATCATCATTTGGGTAGTTTGATTGACTGCGGCAAAGTTAAGCAAATATTTCCAAATTCCCAAAATATTATGATATTTATGGAACGTAATCCATAAAAATCGCGATATTTGTGGATTTTAGGGGTGGGCTGGCGGCGAGAAAGGCCTTTATTTTTGTTGCTTCTTCGCTTTCTTTTTCTGCTTCTTCTTCCCCGAGCTGAACAGGTCGCGCAGGCCACTGAAGTCCTTCTTCATAATGAGGCCGATGCCCTGTGTGGTCAGGCTGGAGCGCGGAAAATAGCGGGCGTTGGTCTGGTTGTAGACTTTGAGGGCCAGATTGCCGTTGGGAAGCAGGAGGTAGCGGATGTCGAAGTCGCCGATAAACGAGGTGGTGGCCGTGGCGGCATTGTCGCGATAGCCAAACTGTCCGTCGATGAGCAGTCGGTTGTTGAGCAGTCGGCCGCTGACCAGTCCTTCGTATTCGGCATTGTTCCACCCCTCGTCGCCTGTCGATATGTTGGCTCCGAAGTTCCAGTCGTTGCTCTTGATGACGGAGTTGAGCACGTTGTTTATCTGTCCCGACAGCGTGCCCGAGAGCAGGCTCTGCATTGCCAGCGACGTCTGGCTCTGCGACGACTGGTCCTGCGACGAGGCGTTGTTGGCCCCCTGCGGGTAGAAGCGGCCGATGCCCAGCAGATAGACCACCTGCTGGTTCATCTCTTCCTGCCCGTTGATGATGGAGCGAATCATCTGCTGCTCGTCGCTGTTCACGTTGGGAATGTCGAGGTCGAACTCCACGCGGGGCGCCTTGGCCTGCCCGCCGATGTTCATCAGGCAGTTGACGCGCACCGTATTGGCAAACGAGCGGCCCACGTTGAGGTCGGACAGCGACACGCCGTTGACGGTATGGACGGCTTGCAGGTTCAGCGTGGCGTCGTAGGGGTCGCCGCCAAAGGCGATGGTGCCACCCTGATTGAATGTGAAGTTCTTCTTGATGATTTCTTGGATGGTGATGCCGTAGGTGCCCCGCTCTACGTTGTAGGTGCCGTACATATTGAAGGCTCCCTTATTGTAGAAGGAGGCGCGGATGACGCCGTTGCCGTTGAGCGTGATGTAGTCGTTGGTGTTGGAGTCCATCAGCAGGCGCATCGTGGCGTCGGGGGTGCAGTTGATGAGGAAGTTGAGATAGATGTTGGTGCCGATGTCGCGCAGGGGCTCCACGCGCTGTGCTCGTTCGCCGTCCTCGGCTGTTGCAGCCGACGCCTCGCCCCATTGTATGAACTCCTGCTTGTTGATGGCGTCGGGGTTGCTGGCGTTGTAGACGAAGACGGTGTTCTTCTGTGGGGTGACGTTCATATTGATGACCACTTCGCCGCTGCGCCCGTGGATGTCGACGTCGCCCGTGCCGAACACGGTGCCGTAGAAAGTGCCTTCGCCGAAGTCGCCGAAGTCGTAGGCCAGCAGGTTGTCGGCATTGACAAACAAGTCGTAGGAGAGCTGGGTCAGGTGCTTGTGGTGGATGTTGCCCGTGACGATGCCGCTATGCTGGTACACGTCGTAGATGGGGCAGCGGCGGAACTCTATCTCGTCGGGCACCATCACGATCGTGTCGTTGCGCAGGGTGTAGGTGCAGTTGAGCGGCGTGACCGTCGCCTCGCCGTTGACGACGAGCTGCCCCGTCAGGTTGATGGTGCTGAGCGGCCCCATCAGCCTGACGGCTCCGTTGGCGTGGCCGTCCACCCGGCTGATGAAGCTCTGCGTGAAGGAGTGCATAAAGTCGATGTGCGTCCCCTCGGCGCGGATGCCGAGGTCTATGAAGTCGCGCTTGGGCGACACGTAGCCGCTGATGTAGGTCATCGCGTCTTCGCCGTCGTCGGCCGTGGCGTCGATGTCTATCTGCTCTTCGGTCTGGTTCCAGTTGACATCGGCTTTCAGCGTCCCCATCCGGCCGTGCTCGAACTCGAAATGGCTGACGGTCAGTTGGGCGGCGGCCTGCGGATTGCCGAAGGCGTTGCTGACGTAGGCATTGCCAGTGGCCTGCCCGCTGAATTCCACGGCGTGGAAGTTGACGAGGTTGAGCACGTAGTCCACGTCGATGTCCTTCAGGCTGACGAGCAGCGAGTCGGTGGGACGCTCGGAGGCTACGCCGTCGATGATGAGATACTGCTCGTCGTGCTTGATGCTAAACTGCTTGATGTCCAGATGTTTCTTCTGGTAGGTGATTTCGCTGGGTGCCACGTCCCATACGGCATTGTGGACGTTGATGTGCGACGGCTCTAATGCGATGAAGGCCGTCTGCTCGTTGGCAATGTCGGTATAGAAGTTGGCTTTGGCATTGAGCTGGCCGCTCATCCGTTTCTGGGCGTGGTTGTCCCAGAAGAAAGAGGTAGAGAGGAAGTTGTTGGCCGCATTGCCTATCACCAGCAAGTCCAGATGGTCGCCGTTGTCCATTATCTTGGTGACGCCGATGTTGTATTGCAGGGAGTCGTTGGGGGTGAACAGCATTATGTGGCCGCCGGTATAGGGGCTGCCGTTATAGCTGAATTTCGGGATTTCGCTGTTCAGCGTGATGTGGTGCATCGCGTCATTGACCGTTCCCGTCAGTTGCAGGGGCTGGGCTATCGTGACGGGGATGTTGAGCAGGTGCTGCAGCCAGTCGGTCTTCTGTATGGTGGCCGTAAGGGAGAAGTTGTTGCGGGCATTAGGATTGAACTTCGGCAGGCCGGGCAGGGTGGGGAGCTTGCTGCCGATGAAGTTCGTGAAGCTCTGCGCCAGCGTCCCGTATTCGAAGTAGCCCTTCATCTCGGCTTCGGCGAAGTCGCTCTTTAGGCGCACGTAGTGCAGGTCGTCGGCAAATCCAGACTCTACGTGCAGCTGGTCGAGCGTGTAGGTCGTTTCGTCGGTGTGCATCACGAGGTGGCCGATGTCGAACGTGCCCTGTGCGTCGTTGAGCGTGCTGGCCGTAAAGTCGGCTTTGATGTCGGCGTCGAAGGTGGCGCTTCCCCACTGGTTGGACAGATTGATGGCAGCCGGTGCCAGATGTTGGATGCGGGCATCCACCTTTACATTATTAATGTGGCTGGCGCGTGTGAGGCTGCCCTCGGCGGCCAGCTGGATGTTGGGGTCGTCGATGCTGAGACGGCCGGACAGATTCTGCCCGTTGTCTGCCGTTCCCTCCAGCGTGATGTTCTGGAAGGTGTAGCCGTTGTAGGCTATCTTGTCCACGACGCCGTTGGCAGCCACCGTCTGCTCCAGATTACCGTCTATGCGGATGTGGGTGGCCAGCATTCCCACTTTGTCGTTGTCCAGCAACCGGCCTAACTGGAAACCGTCGGTGGCAATCGAGCCGCTGATGTCCTTTCGGTCGGTCAATGCAAGATTGAGCGCCAGCTCACCGATGCCCGTGTTGAGCGTGCTGTTGGTGGCAACGGATTGGGTGCCCTTGCCGCTGACCGTTCCCGTCAGTCGCAGCCCTTCGATGCGTGCGAGGAGGGGCGGCATGTCCCAGTTGTCTGCAATCTGGCGGAGGGTCTTGTCCGATACGGCCAGCGTGCGGACGGTTGCCTCCCATTGCGGCGTGCTGTCCAGCTGGCTGGCAGCCCCGTCTATATGGAGGTCGAGTCCCCCGTCCTCTGCATTGGCGGTTAGGCTTTTTACGCGCATCCGCGTGCCCTCGCCGCTGAGGGCTGCTGCGAGCTGGACTGGCGTTCCAATGGCCTTAAGTTTTGGAACTAAAAACGCTAAGTCCGAGAGAGTTATGGTAGATGGATGAAGTCCCGCTTCATAACTCAGCGAGGGCAAGTGTAGCCGGTTCTCCTTAAGCTGGTAGCGGGCAGAGATGCTGAGGTCCTTAAGCGTGCTTTGGGGCAGCTTCAGTTCCGAAAGGAGCAAGTCGGCATTCTGCCGTCCGGCATTGACGCGCAGCACCATTCGCTCTACTGCCAAGCCCGACTGCTCGTTGAAGGCCAGTTTCTTGACGTTGGCATTGAGCGAGTCGTTGGTCAGCGTCTTTAATATGATGTGGGCACTGATGTCGGTCAGCTTGAGGTGGTTCAGGTTGAGTCGTCCGGCAGTCTGCGGCAGGTCATAGCGGTCGTAGGCAATGCTGGAATGGCGCATAATGAGAGAATTGATGCGCAGATTCAGCGGACTGCTGCCGGTCGTGTCCTTAGAGGCCAGCGAGTCGAGGACGAACTGGAAGTTGGGCTTGGCTGTAGCCGACGACTGATAGAAAACGGCGTGGGCACCGAACAGCTGCGCCGTTGAAATGGATATTTTTCCTTCGGTCAGTGGCAGGATGTCCAGCTTGACAGACAGGCGCGCCGCCTTCAGCATCTCTTTCCGCTGCTGGTCCTCAATGCAGACGTCGTCGATAATCAGTCGGTTGAGGAAACCGATGTCTACGCGGCCGATGCTGACGTGAGTGCCCAGCTTCTGCCCAAGGGCACTGGCCACCTGCGCGCCGAGAAACGACTGGAAGGCAGGTATGTGGGTAAGAATAATCAGCGTGCCGTATAGCCCCAGCAGGGTCCATACGGCGATGATGGTGATATGTCTGACGATTCTCACTGGACGGATACGGAAGTCAATATCTGTTAAACCGAGATTGCAAATCTTTCTCTCCCTCTCGAAATTCGGGACAAAATTACATTAAAAAGTTGTGATAGTCGTACATTTTGGACTTTTTTTCATTATTTTATGCGTGTTTTTTCGTAAATTTGCGGCACATTTATACAACAATTCAATCAAAATTTATATAAATGGCAAATGTAATTAAATTGCGAAAAGGCTTGGATATCAATCTCGCAGGCAAAGCCGAGGAGAAAAAGATCCAGCTGAAATCGAACGGGAAGTTTGCAATTGTTCCCGACGATTTCGTTGGCGTCACTCCGAAGGTGGTGGTCAAAGAGGGCGATAAGGTCAGAGCCGGGGATGCATTGTTTGTCAACAAGATGTGTCCAGACGTAAAGTTCGCTTCGCCAGTCAGCGGTACCGTTGTGGAAGTGGTGCGTGGAGAACGGCGAAAGGTGCTCAGCATCAGGGTGAATGCCGATGCCCAGCAGGAACAAGTGGACTTCGGAAAGAAGAATGTGGATGTGCTGGACGGCAAAGCTGTCGTCGAGGCTTTGCTGGAGGCCGGCCTGTTCGGCTATATCGACCAGCTGCCCTATGCGGTCTCTACGACCCCCGACACCACTCCGAAGGCCATCTTCGTGTCGGCCTTGCGCGACAAACCGCTTGCTGCCGACTTCGAGTTCGAGGTGAAAGGGCAGGAGCACGACTTCCAGACGGGCCTCACGGCGTTGTCGAAGATTGCGAAGACCTATCTGGGAGTAGGCGTCCATTCCAGCTTCGAGAATTACCGTAATGTGGAAGTCAACGTCTTCGACGGGCCCTGTCCTGCCGGAAATGTCGGCGTTCAGGTGAATCACGTCTCGCCCGTCAACAAAGGCGAGGTCGTATGGACGGTAGAGCCGACGGTGGTACTGTTTATCGGCCGTCTGTTCAATACCGGAAAGCTGAATCTCACGCGTACGGTGGCTTTGGCGGGCAGCGAGGTGAATGCTCCGGCCTATGTCGATATGCTTGTGGGCGAAGAGCTGTCCACGCTGGTCAGCAACAGCTATGACGCTACCCATCGGGTACGCATCATCAATGGCAACGTGCTGACGGGCAAACCGACCACGAAGGATGGCTACCTCGGTGCCCACACCTCAGAGATTACGATTATCCCCGAGGGCGACGATGTCGATGAGTTCGCGGGATGGATAATGCCGCGCTTCAATCAGTTCTCGGTGAACCGCAGCTACTTCTCTTGGCTGTTTGGCAAGAAGCGCTATGCATTGGATGCCCGCGTGAAAGGCGGCGAGCGCCATATGATAATGAGCGGCGAGTATGACAGCGTGCTGCCGATGGACATCTATGGCGAGTATCTGATAAAGGCAATTATTGCCGGTGACATCGACAAGATGGAGCAGCTGGGCATCTACGAGGTAGCCCCGGAAGACTTCGCCCTCGCCGAGTTTGTCGACTCCTCTAAATTGGAATTGCAGCGCATTGTTCGCGAAGGATTGAATATGTTACGTAAAGAAAACGCATAAACTATGAGCGCATTAAGAAATTATCTCAATAAGATAAAGCCTCAGTTCGAGCCAGAGGGGAAGCTGCACGCATATCGCAGCCTCTTTGAGGGCTTTGAGACTTTCCTGTACGTGCCGAATACTACAGCACGCACGGGTGTCAATATTCACGATGCCATCGACTCGAAGCGCATTATGAGTATGGTGGTTATCGCCCTGCTGCCTGCATTGCTGTTTGGTATGTACAATGTGGGCTATCAGAACTATGCCGCAGCAGGTACGCTGGCCGGTGCATCGTTCTTTGAAATATTCTGCTATGGCTTCCTCGCCGTGCTTCCCAAGATTCTGGTCTCTTACATTGTAGGTCTGGGCATCGAGTTTGCTTGGGCGCAATGGAAAGGGGAGGAAATTCAGGAAGGCTATCTGGTGAGCGGCATCATTATCCCGCTGATTATCCCGGTGAGCTGCCCGTTGTGGATGCTGGCGCTGGCCTGCGCATTCTCGGTCATACTGGTAAAGGAAATCTTTGGCGGAACGGGAATGAACATCTTCAATGTGGCCATTGCCGCCCGTATGTTCCTGTTCTTCTCGTATCCCACCAAGATGAGCGGCGACACCGTGTGGGTGGCTAAAGATGCCATCTTCGGTCTTGGCAACACGTTGCCCGACAGCTTTACGGCTGCGACACCGCTGGGGCAGGTAGGTCAGGGTGCCGAGGTGACGGCATCGCTGAATGATATGATTCTGGGCTTCATCCCCGGTTCTATCGGCGAGACCTCTGTCGTTGCCATTGCCATTGGTGCCGTCATCCTGCTCTGGACGGGCATTGCCTCTTGGCGTACGATGCTGAGTGTCTTTGTGGGCGGAACATTGATGGCAGTCCTGTTTGAGCAGACGGGCTCCACGACGCTGCACTGGTATGAGCATCTGGTGCTGGGTGGCTTCTGCTTCGGTGCCGTGTTTATGGCAACTGACCCCGTCACGTCCTGCCGCACGCACACGGGAATGTATATCTACGGATTCCTGATTGGCGCGCTGGCCGTGATAGTACGCGTAATGAACCCCGGCTATCCTGAGGGAATGATGCTGGCCATCTTCTTTGGTAATATGTGTGCTTCTACCATCGACTATTTCGTAGTGGAGCGCAATATCTCGAAACGTTTGAAGAGAGGAGGTTTGAAATGAAGCTGAATACCAATTCTAACACGTACATTATTATATATAGTGCCGTGCTTGTAATCATCGTTGCCTTCCTGCTGGCTTTTGTCTTCCAAGCCTTGAAGCCGTTGCAGGACGCCAACGTGGAGCTCGACGTGAAGAAGCAGATACTCTACTCGCTCAACATCCGCGGCTTGGACGGCCAAGAGGCCGAGCAGAAGTACAACGAGGTGGTGACCGGAAAGGTAGAGAAAGGCGAACTGACCTACTATGGCTGCCAAATAGACGGACAGACCAAGTACGTGTTTCCGCTGAAGGGAATGGGTCTCTGGGGCGGCATCAGTGGCTTCGTGTCGGTCAACGACGACCTGAACACCATCTACGGTGCCTATTTCAACCACGAGAGCGAGACGGCCGGACTGGGTGCCGAGATAAAGGACTCGCAGTCTTGGCAGGAGAAATTCAAGGGAAAGGCTATCTTCGATAAGGATGGAGCCACTGCCATTGCCGTGGTCAAGAAGGTGGAGGAGCCCGCATCGCAGGTGGACTGCGTGACGGGTGCCACGCTGACCTCGAACGGCGTCAGCGATATGCTGCGCAACGACTTGGCTAAGGGAGTGAGACTTCTTAAGGAAGCTGTTGAATCAACAAAAGCAAAGGAGGAATAAAGAATGGCACTATTCAGTAAACAAAATAAAGAGGTGTTCTGCAATCCGCTGAACCTCGATAACCCGAT
>JAFUZD010000077.1 GCA_017476785.1 Prevotella sp. | reverse complement strand
GTTTCTTTGCTGAACATATTGCCGTTTTAGAATGTTTTTGTTTATCGTGCAAAGATACGAAATACCAATAGAAGTGCCAAATTTATTTGAGCTTTTTCGCGTACAAGTTCTAATTATTTCGTACCTTTGCAGAGCATAAACAATGCATCGAATGAAAACGGGACTGGTACTTGAGGGCGGCGCGATGCGCGGCCTGTTCACGGCGGGGATTATCGACGTGATGATGGAAAATGATATTTGGCCCGACGGCCTCGTCGGCGTATCGGCCGGAGCGGCCTTCGGCTGCAACTACAAGAGCCGCCAGCCGGGGCGCGCCATACGCTACAATATGCGCTTCGCACGCGACCGCCGCTACTGCTCGTGGCAGTCGTGGCTGAAGACGGGCGACTTGTTCAACGCCGAGTTTGCCTACCACACCGTGCCCACGCAGTACGACAAGTTCGACGACGAGGCCTTCGAGCAGAACCCAATGGCGTTCTATGCCGTGTGTACCGACGTGGAGACGGGTGCCGCCGTCTACAAGCAGCTGACGGAGAGCACGCCGTTGACCTACGACTGGATACGTGCCTCGGCCTCGATGCCACTGGCCTCGCGTGTGGTAGAGCTGGAGGGGCAGAAGGTGCTCGACGGCGGTGTCAGCGACTCCATCCCGCTGGAGTTCTTTGAGCGCATCGGGTATGACCGCAACGTCGTCATACTGACCCAGCCGTCAGGCTACCAGAAGCAGCACAACCGGCTGATGCCGCTGATGCGGATGGCCCTGCGCCGCTATCCGGAGATGATTCGCGCGCTGGACGGGCGCCACCTGATGTACAACCGCCAGCTGGACTACGTGGCTCAGGCCGAGCGCGAGGGCCGCTGCCTCGTCATCCGGCCTGACGCCCCCATCGCCATCGGCCACGTCAGCCACGACCCCGACGAGATGCGCCGCGTCTACGACAGCGGCCGCCGTAAAGGCGAAGAGCAGCTGCAGCGCATACTGACATTCTACCGCCGGCAGGCATAGACAAGCATACAACGATAAAATATGAGAATAGACATCATCACCGTACTGCCCGAAATGATAGAGGGCTTCGTGCACGAAAGCATACTGGCACGTGCCGAGAAGAAGGGACTGGCCGAAATCAGGCTGCACAACCTGCGCGACTACACGCTGGACAAGTGGCGACGCGTAGACGACTATCCGTACGGCGGATTTGCCGGAATGGTGATGCAGATAGAGCCCATAGACCGCTGCATCTCGGCACTGAAGGCTGAGCGTGACTACGACGAAGTCATCTTCACCTCGCCCGACGGCGAGCAGTTCACCCAGCACGTGGCCAACGACCTTTCGCTCAAGCAGAACCTCATCATCCTCTGCGGCCACTATAAGGGCATAGACCACCGCATACGCGAGCATCTCATCACCCGCGAGATTTCCATCGGCGACTACGTGCTGACGGGCGGCGAGCTGGCTGCCGCCGTGATGGCCGATGCCATTGTGCGCATCGTGCCGGGCGTCATCGGCGACGAGCAGTCGGCCCTGAGCGACTGTTTTCAGGACGATATGCTCTCCGCCCCCATCTACACCCGCCCTGCCGAGTACAAAGGCTGGCGCGTGCCCGACATCCTGCTCTCGGGCAACGAGGGCAAGATTAAGGAATGGGAGCTGGAACAGGCAATGGAACGCACTCGCCGCCTGCGCCCCGACTTGCTGAAAGATTAAGCATTCCTGTTACACGCTATGCAATGTCTTGCCTGTTAAGAGTTAATCGCAGCGAATAGAAATCAAAGAAGACGGGATATGAGCAAGAAGTCGATACGTTTTTTTAACGACCGCGAGGTTCGGGCGGTATGGGACGAGCAACACAACAAGTGGTGGTTCTCGGCTACAGATATCGTGCGGGCCGTGAATGATGAGGAAGACTATGTCAAGGCGGGTAACTACTGGCGTTGGCTGAAAAAGAAATTGACTGCAGATGGCATTCAACTCGTGAGCGTTACTCACGAGTTCAAATTCTATGCACCTGACGGCAAACAGCGCTATGCTGATGCACTGGATGCTGAGTGCGTACAGACGTTAGCAAAGAACTATCCCAACAACCGTGCTCATAAATTTCTTGATTGGTTTGCTTACAGCGACAATAGCATTGATGGGCAGAGCAAGAAGAAGGCTTATACGTTGGTAGAGAGTGGGCTGCTTGACAGTATGGAACCGGGGACGGTGAAGTGCTTGCAGCAGATTCATTCCTATCTGTTTGGCGGTCTCTACGACTTTGCAGGGCAAATACGCAATAGGACCATTTGGAAAGATGGAACGCTGTTCTGTCGTGCCGAATACTTGATGCAGAACCTGAAACTCATAGAGGCAATGCCAGAAACAACATTCGACGAAATAGTTGATAAGTATGTGGAGATGAACGTGGCTCATCCCTTTATGGAGGGGAATGGCCGCAGTTCTCGCATTTGGCTTGACTTGATTTTCAAGAAACGCCTGAAACTATGCGTGGATTGGAGTCAGATTGACAAGAAAGACTATTTGGAGGCGATGCGCAGAAGCACTACGGATGCTACAGCCATTAGAGTTTTGCTTAGAGGGGCGATGACCGATAAGATTAATGACCGTGAGATTTTTATGAAAGGCATTGACTATTCGTATTATTATGAGCAGGAGGAGTAGCATTGCCAGAGGCTGTTTCTTTTGATTTGTTTCCGTGGCGTAAACAAGCTGTTTCTGTGGCAAAAACAGTCTGTTCACGTGGCGGAAACAAGCTGTTTGCGTGATGCAAACGAAGCTGAACAGCCCCCAAAGCAATTCTGGCGAGGAGGCATTTGCGGGCAGTAAAGGCTTCGCCAGTGGGCTCTTTTCTGCACTTGGAAATGAAAAAACGGGTAAATTCTTTTACACTTCCCCCGATTTTCGTATCTTTGCGACAAACTATAAACACTGAACACGCAAATGACCTATTCAGTAATTGGCACAGGCGGCATTGGCGGCTACTATGGTGGACGGCTGGCCGCATCAGGGCAGACGGTGCGCTTTCTGCTCCACTCGGATTATGAATACGTGAAGCAAAACGGACTGCAGGTAGACTCTTGTCGCGGCAATTTCCATCTGGACCGCGTGGAGGCTTACGCTGACGTGCGGGAGATGCCTCATAGCGACGTGGTGCTGGTGGGACTGAAGTCGGTGAACAATCATCTGCTGCCCGAGATGCTGCGGGCGGTTGTGACGCCTCAGACCGTCGTTGTGCTGATACAGAACGGCATAGGGCTCGAAGCCGACTTGCAGGCAGCAATGCCGGACTTGCAGATTGTGGCAGGGCTGGCCTTCATCTGTACGGCCAAGACGGGGCCCGGCCACATCTCGCACTATGACTACGGCCACATCAATCTGGGCAACTACTCGTGTCGCGATGCGGCGCGGTTCGAGACGCTGTTGGGCGATTTCCGCGCGGCGGGCATCGAAGCGGCCGAGGTGGACTATGCCGAGGCACGCTGGAAGAAGGCGGTGTGGAATATGCCGTTCAACGGGATGACCGTGGCACTGAACACCACGACGGATGCACTGCTGGCAAACGAGTCGACGCGCCGTCTCATCCGTGAGCAGATGATGGAGGTCATCGGTGCGGCCCGGGCGTGTGGCGTGGCACATATCGACGCCTCGTTTGCCGACCAGATGATAGAGATGACCGAGCAGATGACGCCTTACAGCCCGTCGATGAAGCTCGACTTCGACTATCGCCGTCCGATGGAGATACCTTATTTATATACGCGCCCCATCGCCGAGGCACGCAAAAAGGGCTTCGAGATGCCACGGTTGGCAATGCTCGAAGCCCAGTTGAGGTTTATTGAGTGGTGGCTATCTGCGGGATGAATAGAGCCCCTCAGACGGTCAGCCGTGCTGCCAGCTGGCTCAGTTTTAGGTGGGCGTAACTGTAAAGCTCGTCGTGGCGCGACCACAGTGTGTCGGGCCACTGATAGAGCGGGGTGAGGTACTCGGCGGTCAGATCGTCGCGTACGCGCAGCGGTTGGCTTTCAAACTGGTGCAGCTGTTTGATGAAGTCTTCTTCCGTGTTGATACTGAGCAGGTCGGGGTTCAGCTCTTTGAGCACTTTCCGTAGCCGCTCCTCGTAGTCGGCAACGTGCAGGCACAGTTGCGCAAACTCTTTCTTCTGATACCGCTTGGGGCGTTCCAGCAGCTGCCACAGCTCGTTACGCTCGGCCAGCAACTGCCCTAACAGGCCGGTCAGCCGTTCGCAGTACATCGCTGCCTCGTAGTAGCGGCGCACACTGGCGGCATCGTCGGTGTGGCTGAGCAGATAGCGGTACACATCATTGTCAATCTGCTCCACCTGTTCGTACAACTGGCGTTGGTATTGCGTGTGCGCTTCTATCGGCAACTGGCTGATGTCGTACGCGCGACCTTCGTAGCTGACGCGCTCCACTGCCGTCTCGCCGTCGGCAATGCTCTGCATTAGTTCCAAGTCACCGTAGGCCGTGAGCAGTTCGCTGATGATGCGTTCGTGTTCTGGCCTGAAGGGTGAGGCGGCAGGCGACGGCTCCGTTGTAGCCAAGTCGATGGTGGCCAGCTGGCGGTTGAAGTAAGGCAGCATTGCGTCGGGGATAAACTCGCGCTCGACGGTCTCGGCGGCCCATTGCTTGAATGCTTCGGGCGTGAGCGTCACAAGCGGTTGGCCGTCGGTCTCGCAGTCGTCGGCCATCAGTTGCAGGGCACGCTGGGAGACGCGCTCGCGCAGCGCATCGGGTATCAGGCTCCACGCTGGCCGGGGACGGTCGTGGCCGATGCCCTGAAAGTGAAGATTACGGGCATTGGCAATGCGGTCTTCGGCAGAAGGATGGGTGTCGTAGGCATATTCTATGCTCAGACGCGAGGGGCAGTAGCTCTTCAGGAGTGGCACCGTAGCGGGCTGGTCGTAGCTCATTGCGATGCGCTCGTCGGCCGGCAACACCTCCAGCATCTGTTGCTGGGCATCAAAGTAGTTGCCAATGGCCTGGCCGTCGGCCAGCAACCGTCGGACAAAGAAGTCGAGCCGCTGTCGGCGTTTGTTCAGTACGGCAATCTTGTAAAGGCTCGATACGAACGTGTCGGAGCCCACATAGCTTGCCGAAATCTTGTCGGCATCCAGCTCCATCTGGCGTGACAGCCGCCGGTCGCCTCGCTGCACATAGAGATAGATGCGGTAGGTCAGCCGTTTCACGACATTGGTCAGCCGCCGCGTCAGGAGACCGAAGGCGGTAAAGAGCGACAGATTGCTCATACACCACTTATCGAGCCACTCATCCCAGAAGTCATCGGTCTCGATGAGATTGGCCAAAATGTAGGTGGTGACATAGACCGTGGAGCCCACCTTCATACTCTTCTGCGAGAAGTGGCCGAACTCGTGGGCCAGAATGGCAGTCACCTCATCGACACTCATATCTTCGAACAGCCCTAAGCCAATCGTCAAGTTCTTGCGGACGGGCAGAAAGATGCTCCAGAAACTGGTGTTGTAGAACACGCTGGCATTGACATCGGCAGTCAGGTAGACGTGCTTGGGCATAGGGCTCTGGGCATATTGTGCGAGATTGCGAATGACGGCAAACAGCTGCGGGCATTCTTCCTCGGTCACCTCCATACGGCTGGCGTCGCGGTCGCGAGTGAACTTGAACAGCGGCTTGACCAAGTAAAGGCCGAACATCAGAGCCAGCACGCAGTAGCCGGCCCAAGCTATAAACACGTACAGGGGATTGATGTGGGCGTTGGTCACGGCGGCCAGTCCGAGCTGCGTCACCCAATAGGTGGAGTAGAGTATAGCCGCACCCAGCGCAATGAGTGCTATGTAGTAGGCAACGAATAGTGCAATGCGCATTATCTCGTTTCGCGCCAACCGCCGAATTTCCTCGTCTTTCATCATCTGTCTTTATGATCAATTCTTTATAATAATAAAATAAGGTGTAAAAAGAAACGCAGCCCAACCGTCCAACCGGTTGGGCTGCGTGGATTGTCAGGGGCTGGATTAGTTATTGTACTCCTGCCAGCTCTTGATCTTGATGTCTTGCTCGTCCAACGCGGTGAAGGCCTCAATGAAGGCTTTGGCCAGCCGGACGTTGGTCATCAGCGGAATGTTGTGGTCGATGGCACCGCGGCGGATGCGGTAGCCATTGGTCAGTTCGCGCTTGGTATGGTTCTTGGGAACGTTGATGATGAGGTCGAACCGGTGGTCGGCAATCATATCCATCACATTGTTCTCACCCTCCTCGTCGGGCCAGCTGACGGCTGTTGCCGTCACGCCGTTCTCGTTGAAGAAGCGTGCCGTGCCTGCCGTGGCATACACATTGTAGCCGCGCTTCACCAGCTGTTTGGCCGGTTCGAGCAGGCTGACCTTACCTTTGGCACCGCCACTCGAGATGAGCACCGACTGCTTGGGCAGGCGATAGCCTGTGGCGATGAGCGCATTGAGCAGTGCCTCGTTCAGGTCGTCGCCCAAACATCCTACCTCGCCCGTCGACGACATATCCACGCCCAGCACGGGGTCGGCATTCTGCAAGCGGGCAAATGAGAACTGCGAAGCCTTCACGCCGATGCGGTCGATGTCGAACTCGCTCTTGTCGGGCTTCGAGTAGGGGGCGTCGAGCATTATCTTCGTGGCCGTCTCGATGAAGTTGCGCTTCAGAATCTTAGACACGAAGGGGAACGAGCGCGAGGCGCGCAGGTTGCACTCGATGACCTTCACCTCGCGGTTCTTGGCTAGGAACTGGATGTTGAACGGGCCGCTGATGTTCAGCTCCTTAGCAATCTTGCGGGCAATCTTCTTAATCTGGCGGATGGTGCTGAAGTAGATGTGCTGTGCAGGGAAGACCATCGTGGCGTCGCCCGAGTGCACACCGGCATACTCTACGTGCTCTGAGATGGCATACTCTACCACCTCGCCCTTATCGGCCACGGCGTCGAACTCAATCTCCTTCGTGTCCTGCATAAACTGCGACACCACCACGGGATAGTCTATCGACACCTCGGTAGCCATATTGAGGAAGCGGTGCAGCTCCTCATTGTCGTAGCAGACATTCATCGCGGCGCCACTGAGCACATACGAGGGACGCACCAGTACGGGATAGCCTACCTCAGCGACAAACTCCTTGATGTCGTCGAACGAGGTCAGTGCGCGCCACGCCGGCTGGTCGATGCCCAGTTTGTCGAGCATTGCAGAGAACTTGTCGCGGTTCTCGGCACGGTCGATGTCTACGGGGCTGGTACCCAGCACGGGCACGCTCTGGCGGTGCAGCTTCATAGCAAGATTGTTGGGAATCTGGCCACCCACGCTGACGATGACGCCGCGCGGCTGCTCCAAGTCGATGACGTCGAGCACGCGCTCGAGCGACAGCTCGTCGAAGTAGAGACGGTCGCACATATCATAGTCGGTCGATACGGTCTCGGGGTTGTAGTTGATCATTATCGACTTGTAGCCCTGACGGCGTGCCGTGTTGATGGCATTCACCGAGCACCAGTCGAACTCGACGCTGGAACCGATGCGGTAGGCTCCGCTGCCCAGCACCACCACCGACTTCTCGTTCTTGTAGAAGTTGATGTCGTGTCCCTCCACGGCATAAGTGAAGTACAGATAGTTGGTCAGCTCGGGATGCTCGGAGGCCACCGTGTTGATGCGCTTCACGGCGGGCAGCACGCCCTTCGCTTTGCGGTGGCGGCGCACTTCCAGATTCTCGCGCTCCATATTGCCCGTGGTCGGTTTCAGCACGAAGCGGGCTATCTGGAAGTCACTGAATCCTGCCACCTTAGCCTCTTTGAGCAGTGAGGTGGGCAGCTCGGCCAGTGTGTTGTACTCCATCAGCTGGTGCTTCAGGTCTACGATGTGCTTCAGCCGCTCGAGGAACCACACGTCGATTTTCGTCAGTTGCTCAATGCGCTCCACAGAGTAGCCCTCTTCCAGTGCCTGCGCGATGGCGAAGATGCGTAGGTCGGTGGGGTTCTGCAGGGCGTCGTCCAAGTCGTCGAAGCGCGTATGGTCGTTGCCTACGAAGCCGTGCATTCCCTGTCCAATCATTCTGAGGCCTTTCTGAATCATCTCTTCGAACGAACGGCCGATAGACATTATCTCGCCGACCGACTTCATCGACGAGCCGATGTGGCGGCTGACGCCAGCAAACTTGGTCAGGTCCCAGCGCGGAATCTTACATATCATATAGTCCAGCTGCGGTGCCACGTAGGCCGAGTTGGGCGTTCCCATCTCGCCAATCTGGTCGAGCGTGTAGCCCAGTGCAATCTTGGCAGCCACGAAAGCCAGCGGATAGCCCGTTGCCTTAGAGGCCAGTGCCGAGGAACGGCTCAGACGGGCGTTGATTTCAATGATGCGATAGTCGTTGGTATTGGCGTTGAAGGCAAACTGAATGTTGCACTCGCCTACGATATTAAGATGGCGTACGCAACGGATGGTGATGTCTTGCAGCATCTTCACTTGGCTCTCACTCAGCGAGCAAGTCGGTGCTACCACAATCGATTCGCCCGTATGAATGCCCAGCGGGTCGAAGTTCTCCATCGAAGCCACGGTGAAGCAGTGGTCGTTGGCATCACGGATGCACTCGAACTCAATCTCCTTCCAGCCTTTCAGGCTCTCTTCCACCAGAATCTGCGGTGCAAACGTAAAGGCACTCTCGGCCAGTTCGACAAAGGCTTGCTCGTCCGGACAGATGCCCGAACCCAGTCCGCCCAGCGCATAGGCCGACCGAATCATTATCGGGAAACCGATTTCGCGGGCAGCCCGCAGTGCGTCGTCCATCGTCTCTACGGCGTGGCTCACGGGCACCTTTAGGTCTACCTCGGCCAGCTTCTTTACAAACAGGTCGCGGTCTTCCGTGTTCATAATTGCCTCCACGCTCGTGCCCAGCACCTCCACTCCGTAGGTCTCGAGCACTCCCGTCTGGTAGAGCTCCGTTCCGCAGTTCAGTGCCGTCTGACCTCCGAAGGCCAGCAGGATGCCGTCGGGGCGCTCCTTCTTGATGATTTCCGTCACGAAGTGAGTGGTCACTGGCTGGAAATACACTTTGTCCGCAATGCCCTCCGACGTTTGTATCGTAGCGATATTGGGATTCACCAGCACGCTTGCGATGCCTTCTTCGCGCAGTGCCTTCAGTGCTTGCGAGCCCGAGTAGTCGAACTCACCCGCCTGTCCGATTTTCAGGGCGCCGCTGCCCAGCACCAGCACCTTCTTCAGTTTCTTCTTAGCCATAGTTATTATTCTTGCTTGTTTTCAGTTCCTTTTGATTTCCAATTTGCAAAGGTACGAAAATAATTTCAGTGCACAAAGCCGCAGGGGCGCAAAGTTTTGTTCTGCGCTTGTTTTTGCCGTCAGGCCTCTTCCCCGTCTGCGCTACGGATGCTGGTCAGCCGTGATGGTTGGTTGCCCGATTGGGGGTGGAGCCGAATGGGGTAAGTGTTCCGTGTGAGGGGTGTCTGGATGTAGATGGCGAGGGCGTGAGGCGCCTCATAGCTTGATGTAAATGTGGCGGCGGTAGAGAATGTAGCCAATCAGGAAGTTGAGGCTGACGAAATAGACTGCATAGGCTAGTGAAGCAGCTTCGTCGTAGGAGATGAGCGTATGGAGCGCATTGTATACCGTTTCGCTGACGCCCCACTGCCCCAGCAAGATGGCCAGCAACTCGGACGAAGCGTAGAGTGCCAGCGGATTGACGCCAAAGATGCGGAAAGGCAACGCCCAGCGTTGGTGCCCGCGGATGTCAATCATCTGGATGAGCAGTCCCAGTAGCAGGGCGGCAGCCCCGCAGGTGACGAGGGCAAACGAGGGGCTCCATATCGTCTTGTTGATGGGCAGCAGGAACGACAGCAGCCAGCCGCAGGCCAGCAGTGCCGCGCCAGTGAGCAGCAGATGGAGTGCCTGCATCGTCGGCTCTTCGGCCTGCCGCATCCGTCGGGCGCAGTAGAATCCAGTCAGTGTGTGGGCTGTGGCACCGATTGTGCCCAGCAGCCCTTCCGGGTCGATGGGAGCCCAGCGGTAGAGATGGGCGGCTCCGAAGAGACGTGTGTCAATACGCAGGGCGATGTTTGTTGCATCTTCGGCATAGCCGTTTCCCGTCAGCAAGACGATGCCGTAGAGGGTGAGCAGGCCGATGATGGTGGGCAGCAGATAGCGATGGGGTAGGCTGATGGCAAAGAGTGCCGTCAGTAAGTAGCAGACGGCGATGCGTTGCAGCACTGCCCAGAGGCGCAGATGGTCAAAGCACTGCAGGTCGCCACCGGCGGCCAGTGCCGTCCAGTTGATGAACAACCCGATGAGAAAAAGCAGCGTGGCACGCTTCACTATCTTGCGGATGACTGTCACTGACGGGCGGAAACCGCTCTTCTGCAGAGAAAGGTAGGTGGAAACACCCACGATGAAGAGGAAGAAGGGGAACACGAGGTCGCACGGGGTCAACCCGTTCCAGTGAGAATGCTGCAACGGAGTAAACGTTGCTCCCCAGCCATTGTTTACCAAAATCATTCCCGCCACGGTCATTCCCCGCAGGGCATCGAGTGATAGCAGTCGTTGTCTTTGTTTTTCCATTGTTGCTGTCTGACTTCTTTGTTCCGTTTCGTCCATCCTCTGCATAGACTTCTTCTTATTCCCACACAATGAGATGCTGGGGTAGGGTGATGCGCTTCTTCTCGCCGCGCTGGCCGCTGATGTAGTAGCTCTTGGCCATATATTCGTCGAACTGGCCGATGAAGGCAGCTTTGATACGGGCACACTTTTCGTTGATGGAGTTCTGTAGCGGATTGGTGACGTCCTCGATGCTCTTCAGTGCTTTGTCGGTCAGCCCCATTGGACGGAGCTTGGCGTAGATGTCGGTCAGCTCCTGTCGGTAGCTGGGCAGGTTCTTGAAGAGGATGCCCTCGGGGTGGCGCAGGAAGAACAGGTAGACGGCTTTCATCAGCGGCTCCATCTTGATTTCCATATTGTTATAGTCGGGCAGCAGGATGCGGTAGTCCTGTGTGACGACCAAGCGGCTCAGCCGGTTGTCAGGATGGATGAGCTGTTCCAAGATATGCTCGGCAATGCCCCGCTGGCGCAGCGTGGCTATGCGCTCCCTTACTTCTTCCAGTAGCTCGTCGGTGTCATCATCTCTTATAATCATTGGTTGGTCAGACAGCTCATCCGGCAGACGGAAGGTACTCTTGCTGGAGCTGGACATCGACCGGTGTTGTTCCAACAGCTGTTGCTGGTGGAGGTCTTCGGCCTTAATCTGCAGACTGATGTTGTGTATCTGACTGTCGACGGACTCGCCGCTGGCTGACGATAGCGGATAGAAACGGTTGACGGCGCAGTCGTTGCCGTCGTTGCCTCGGTGGATGCTCTCCGTACGGATGAATCCCTGCGTGATGCGCTCTTTGTCGGCCGGATGGGTCAGGTATTGCAGCATAAAGTCGTTGCCGACGTTGATGTCGTCCAGCTCCGCGTCGCTCAAATAGGGCGCCCGGTACTGGAGCACCTGCTTGTTCTTAAGACGCCGGATGAGGAAGGGCAGATAGATGAGGTTGAGGCCCAGTTTCAGTCCCAGCGTGCCAAGAAAGTCGGGGTTGGTCTCGAAAAACTCCTTTAGGGCAGCATCTTCCGTGCTGGCCACGTAAACCAGTTCGCGCGGCGCCAACCGGCTGTCCAATTGGAACTCTATGCGATTCCGTGCCCCCAACGCCGGCTGTTCGTCGGGAATGATGGGGGCTGGCTCGATGTCTGGCAACCGCCTTTCCCGCCTGTGCTCAACAAAGAACAGGATGATGAGCCCAGCGGCCACGATGACATCCATAACGTTCCACAGTGCCCGCCCCAGCGCAATCTTGTAGAACGGCTGGAACAGCAGGGCCAGTGTACCGCAGGCGTAGGCCAGTCCCTCGCGCCGCTCTTGGTAGTAGCGGTAAGCCATTGCCCCGAACAGCAGCGTCGCCAGCAGACGCACCAGCTGGAAGTAGCCGTAGGGCATCGGGGCGAGACACAGCAGCAGTACGGCTGCCATAATGAGATATTTCCGTTTCATCACCGCAAAGTTACGAATTAATTTTCACATTCCTGCAATTTTAGTCCTTATTGATAGATGGATACCCCCGGCTTTATATCACTATGCAGATGATGCCCAGCAGTATCAATATTTCAGCGAAGAGGAGGAGAATGAAGCATCCGCAGCTCATTCTCCTCTGTAATAATGTAGGCTTTTGTGTAGTCATTGAGCTATTCCTTATTTATTTGAGTTTCTTTCTGCAAAATTAGGCTAAATCTCTGTTGCTGGCAAGAAAATTCTGCCCGCAAGACTTGTGAAAATCCAAAAATCCTGCGAAGTCCCCACCACAGGATTAGTGTAAATGAGCCGTGATTTAATTGCACAAAAATACAGAGGGTTTCACTTTTTTTTCGTACCTTTGCAGCCTGTAAAACTGAAACAGACGAATTATGGGAAAGATTATACTGACAGGCGACCGCCCTACGGGCAAGCTGCATATGGGCCACTACATCGGCTCGCTGCGCCGCCGCGTGGAACTGCAACAGGCGGGCAACTATGACAAAATGTTTGTGTTTATGGCCGATGTGCAGGCACTGACCGACAATGCCGATAATCCTGAGAAAATCCGGCAGAACCTTATCGAGGTGGCACTGGACTATCTCTCCGTGGGGCTCGCCCCCCAGAAGTGCACCATCTTCATTCAGAGTCAGATAGCCGAACTGGCCGAACTGACTACCTATCTGATGAACCTGATTACGGTGAGCCGCGTGCAGCGCAACCCGACGGTGAAGACGGAAATCAAGATGCGTAACTTTGAGGCCAACATCCCGCTGGGCTTCTTCTGCTATCCCGTCTCGCAGGCGGCCGACATCACGCTCTTCAAGTCGACCACGGTGCCCGTAGGCGAGGATCAGGAACCGATGATTGAGGTGACGCGCGAGCTGGTGCGTCGTTTCAACCAGACGTATGCACCGGTGCTGGTAGAGCCCGAGATAATGCTGCCCGAGAATGCTACGGCGCGCCGGCTGCCCGGCACGGACGGTAAGGAAAAGATGTCGAAGAGCCTCGGCAACTGCATCTATCTCTCTGACGATGCCGACACCGTGTGGCAGAAAGTGCGCTCGATGTATACCGACCCCGAGCACGTCAACCTGAACGACCCCGGTCACGTGGAAGGCAATGCGGTGTTCACGTATCTGGATGCCTTCTCAACGCCCGACGACTTTGCCAATCTGTGGCCCGAGTATCAGAATCTGGACGAGCTGAAGGACCACTACCGCCGTGGTGGACTGGGCGATATGAAGTGCAAGAAGTTCCTCTGTCAGATTCTGAACAATATGCTGGACCCCATCCGTCAGCGTCGCCACGAGCTGGAGCAGGACATTCCCGAGATATACAACATACTGCGACGGGGAACGGAGCAGGCGCGCGAAACGGCAGCGCAGACGATGGACGAGGTACGCGCTGCTATGCGCATCAACTATTTCGACGATGCTGAGCTGATTCGCGAACAGGCTGAGCGCTTCCGTGCCAAGTAGCTTTCCTGCAAAATATATCAAATAATCCGCCATCTGGGCAACTCCCGTATGGCGGATTTTTCGTATCTTTGCGGCGATGAAGATAAAACGTATAATCGGTGCAGCAGTGGTCGCCGCGACCCTGTGCACCCCAATAAAAGCACAACAGACAATGGAAAACGTATTGAATCAGCGGCAGCAGCATCTCTCTGCCATCGCCTGCCTCGAAGCAAAGGGCGACTTGAAGCATCTCGACACGGCTATCCGTGCTGCGCTGGACGACCGCGTAGCCGTCAGCGACATTAAGGAAGCACTCTCACAGCTCTATGCCTATACGGGCTTTCCTCGCTCACTCAATGGGCTGGGCACATTGCAGCGCATACTTAGCGAACGGCAGACAGCCGGAATCACCGACGAACCCGGACGCGAGGCCGAGCCCCTGCCTGCCGACTATGATGCCCTGCAGCAGGGCACTGAGGTGCAGACGCAGCTCGTGGGCGGGCAGCCGTTCAACTATACCTTCGCTCCTGCCACGGACTATTATCTGAAAGCCCACCTCTTTGGCGACATCTTCGCCCGCAATAATCTGTCATACGCCGATCGCGAACTGGTCACCGTCAGTGCCCTTTCGGGCATTGAGGGCGTGGAACCGCAGCTGAAGGCGCACGTCAGTGGAGCCCGTAATATGGGGCTTAGCGATGCCGAGCTCCACTCCATTCCCCTTACCTTATATAATAAGGTGGGCAATGTGGAGGCCTATCGTGCCGCTAAGGCCGTCTGCGAGGTGTATGGAGAGTCGCTGGCAGATAACTATGACGCACTGCTGGGCAATGGTCGGCCAGTCGACTTCAGTGTGTGGCCGAAAGGTGAACTCAACACAGCCTACGCACAGTATTTCATCGGTAACAGCTATCTGGCACCGCTCGACGCACAGAATGGCGGCCCCGTCAACGTGACGTTTGAGCCTCGCTGCCGCAACAACTGGCACATCCATCACAAGAGCGTGCAGGTGCTCATCTGCGTCAGTGGCCGTGGCTGGTACCAAGAGTGGGGCAAAGAACCAGTGGAGATGACGCCCGGCACCGTGATTCCCATACCTGCTGAGGTCAAGCACTGGCACGGTGCAGCCAGCGACAGCTGGTTCCAGCACGTGACGTATATGACACGTGTCGAGGAAGGGGCTTCGACCGAATGGCTGGAACCCGTCGTCGACGAGGTGTACGACCAGTTGCCTCGTTAGTCTTGCGCAGCGTTCTCTTGGGGATTACCGGAGGCTAATGCTTCGATTTGTAGAGCTTAAGTCGCTCTTCGAGCGACATTGCGGCATAGCGGCGCCACTCGTTGGTGCCGTTTTCTTTGTGTTTCAGATAGTCGAGGTCGTACATATTGGCGTAAGCCTCCATTTCAAAGGGGTTCAGCAGATAGCCCGCATTCTTCAGCCGCTTGCGGTAGCGGCACCCCTTCAGCCAGAAGACGAGATATTTCCAGTAGAACACAATCCACGAGTCGTGCGTCGACTGTGCCTGCCGCAGATGAATCATCTCGTGGTTCTTCAGCGCGTCAAAGCGGCGGTTGATGCGTTGCGCCTCCTGCTCGCTGTGGGTGATGATGGTACCGAAAAATGTCAGTGCCGCATAGCCTTTGCCCAGCCAAAAGCCGTTGGCTACGGCGGGCATATCGGCCGTGCGGCTGGGGCGTACGGCGCGTAGCAGGATGGGCACTATGGCAAGCGGGTTGGCTTTCATATCTTTGGGTGTTTTAGGTGGCGAAGTTACGCATTATTTCCGTGAAATCCTTCGGATGTGTGTTAAAAGAATATAAGTGCATCCGATGGCAACGTAGGTCAGTAGCGTCTGTGTGAGGCTGGGATATAGCGGTCCGATGGTGGCTGCAGGCAGGTGGCTGATGGCTTCGAGTGCAGCCGTCATCTGTCGTACTACCCACATCAGTGGGGTGGCCAGTTGCGGAATCAGCATCATCAGTAGGGCACCGTAGAGAATGAGGGTGGCGGCAGGGATGACGACGAAGTTGGCCAACAGGAAGTAGGTGGCCAGTCGATGGAAGTAGAATGCGAGGAGCGGTGCCACGCCGAGCTGTGCTGCCAGCGAGACGGCCGTCAGCTGCCACACCCACCGCAGCAGCGGGTGGCGCTGCTGGCAGACGGGCGATACCCATTCGTTGATGATGGGGAAGAAAAGCAGGATGGAGAGCACGGCTACAAATGACAGCTGGAAGCCCACGTCGAAAAGGGTGAGCGGGTTGGCAATGAGGAGTGCGATGGCGGCAAAAGCCAGCGTGTTGACACTCATCCTGTCTCGGTGGCCTATGCTGAGTATGGCATAGACCGACAGCATCAGGGCAGCACGTACGATGCTGGGCGACAGGCCGACGAGAAATGCGAACCCCCAAATGGCAACGACCGTCGTGCCGAGCATTATGCTGCGGAGGCGGCGGCCGATGACGAGCAGCGACAGCAGTGAATAGATGATGCCGAGATGCAGGCCGCTCATTGCCAGTACGTGGCTGGTGCCCGTGGCGGCAAAGATGTCTTGCTGCTCGGCAGGGAGGGCACTCTTGTCGCCCAGCGTCATTGCTGCGACAACAGAGAAGGGCGCTTCGTCCAGTCCGCTGTCGCGATAGCGGTTGAGCAGCCGTCGGCGTAACTGCAGGGAGCGTAGCCGGCTGCGCTCAACGTGCGACAGCTGTTGCAGGCTTACCTGACACGTGCGCCATTGGCGGGCCCATACGATGGTGCTGCCTGCATAGCCGTGGCTCTCGTAGTAGAGTCGGTGCAGGGTGGGGGTGGCCATTTCCGAGCAGAACTCTATGCCGTCGCCTACGTGCAGCTTGCGGCTGCGCTCATCGGTAATGATGTGGCAGCGAATCTTGTGTGCACCGTTCTCGGTCAGTAGGTCCATCACCAGCGTCTTCTTGCGTGGTGCCGGTTCCGAGGCGACGACCGCCCTGCGGATGGCGTAGCCCTGCTGCCACTGCACGTGCAGTGCCTGTCGCTGATGGATGGTCAGCGTGGCTCCGACTGCTGCCAGACACAGTCCCAGCAGCAGGCTTTGCGCCGTGGGAAATCGGCGCAGTCCTATGGCAGCAATCAGCAGAACGCCCGCCAGCGAAAGACATATTCCTTCGCTGGCGGGCGCATAATATCCTATCAGTATGCCGCCTGTCAGAAAGAGGCAGAGTTTCAGTAGTGGGGCTTCGACGAAAGGCCTGCGGCTCATTGCTTGACGGTGACAAAGTGGCTTGACGTGGGCTCCAAGTCGTGCTCGCGGAATACGTCGAGGATATGCTTGTGCAGTTCGGAGTAGACGTCGGGCAGCTGGTGGCTGTTGCGGGTGTAGGCATTAATCTCGTAGCGCGTGTAGAAGTCCTCCAGCTGGGTGACGAGCACGAAGGGCTTGGGATGCTTGCTGAGCAGATGGCAGCGCATAGCCCCTTCAATCAGATATTTCTCAATGGTGGCGCGTGGTACTTTGTAGGTAAACGTGAAGTCACTGTGCACTATCAGTCCACCACGACGCACGGCCGCTGTGTAGTTGAGCGTCTGCAGTTGCAAGATGGAGTTGTTGGGCACGGTGACGATATTGTTCTTGATGTCGCGCAGACGGGTGATGAAAGCGTTCTGCTCGATGACGGTGCCCTCGCTCTCGCCGATGCGCACGAAATCGCCGATGACGTACGGCCGCATATAGGTGATGATGATGCCCGAGATGAGGTTGCCGATGGTGGTGGTGGAGCCGAGACTGAACAGGGCTGCTACGAAGATACTGACTCCCTTGAACACACCAGAGTCGCTGCCCGGCAGCAGGGACCAGATGACGATGAGCGTGAAGGCGATGGCAAAGATGCGGAATATCTGGTAGGTGGGCTTGGCCCAGTCGCTGTAGAAGCGGTCGAACTTCAGCCGCCCGGCCTCAATCTCATTGGCCATATGGCGCACCACACGCAGAATCCAGTGGACGAGATAGATGACGAGGACAATCTTGATGAGGTTGGGAATGTAGCCGACGGTCGACAGCATAATGTCGCGCAGCGGAACCCACACGTAGTAAATCATCTTGCGGGTGAAGTGGGCCGTCTCAGGGAAGATGGAGAAGAGCAACGGCAGCGAGATGAGCAGCTGGGCCAGCACCAGCAGAATCTGCAAGACGCGTGTGCCGATGAGCTGGATGCGTGCCCGCTGACGGATGTTGAGCAGGGTGTATCCTTTGATAATCAGTGGGCTCATCCCGTGGTGCATCTGGTTCAGCGTTTTCTGGCGCAGTCGCCGGATGAGGCGGGCTGTAAGTACGAAGAGCACAATCTGTGCCACGATGAGGATGAAGGCCCAGCCCACTTCCTTCAGTTTGGTCTTCAGCCCGTACTGGCGTTGTAACTGGTCAATGCGCTGGGCAATGGCCTGCTGATACTGCTCGGCCAGTTCCTGTCGCGACATTCCGTTCCATAGTCCGTCCAAGTCGCTTACTCGCATCATCACGGTCTCGCCGCACATAATGTCGCTGGTGTACTCGCTCTCAAAGAGATGTACCGAGTCGGGTGTCAGTGCCAGCGTCTTGCCCGCCAGCAGGATGCGCCGTGCAATGTCGTCGGCGCGTAGCCGCAGCGACTCCCCGCCCAGTCCGGTGTAGAGCAGCAGCAGCGTGTCGCCCTCAATGACGACGGGCGTACCGGGTGTCACTTGGCGGAGCGAGTCGATGCGTTGCTGCTGTTGGGCGCGGCGGATGGAATCCTCGCGTGCTGACTTGCCGCTGGCCTCCAGTGCGTTGCGCATCACCAGCTCGCGCATCTTCAGTTCTTGCAGTTCCTGCTGGAGCGAGTCGATGGTGCTCATCGCCGTGTCCTGTGCAGCCTCTGCCGTGCTTAGTGTTGCATTTTGTGCCACCGCACCGGCGGGCAGCAATGCCAGCAGTATATATATAAATAAGGTGTAATGTCTCATCGTTTTAGCCTTAGGTGTTTGGATATCGATGCAAATTGTCGGTTACAAAGATAAATAAATTGGCGGAATTTAAGCTATAAATGCTGTACTTTTAGCTTAAATTCCGCCAATTATCGCTTAAATTCGGTCTACTTCTTGCCGAACAGCTTCTGTTTCAGCCACTCACGCACCGGTTCGTCGTAGAGCTGCAGTGAGGCGTAGGCCAGCGTGACGGCGAGCAGGAAGATGCAGATGGCCACGAAGACGTGGGTAGCGGCCGGCAGATCCTTATGCGTGGTAGCCCAAGACATCTGCCAGTAGATGAGTGGATAGTGGGTCACGTAGAGCGGATAGCTGATGTCGCCCAGAAACTTGTTGATGGCTGTGGTGCGGCCCCGGGTGCTGCTGCCTGCGCCGATGGAGACTATCAGCGGGAAGACCAGCAGGATGCAGAAGGCCTCGTAGAGCCCGTTCATCCAGTAGTTCTCGGGCTGGTCGCCCCCGACGCGCGGCATAGCGAAGAGAACGACGATAGCCAGTGAGCACCACCAGAAGCCTCCACGCAGGTTGATGAGCTTGCCCACCCGGGAGAGCAGCAGGCCGCAGAAGAACGGATAGAACAGGCGGGTGATGCCTATCTGTAGTTGGTCGGGTGTCAGACTCCAGCCACCGATGACGGTGTACTGGGCATAATTGCGCGCTGCCAGCCAGCCGAACACGTCGATATTTAGGCAGAGAATGACGGTCAGCACAGCCGAGCACGCCACGAGCACCGCCAGTAACAGTTTGGAGAATCGACGGATGAAGAGCGCATAGGCAATGTTGGCCAGATATTCCCAAAAGAGCGACCACGTGGCTCCGTTGAGCGGATTCATCTCACCCCAGCCACGAATGTCGAGACTGGGGGGTGTGGGAAACATCGTCAGGCATAATAACGCCACGGCGACGGTCAGCCATACGGGCGTCTCGTTAAGGCGGGCAAAGTCGGGGTGGTCGCCGCCAAAGTAGAAGAAGACGAGGCCGATGAGAGTTCCCATTATGAGCATAGGATGCAAGCGAATCAGTCGGCGTTTGCAGAATTGCCACGTCGTCATCCGGTTCCAGCGGTCGTCGTAGGCATAGCCGATGACGAAGCCAGAGAGCACGAAGAAGAAGTCGACAGCCAGATAGCCGTGGTTGATAATTTGGTAGGGGACACCGGGCGAATAGGTCTCAAACAGATGGAATGCAACCACCAGCATAGCGGCCACGCCGCGCAGGCCATCGAGAATTTCGTATCGGGGCTTTGAAGCCAGATAGTTTGCTGTCATACGGGTGAAAATGAGTTATGATTAGTTATCAGTTGGCAAAGGTACGAAAAAGATGTCATATCTTTGCATTGTCATATTGCTTTTTTGTCAATATCAGGTTTTGCCGTTTGACGGAAAAAGACTATCTTTGCAGACACAACGAAACAAAAGAAGCCAATGGACGAGAAAGAACGCATAGTGCAGCTGCGACGCGAGTTGCACGAGCACAATCGCCGCTACTACGTGCTGAACCAGCCTGTCATCAGCGATCAGGACTTCGACTTCCTGATGCACGAGTTGCAGGAACTGGAGGCGCGCCATCCCGAGATGGACGACCCGACGTCGCCCACGCAGCGTGTGGGCAGCGACCTCAGTCAGGAGTTCCGGCAAGTGGAGCACCGCTATCCGATGCTCTCGCTGGCTAACACCTACAACGAACAGGACGTGACGGAATGGTATGAGAGCGTCAACCGCGGGCTGGGTGGCGAGCCCTTCGAGGTGTGCTGCGAGATGAAATACGACGGGCTGAGCATCTCGCTGACCTATGAGAGCGGTCGGCTGGTGCGTGGCGTCACGCGTGGCGATGGCATTCGCGGCGACGACGTGACGCAGAACGTCAAGACCATCCGTTCCATACCGTTGGTGCTGGAGGGCAACGGCTATCCGCAGGACTTCGAGATACGTGGCGAGATACTGCTGCCGTGGCGTGAGTTTGAACGCATTAATGCCGAGCGCGAGGAAGTGGGCGAGACGCCCTTTGCCAATCCGCGCAATGCTGCCAGTGGCACGCTGAAGAGCCAGTCGTCGGCCGTGGTAGCCAGTCGCCGGCTCGATGCCTACCTCTACTATCTGCTGGGCGACGGCATTCCCGGCGACGGCCACTATGAGAATCTGGAGGCTGCCCGCAGCTGGGGATTCAAAATCAGTGAAGGAATGCGTAAGGCAAAGACGCTGCAAGAGGTGTTTGACTATATCAACTATTGGGATGAGGCTCGCAAACAGTTGCCTGTGGCCACCGATGGCATCGTGCTGAAGGTCAACTCGCTGCGCCAGCAGCGGGCACTCGGCTTCACGGCCAAGAGCCCTCGTTGGGCCATTGCCTATAAGTATAAGGCCGAGCGTGCCTGTACGCGGCTGAACGAGGTGACGTTCCAAGTAGGGCGCACAGGTGCCGTGACCCCTGTGGCCAATATGGAGCCGGTGCAACTGGCAGGTACCACCGTGAAGCGCGCCACACTGGTCAACGAGGACTTCATCAAGAGTTTCGACCTGCACATCGGCGACTATGTCTACGTGGAGAAGGGCGGCGAGATTATCCCTAAGATTGTGGGCGTAGACATTGAGCAACGGCCCATCATTGCGCAGCCCGTGCAGTTTATCACGCGCTGTCCCGAATGCGGCGCCCGGCTGGTGCGCTATGAGGGCGAGGCGGCCCACTACTGCCCCAATGATGCTGGCTGTCCGCCGCAGATCAAAGGGCGCATAGAGCACTTCATTGCCCGCAAGGCGATGAACATCGACTCGCTGGGGCCCGAGACCATAGCCGACTACTATCAGCGTGGACTCATTCACAATATTGCCGACCTCTACGATATAGAGGTACAGCAGATTAACGGCGATGGTAGCCGCACCAAGTCGGCACAGAAAATCGTGAACAGTATCGCTGCCTCGAAGGCCGTCCCCTTCGAACGCGTCGTCTTTGCGCTGGGCATTCGCTTCGTGGGTGAGACGTCGGCACGTCTGCTGGCACGCCATTTCAAGACGATGGATGCACTGGCTGCCGCCTCAATGGAGGAACTGCAAGAGGTGGAGGGCATCGGCGAGGTCATAGCCCGCTCGGTCATCGGTTATTTCAACGACCCCGTAAACCGGCAGATTCTGGATCGTCTGCGTGGCTATGGACTGCAAATGGCACTGGCGGCCGATGAGATGGAACCCGCTTCCGACCGGCTGGCTGGGCAGTCGGTTGTCATCAGCGGCGTGTTTGCGCATCATAGCCGTGATGAGTATAAGGCTATCATCGAGCGTAATGGTGGCAAGAACGTGTCATCCATCAGTTCGAAGACCTCTTTCATTCTGGCGGGTGAGAATATGGGACCGTCGAAGCTGGAGAAGGCCCAGAAGCTGGGGATAAGAATCGTGGACGAGGAGACATTCCTCGCAATGATAGGATAAGGTAAAGTAAGTAGTAAAGCAGGTTGCCGATGAAAGAATTGTTATATCGCATCAAGCAGTGGCTGGCCGGCTTGTCGTTTCGCACGGGTGTTGTCGTGCTGCTCTGTTGCATCCCGTTCTATGTGCTGTCGTTCGCTCAGATGTCACTCCCCATCAGTGTAGAGGCTAAGGGGGTGCTGTTGTTCGTCCTGTTTGGACTGGCCAAGACGTTTCAGTATGGCGGCCTGACCATTCTTGGTGCCGAAGGAGTCAAACGGCTGAGAGACTGGTGGAAGCGCCGTAAGGGCTGAATGGAAATGAAAAGGCGGAAGAGAATGACTGTTCTCTTCCGCCTTTTTGCTTTTATTGCTCTGTTTATAATTGCTCAATCAGCTTGCGGTCAGCATCTGTCCAGTCTAACTGGTCCAGTTCGTCGCGCGTCAGCCATCGGTAGTCCAGATGGTCGAGCAATTTGAAGTCGTCCTCGTCGCTGCCTTTGCAGAGATAGGCCGCAATGTGTATGTTGAAGTCGGGATAGTCGTAATCCACGTCGGCCACCTTCCGACCTACGTAGATGTCCCAGTCCATCTCTTCGCGTATCTCGCGTATCAACGCCTCATAGTCGTTCTCGCCCTTCTCTACCTTTCCGCCGGGAAACTCCCATCGCTCTGAGATGTAGAGATAGCGGCTGCGCTTGCGACGCATACACAGATACTGGTCGCCACGGCGAATGACGGCAGCAACCACGTTATGACGCTTCTTCTGTTTCATAGGCAAGTAGGATGGGAAAAGGGATTAGTTGGCTGCTTCAAACTCTTTCAAGAAACGCACGTCGTTCTCTGAGAACATACGCAAGTCGCTCACCTGATATTTCAGGTTGGTGATGCGCTCTACGCCCATACCGAAGGCATAGCCGCTGTAGACCGTCGAGTCGATGCCGCACTGCTCCAGCACGTTGGGGTCTACCATACCGCATCCCAGAATCTCGACCCAGCCGGAGTGCTTGCAGAAACCGCATCCGTCACCGCCACAGATGAAACAGCTGATGTCCATCTCGGCCGAAGGCTCGGTGAAGGGGAAGTACGAGGGGCGCAGGCGAATCTTAGTGTCGGCACCGAACATCTCACGGGCAAACGACAGGAGCACCTGCTTCAGGTCAGTGAACGACACATTCTTGTCGATATAAAGGCCTTCTACCTGATGGAAGAAGCAGTGGGCGCGCGCCGTGATGGCCTCGTTGCGATAGACGCGTCCCGGGCAGATGATGCGGATGGGGGGCTGTGTCTGCTCCATCACGCGGGCTTGTACGCTCGAAGTGTGGGAGCGCAACAGGATGTTCTTGGTGACATCGTTGGGATGCTGGCTCACAAAGAATGTGTCCTGCATATCGCGGGCGGGATGGTCGGCAGCAAAGTTCATCTTCGTGAACACGTGCAAGTCGTCTTCCACCTCGGGGCCGTCGGCCAATACGAATCCCATTCGCGAGAAGATGTCGATAATCTCGTTGGTTACGATGGTCAGCGGATGGCGCGTTCCGAGCTTGATGGGGTAGGGCGACCGCGTCAGGTCGATGGTCTCTCCCTCAGCCTCCTGTGTCTCTGTCTGCTCTTTCAGTTCGTTGATGCGTTGCTGTGCCAGTTGCTTCAGTTCGTTAATTTTCATTCCGACGGTCTTCTTCTCGTCGGCTGCCACGTTGCGGAAGTCTTGCATCAGTGCCGTGATGGCTCCTTTCTTGCTGAGGTATTTCAGTCGTAGCTGTTCCACCTCTTCGGCATTCTTGGCCGAGAGGTTCTGCACTTCCTTCAGCAGTTCGTCTATTTTGTCGAGTATCATAAGCTGTGTTTTAATTTTGGTGCAAAGGTACGAATAAGTGGTTAAAGAGCCAAATTTTCTCCATTCTTTATTTTCCCGGCACTCTATTTTCCCAGCTCTTCCAGCTTGCCTCGCAATAAAGTGCATCCGCCAGACGGGGCGTCTGGGAAGAATGAAAAATTTATTCGGGCAGAGGCCTTTGTAATTCGGCAGAAATTGTTAACTTTGCAGCCAAAATATTTGAGCGTACAGATTGCAAATCTGTGAGGACTGATGAAACGGATTTTGATAGCATTGCTTGCAGTGGCCATAGGGCTGATGGGCTGCACGGGGAATAAGGCGACGACAGGAACCGACGAGGTGGCTGTCGATTCGACGGAAACCGCCGACACCATCGCCGCCGATTCGCTGGAAGGAGAACTTACTGCCGAGGATATGATGCCGCGGGGTGCTGACGAGCTGTTTGACGACTTTATTTTCAACTTTGCCGCCAACCGCAAGTTGCAGCTTCGGCGCATCCAGTTTCCTTTGCCAGTCAGCAGTGATGGGCAGCACAGCCAGTGGCGCAAGCAAGAGTGGAAAATGGAGCATTTCTTTATGCAGCAGGGCTACTATACCCTGCTTTTCGACAACGAACAGCAGATGGAGCTGGTGAAGGATACCAGCGTGCATCACGCGGTGGTGGAGCGAATAATGCTGGACACTAAGCGCGTGAAGCAATATGTGTTCGACCGTATCAGGGGCCTGTGGATGCTTACGGCCGTGGAAGAGCAACCACTCGAAGACAATCACAATGCGTCGTTTCTGAACTTCTATCAGCGTTTTGCCAGCGACTCTGTGTTTCAGGCTGCCAGCCTGAATAGCACGGTGCAGTTTGTGGGACCCGACCCCGACGACGACTTTGCCCAGATGGAGGGCATCATCACGCCCGACACGTGGGCAGCTTTCGCACCCGAACTGCCATCGCCGATGATTTATAATATCGTGTATGGCGAGCCGAAGGCATCGGAGCACCAGAAGATTTTCGTGTTGCGTGGCATCGCCAACGGACTGGAGGTACAGATGACATTCCGCCAGAGTGCAGGGCGGTGGCGGCTGGCGAAGTTGACAGAATAAGGAGAACGGCTAATGAGGGATATAGAAGACTACAGCCTGCTGGCTCACAATACTTTTGGCATTGATGCCCGTTGCCGCCGTTTCTTGGAATACGAGACGGAAGACGAGGCTGTAGAGGTGGCTCGCATCCTGCGCGAGGCGCATCAGCCTTATCTCATTATCGGCGGTGGCAGCAACCTATTGCTGACGCGCGACTACGAAGGGATAGTGGTGCATTCGGCGTGCAGGGGTATCAGTGGCGTGGGAACGGAGAATGGTCGCGGACTGCTCTGTGCCGGCAGTGGTGAGACGTGGGACGACGTGGTGGCCGAGAGCGTGAGCCGCGGCTATTATGGTGCCGAGAATCTTTCGCTCATCCCCGGTGACGTGGGAGCCAGTGTGGTGCAGAATATCGGAGCGTATGGTGTAGAGGTCAAAGAGTTCGTGGCACAGGTCCGAGCCGTCCGCATTACGGACGGACGTAGGGTCTGTCTTGAACCGGCCGGACTTCATTATGGCTACCGTGACAGCCGCTTCAAGCACGAATGGAAGAATGGCTATCTGATTACTGATGTCGTCTATCGCTTTCAGGCCGACTATCGTCCGCGCCTCGACTATGGTAACATACGGGCAGAGCTGAACCAGCGCGGCATTGCAATGCCGACGGCCCAGCAGTTGCGCGAGGTCATCATCGACATCCGTAATGCCAAGTTGCCCGACCCGAAATTGCTGGGCAATGCGGGCAGCTTCTTTATGAATCCAGTCGTGCCACGCAAGCAGTTTGAAGGGCTGCAAAGCCAGTATCCCTCAATGCCTCACTATTACGTGGATGAGGCCAGCGAGAAGATTCCTGCAGGCTGGCTCATCGATCAGTGCGGCTGGAAAGGACGCTCGCTGGGGCGTGCCGGTGTGCACGACCGTCAAGCACTGGTGCTCGTCAATCGCGGTGGGGCTACGGGCAGCGAGATTGTGGCACTCTGCCGGCAGATTCAGCAGGATGTGTATGCACGTTTCGGAATAGAGATAAAACCAGAGGTGAACATTGTATGAGACTGACTTTCTTAGGAACGGGGACTTCTTGTGGCGTGCCCACCATCGGCTGCCAGTGTCGTGTGTGTACGAGTGCTGACCCGCACGATAAGCGGTTGCGTTGCTCGGCATTGGTGGAGACGGAGCAGACGCGTCTGCTCATAGACTGTGGCCCCGATTTCCGGCAGCAGATAATGCCGCAGCCTTTCCGTCGCATCGATGGCATCCTCATCACCCACAGCCATTACGACCACGTGGGGGGACTGGACGATATTAGACCTTACTGTCAGTTTGGCGTTATCAATGTCTATGCCGACCCCATCTCGTGTCAGGCAATGCTCCAGATGTTGCCCTATTGCTTTGCTGCAAATCGCTATCCCGGTGTGCCAGCCATCCAGTTGAACCAAGTGCACAAGCACGAGCCGTTGCAGATCGGCGACTTGGAGATTCTGCCCATCGAAGTGATGCACGGTGCACTGCCGATACTGGGCTATCGCATCGGCTCGTTGGTCTACATCACGGATATGAAGACCATTGACGATGGTGAGTTGCCCTATCTGAAAGATGTGGATACGCTGGTGGTGAATGCCTTACGTGTAACCGAACCGCATCACGCCCACCAGCTTCTGGACGATGCCGTCAGCTTCGCCCAAAGGATAGGGGCACGGCGCACACTGCTCATTCACTCCAGTCACGACATCGGGTTGCACGAAGAGGTCAACGAGCAACTTCCCGAAGGCATTGAAATGGCTTACGACGGACAGATTGTAGAGATATAAATATGCAGAAAAGATTAAGAAGGGGGCGTTTTTAGTTAAATAAAGTTATAAAAATGCGCTTTTGTGCCCGCTTTTATTGCAAGATTATGCAGGAATGCTTATCTTTGCAATGTGTTTTTCATAGTATTAGATTTAAGGTTAACAAAGGTTGGGGTAAAGCGTTACCCCTTTTTTGTGCCCTAACTGTGAGCCACTCTAAATAAATGTCGCACAAAAAGCCCGCTGTTTAAGCGGGCTTTTTGTGTTTGCGGGGGTGGCGTTCACTTGCGTTTCTTCCTTCCGAAGATGCCCCCGTAGTTCTTCAGTAGCTTCCTGACGAGCAAGAAAGTGTCGAATGCAGTGATGCCATTGCTGATGAGGCCGCTGATGAACTCTCCTTTCGTACTCTCCTTACGTGGCACGAACAGTTGCTTCCACAGTTTTTCAAACTGCTGGTTGTCGCGCTGCAGGCTCTCGGCAAGTTCTTCTTTCCTAAGACGAATCTCGTCGAGTGTGCGATACTGGGGCGTTGGCTTTTGTACCGGTAACATCTTTTCTTATTTGCTCATTAACAGATTGGCAAGAAAACGCACGAGCGGTCGCTCTATCCACGAATGGCGGAATATCAAGAACAGGACGAGTACCAGCAGATGAATGCCGCCGACTACGAGGAAGCCCATTGTCATCCCGATATACTGCGAAAGCCAAAAAGCCACGGCGAAAGAGAAATACATCACTACCGCCACAATAATCAGGAAGAACAGAATGGCCAGTGCCGTAGCCGTGAGCAGCCGCACAAGTTTGTCAATCACATCCAGCTTCAGGTATTCTTTCTGAAGTCCCAGATAGTGCTTGAGTACCTCGGCCAGCTGCGCAATGGTCTCAACGTTCTTGTCGCTCGAAAGCATACGGGACAGGTATTATGCTTCGGGTGCAGCTTCTTCGATGTCGTCAACCAAGTCGCTCACTTCCTTACGGGTCAGCTTGATGTTGTGCTTCTTCATAAAGTCGTCAACGGCATCCGTAATCTTGTCGCGCGTGTCAGTGCCTTTTTCAGGAGCCAGCAGCAGTCCGATTACAGCTCCGGCAATAGCTCCGCCGAAGAAAGCGCCTAAATAACCTAAACTTTTCATAGTCTTTTGCTTTTTATGTTTAAATGATACAATTCGTTCGATAGGCGCAAATATAGCAAATCTTTTTGAAAGCACGCTCAAAAGTGGTGACATTTTTTGTTAAAAGTGCTGTATTTTCTGCATTTAACAAACTTTATGCACGTTTTTTCTTTGCGTTTGGATGATATTTTGTAATTTCGCACAAAATATTTCGAACATCAAGTTTTAATGATAAAATTAATCGCGAAAGAAATGAAAAAGTACACGGTATTATGCGCAGGTCTCTGCGTAGCAATGGCTTTTACGAGTTGTAAATCGAGCCAGAGTGCTTACAAGCAGGCCTATCTGAAGGCTAAGGCTCAGGAAGAACAGCAGGCAGTGGCTCAGCAGCCGCAGGAGCAGGAGGTCAATGTGGTGGCACCGCTGCAGGAGCGTCCGGTGAACAATGTGCAGGTGGTAGACAATGCCGACAACATCAATGTCCGTCAGGAGAGCGTTTCGCTGGTCAGCGGTTCCGGTCTGAAGGCATTCAGCGTTGTGGTAGGGTCGTTTGGCTTGAAGGCCAATGCTGAGAATCTGCAGGGTCGTCTGCAGAGTGAAGGCTACAATGCCCAGATTGTGAAGAACGAGGCTCAGAATATGTATCGCGTAGTGGCTACGACGTTTGACAGCAAAGCTGATGCTGCGGCCAGCCGCAATGCACTGGAGTCGAGGTTCAACGGTGCTTGGTTGCTCTATCAGAAGTAATCTGCCCGCATTCCGATTCCTCAAGTGGCGCGCATCCTCTCTATCGATTACGGAAAGAAGCGAACGGGGCTGGCAGTCACCGATTCCCTGCAACTCATTGCCGGCGGATTGGCGACTGTGGCTACATCGGAACTCTTTGACTATCTGAAGCAGTACATTGCCCGCGAGCCCGTGGAGCGTATCGTCATCGGCGAGCCGCGCCAGCCCAACGGGCAGCCCAGCGAGAACCTGCCGCGCGTGCAGCAGTTCGTCAATCGTTGGCGTAAGGCAGTGCCTCAGATTCCTATTGAGTATTACGATGAGCGTTTCACTTCCGTATTGGCCCATCAGGCAATGCTGGCAGGCGGACTGAAGAAGAAAGCCCGTCAGGACAAAGCACTGGTGGACGAGATTAGTGCCACCATCATTCTTGAGGACTATATGCAGTCTCGTCGGCATTGACGGGATGGCTTGTTTTTTCAATTTGATAATACTTTTAAGAGCGTGATATTACCTATTTATATATATGGGCAGCCTGTGCTGCGCAAAGTGGCCGAAGACATTCCGACCGACTTCCCCGACCTGAAAGCGCTGCTCGCCGATATGTTCGAGACGCTGGACCAGAGCGAAGGCATCGGGCTGGCTGCACCTCAGGTGGGCAAACCCATCCGCGTGGTGGTCATCGACCTCGACGTGCTGAGCGAGGATATGCCCGAGTACAAAGGCTTTCGCCGTGCATTCATCAATCCCCATATCGTGGAGTTTGACGACACAGAGACCGATACAATGGAGGAGGGATGCCTGTCGCTGCCAGCCATCCACGAGAAGGTGACGCGTCCTAAGCGCATTCGGGTGCAGTGGCTCGACGACGAGCTGCAGCCGCACGACGAGTGGATTGAGGGTTATCTGGCCCGTGTGATGCAGCACGAGTTCGACCATTTGGACGGGAAGATGTTCGTCGACCGCATATCCCCGCTGCGTAAGCAACTGATTAAGAGTAAGCTGCGTGCCCTGATGCAGGGTCGCTATCGCTGTGGCTATAAGACAAAGGCCGTAGCCAAGAAATAGGATTCCACCCATCTTTCGCCCCAGTCTGGCCGCGAAGGGAGATTGAATAGTGATGAGCAGAATGGTTTTCCGTCAGAACATAGTACGGCTATTGAATCTCCCTTCCCGTTCGGTCGGGGGCGGATTTCTTTTTGTCCTTTTTGTCCTCTTCCCGCTTGCGGTGCAGGCTCAGTTCAATACCGACCGCCTGATAATGATAGGGCGCAATGCCCTCTACTACGAAGACTACGTCGTCTCCATCCAGTATTTCAACCAAGCCATTGAGGCCAAGCCCTATCTCTACGAGCCGTGGTTCTTCCGCGGCGTGGCCAAGTATTATCTCGACGACTATGCTGGAGCCGAGAGCGACTGCTCAGAAGCCATACAGCGCAATCCCTACGTGGTGGGGATGTACGAGCTGCGTGGCCTCTGCCGTATCCAGCAGAAGAAGTTTGGCGAAGCCATCGGCGACTACAACCGTGCCCTGCGCTACGATCCGGAGAACCAGAGCCTGTGGCACAACCGCGTGCTCTGTCATATCAACGAGAAAGACTACGATGCTGCACTGGCCGAACTGGACACGATGCTCACCCGATGGAGCCGTAATGCCCGTGGCTATGCGATGCGGGCCGAGATCTATCTGGCGCAGAAAGACACGGCACAGGCCATCACCGCGCTCGACCGCAGCTTGGAGCTCGACCCCTACGACGGCGGCCTCTGGGCTGAACGGGCCATCATCAGCTCTGCCCGGCAGAAGTGGAAGGAGAGCGAGGGCTACCTGAACAAAGCCATCCACCTGCAGCCTAAGCAGGCCGGCTACTACCTCAACCGTGCCGTGGCGCGCTTCAACCAGAACAATCTGCGCGGTGCAATGAGCGACTATGACACTGCGCTCGACATCGACCCTAACAACTTCCTCGGCCATTACAACCGCGGACTGCTGCGGGCACAGGTGGGCGACGACAACCGCGCCATCTTGGACTTCGACTTTGTGTTGCGGCTGGAGCCCGACAACCTGATGGCACTCTTCAACCGTGCCCTGCTGCTCGACCAGACGGGCGATCTGCGTGGGGCCATCCGCGACTATTCTAAGGTCATCGACGACTATCCCAATTTCTGGTTCGGCTTGCAGCAGCGAGCCAACTGCTACCGTCGCTTGGGGATGACGCGGCAGGCTGAGCTCGACGAGTTCCGCATCTTTAAGGCCCAGCTGGACAAACGCTACGGACGCCAGCCTCGCCTGTCGAAGCGTCAGATGCGCCGCCGCAGCGACCTTGACATTGAGAAGTACAACCAGCTGGCCGTGGCCGACGAGCAGGAAGTGGAGCACGAGTATCAGAGCGAATACCGCGGCCGCGTGCAGAACCGGAAGGTGGCTCTCGACTACTTGCCGATGTATCAGCTCTCGTTCGAGCAGCAGCAGAATGCCGTGCGCCACTATGTGGCCTTCGACCGACTGGTGGATGCCTATAACGCCCAGCTGCCTCCCGACCGCCAGCTGTACATCCACAGTGGGCAGCAGGCACTGGGCGAGCGCGACACGCGGCGTTACTTCACCCTCATCGATACCCTGTCGCAGCATATCGCGACCGCTCCCACCGTATCGGCCGTCCGTCCGTTGCTGATGCAGCGCGCCATTGCCTACAGCGTCATCCAGAACTACGACAGTGCCATCGACGACCTGACCACGCTTATCCTTTCAGACTCCACCTCGTCGCTGGCTTTCTGGCAGCGTGCCGTCTGTCAGCAACGGCTCAATGAGTTCAATGCTTCGCAGGGTACTAACGTGGCGATGAAGACCGCCAACGTACTCAGCGACCTCACCGAGGCCATCCGTCTGAACGCGAATGCCTATCTGTATTACAACCGCGGCAATGTCTGCGTGCTACGCCACGACTATCCGAGTGCCATTGCCGACTATACACGTGCCATCGAGCTCGACCCCAATCTGGCCGAAGCCTACTACAACCGTGGGCTGGCTCGCATCGCCAACCGTCAGCGGCCTGAAGGCATCGCCGACCTGAGCAAAGCCGGCGAGTTGGGACTCTACACCGCTTACAGTATCATCAAGAAGTATCGGAAGAACTAAACTTCTTGAATGGAGAACTTCTCGAATGGAGAACTTTTCGAATGGAGAACTTTTCGAATGGAGAATTGATAATTGAAGAATGGAGAATTATGATTACCTCAAGCGTATGAGCAAATCATAATTCTCCATTCTTCAATTATCAATTCTCAATTAGGGAAATTCTCAATTCTTCAATTCTCAATTCTTCAATTAAATAAAAAAAACTCTTCGTTCTTCACTTTTTTTTGTACCTTTGCGCCGAATTAAACTAAAACATATATTGTAGATATGATTAACATTACCTTCCCGGATGGCTCTGTTCGCTCGTATGAGCAGGGCGTTACCGGACTCGAGATTGCCGAGAGCATATCGCCCGCTCTGGCACGCGACGTAATCAGTTGCGGAGTGAACGGCGAGACAGTAGAACTGAACCGACCCATCAACGAGGACGCACATATAGCCCTCTATAAGTGGGACGATGCCGAAGGAAAGCACACCTTCTGGCACACCAGCGCCCACCTGCTGGCCGAGGCATTGCAAGAACTCTATCCCGGTATCCAGTTCGGATTCGGACCCGCTATCGAGAACGGATTCTTCTACGATGTGCTGCTCCCCAACGGCGAGGCCATCAAAGAAGGTGACTTCAAGACGATTGAAGATAAGATGCGCGAGCTGGCGCAGAAGAAAGAACCCGTGGTACGCCGCGAAGTGGCGAAGGCCGACGCACTGAAAGAATTTGCAGCCGACGGCCAGACCTATAAGTGCGAACACATAGAGCAGGATCTTGAGGACGGTACCATCACCACCTATACGCAGGGTGCGTTTACCGACCTCTGCCGCGGCCCACACCTCGTCAACACCGGCGCCATCAAAGCCATTAAGCTGACCAGCGTAGCCGGAGCTTTCTGGCGCGGCGACGCCAACAGGGAGCAGATGCAGCGCCTCTACGGCATCTCGTTCCCCAAGAAGAAGATGCTCGACGACTATCTCGTGGTGCTCGAGGAAGCCAAGAAGCGCGACCACCGCAAGATAGGTAAGGAGATGGAGCTCTTTATGTTCAGCGAGAAAGTAGGCAAAGGACTGCCCATCTGGTTGCCCAAAGGCACCGAGCTGCGCCTGCGCCTGCAAGACCATCTGCGCCGTGTGCAGAAGCGCTTCGGCTATCAGGAGGTCATCACCCCCCACATCGGCTCCAAGAACCTCTACGTCACCAGCGGTCACTATGCCCACTACGGCAAGGACTCGTTCCGCCCCATCACTACACCCGAGGAGGGCGAGGAGTATATGCTCAAGCCGATGAACTGCCCTCACCACTGCGAGATTTTCGCGTGGAAGCCGCGTTCTTACCGCGACCTGCCGCTGCGTATCGCTGAGTTCGGCACCGTCTACCGCTACGAGCAGTCCGGCGAGCTGCACGGACTCACCCGCGTGCGCTCGTTCACGCAGGACGACGCCCACCTCTTCTGTCGTCCCGACCAAGTGAAGCAAGAGTTCCTCAACGTGATGGACATCATCAACATCGTGCTCACTGCCTTTGGCTTCGACTTCGAGGCACAGATTTCCCTGCGCGACCCCAACGACCACGACAAGTACGTGGGCAGCGACGAAGACTGGGCACTGGCCGAGCGCGCTATCCAAGAGGCCTGCGAGGAGAAGGGACTGAAGGCTAAGGTGGAGTACGGCGAGGCCGCCTTCTACGGTCCCAAGCTCGACTTTATGATTAAAGACGCCATCGGCCGCCGCTGGCAGTTGGGCACCATTCAGGTGGACTACAACCTGCCCAAGCGCTTCCAGCTGGAATACACCGACGAGGACAACACCAAGAAGACCCACGTTATGATTCACCTCGCCCCCTTCTGTTCGATGGAGAGCTTCTGCGCCGTGCTAAGCGAGCACACCAGCCGCCACTTCCCCCTCTGGCGCAAG
>JAFUZD010000076.1 GCA_017476785.1 Prevotella sp. | reverse complement strand
GCACTCCGAGCCACTCCGAGCACTCCGAGAGCTCCGAGAACTCCGAGAGCTCCGAGCCACTCCGAGAACTCCGAGAACTCCGAGAACTCCGAGCCCCTCCGAGAGCTCCGAGCCCCCCATTTTACCCCCCCCTAATCGTTAAACAATCTTAAATTCGTGGCAATCAGTTCTAAAAAAACTATTAGGCTGAGAAAGTTTTGATATATTTGCACATCAGAAAACTAACGACTACACTACTACTAACGAAAATATGAGCCCTAACAAATATTGCAAAGGACTACGTACCGCTGTGCTCGCCCTGTTGCTCGCACTCACCGCGACGGCCGGCGCACAGACCGTAGCCATCAAGAACAATCTGCTCTACGACGCCACCCTCACGCCCAACATCGGACTGGAGGTGCGCCTCGGCAGCCACTCCTCGCTGCAAGCCTTCTACGGGCTGCACCCGTGGGAAATCAGCGACACCAAACGGCTGCGCCACTGGTCGGTGATGCCCGAGTACCGATACTGGACGCGAGAGACCTTCCGCGGCCTCTTCTTCGGGCTCCACGCCTTCGGCGGAGAATACAACTGGGCCGGCGTGAAGCTGCCTCTCGGCATCTTCCCGTCTCTGGAGCATAATCACTACGAAGGTCGGTTCGCCGGAGGCGGACTGACCTTCGGCCACGCGTGGCGCCTCGCCCGCCACTGGAACCTCGAGGCGGCCGTCGGACTGGGCTACGCCAACATCAAGTACCACCAGTACGAGAACGAGGTGTGCGGCGACCTGCTCGACGAGGGCACCCACCACTACATAGGCCCCACCAAGCTGGCCCTCAACATCGCGTACCTTATTTATCCGCGTAAGAAGGCGGAGCCCGTCATCGAGTATGTCGAGAAGCCCGCCCCCTACATACCCCAGTTCCGCCTGTCGTTCTTCGCCCCCGCCGTGGAGCAGGTGAAGACGCGCCAGTACAGCGGACAGGCCTTCCTCGACTTCGAGGTGAACAAGACCGTCATCCGCCGCGACTTCCGCCGCAACCAGCAGGAGCTGGATAAGGTGATAGAGACCATCAACGTGGTGCGCACCGACCACAACGCCACCATCAGCCACATCGGCATCCACGGCTTTGCCTCGCCCGACGGCCCTTACGACAACAACGTACGGCTGGCCGAGGGGCGCGCGCAGGCCTTTAAGGAGTATATCCACTCGCTCATTCTGCTCAGCGACACGCTCTTCAGCGTGCAGTCCACGCCAGAAGACTGGGACGGACTGCGCCAGAAGGTGCTGGCCAGCCAGCTGCCCCACCGCCAGCAGATTGTAGACATTGCCAACAGCACGCTGGCCCCCGATGCGAAGGACGCGCGCATCCGCCAGCTCTATCCCGACGACTATCAGGTCATCAGCCGCGACATCTACCCCACCCTGCGCCACTCCGACTATACCGTCAGCTACATTGTGCGCCCCTTCACGCCGGTGGAGGCCCGCGAGCTCATCAAGACCAAGCCGCAGCAGCTCAGCCTGAACGAGATGTTCCTCGTGGCCCAGACCTACGAGCCGGGCTCGCAGGAGTATAACGACGTGTTCGAGACGGCCGTCAGGATGTATCCCGACGATGCCACGGCCAACCTCAACGCCGCCATCATAGCCTTGCAGAAGGACGACCTCAACGCCGCCGAGCGCTATCTGCAGAAGGGCGGAGAGAGCCCCGAAGCCCTCAATGCCCGCGGTGTGCTGGCCGCCAAGCGCGGCGACAAGTCCGCCGCCGCCGCCCTCTTCGAGCAAGCCGCCACCCCCGACGCCCAGCACAACCTGCAAGAGCTGGTGAAATAATGGCCCGCAGGGCCATAGGGCCACAGGCCCTATAAAACCTATAAGCCCTATAAGACCTATAAGCCCCATAAGAGAGAAAAAAAGAATAACAAACAAGAATATTAACCAATTAAAAAACTATTGACAGATGAAAAAACTATTGATCCTCTCCGCCGTGTTTGCAGCAGGACTGCTTGCAACATCGTGCAGCAGCAGCGATGAAGTAGTTGCTCCCGTAGTGGACAACTCCAAACTGTTCAATGCCAACGGCGAGGCTTTCCTTACCGTCAGCATCAATCAGCCTGTGCAGACGCGTGCCTTCGAAGAGAATTCTGACCACCTCGTTGGTACTGCCAGCGATGCTGATGCAGCCGTGGACAATGCAATGCTGGTGCTCTTTGCCGGCCCCAATGAGGACGACGCCACCTTCGTGGCTGCCTACGACCTCGGTAGCCTCAAAGCAGGAGCTGCAGTTGCCAATGACATTCAGAAGACGTACACGGTGACCATCAAGAACGACGAGAAGATTACCTCTAACATCCTCTATGCATTCGTGGCCGTCAACTACCAGACGGTGTACACCATCGAAGGAACAGGACTGAAAGTTACGACCAATGATGGTATTCCAACAACGATAGCTGCAACAACGAAGTTCAGCGAATTCAAGACGTTGCAGATTAACCGCCAGATCAGCTCGGCTGACAGCTGGCTGAACGACGACGACCACATCCTGATGACCAATGCGCCGCTGTCCAACGTGTACAACACCAAGAACGCCACTGCGCCCGCGAACATCAACGTCACCACGTTGGTACCCATCAACGAAACTAACCTGAAGCCCACTAAGGAAGCGTCGGCGGCTGCTCCCGTCTACATCTACGTAGAGCGCGTCGTAGCAAAGGTACAGGTGGTTAAAGGCACGGGAACTGACAACACGGGGGGGCTGATGACCGAGACCGTCTGGGGCGGCGTGAAGTGGACGGCCGACAACCAAGAGCCCACCTACTATGCCGTACGCAACGTGGCTAATATTAACGAATATTTCGCCCTCAGTTCGTCCAAGCTGCTCCCCAATTATCACTACCGCTTCCTCGGCAGCGTAGTAGAGAACACGACGACGGATGCTACCCCATTCTACCGCATCTACTGGGCAGAAGACCCCCATTACAACTACAATGCAAGTTCTACAGCTGAGACCTTCTACCAGAAAGATGCTGTGAACACTGCCCTCGGTACCAGTACCAGCGAGTACGTCGTAGAGAACACGATGAACGAGTGGGGCCTCACGCAGGACAAGACCACCCGCGTACTCATCGAGATTCCGTTCAAAAACGAGGCTTTCTATACCTATAATGGCGTGGACGAGACGCTCACAGAAACTGGTGTAGAGGAAAAGGTGCAGGCTTATGCAAAGGGAATGGGAACCATCAAGTCGTATGTGACGAATACGCTGGTCGAAACCTATGATGACACTAAGGTGACGGCTGACGTTTCGTATGATACCACAAATAAGAAAATAGTCGTTACCATCAAGTACAATGGCACTGAGATCACTGCATCCAATGCTACCGGTGTTGACAAGCTGGTCGAAACGCTGAAGCTGAAGTATTACCCCACGGGTAAGGCTTACTACAGCGTACGCATCCGCCACTTCGGCGACGACGAAGCTCCCTACTCTTGGGATGATGGCGGTACTGACTATACGACCGTCTATGGCACCTCCCCGTCGCCGGCCGACCTGCTGGGCCGCTATGGTGTAGTGCGCAACAACTACTACTACATCACGATCGACAAGATCAACCACATCGGCCATCCGACCATCCCGACGCCTACAACGACGACCGACGACGAGCTCGACCAGTACCTCAGCACGACTATCTACGTCACCAAGTGGGCTAAGCGCACACAGGGTGCAGAGCTCTAATCACCCTACTACCGCTCAATGAAGAAGATAACGACAACGACCCTCCTGCTATTGATGCTGTTGCTGACAGCCTGCTCCGGAGCCGACGACACGGCGACAGGGCAGCTGCACTTAGGCAGCAGCTTCAATAGCGAGGGCGTTGGTTATCTGACACTCTCTATCCATCTGCCCGTCACCGACGACACCCGTGCCGGCGGAGCGAACGGGCAGTTCGAGAATGGCTCGGCCGAGGAGATGAAGGTCAACAGTATGATGCTGGTGCTGCTCAACGGCGCAGCAGGAAAGACCGAGGACGACCTCACCGTGGCCAGCTTCTACTATATTGAGCCCAACTTCTCGGACGCCACGCTCGACCAGATATCCAACGAGGAGAGCCGCATCGTGCAGCTCAGCAAGGACCATCTGAACGAAAACGACGAGCTCTATATGCTCGTCCTCCTCAATGCTACGACCAGCGACCTGATACCCGGAACGACGACGTTCAGCGCGCTGAAGAAACTGAAACTGAAGACCGTTGGCAACACCACCGATGGACTGGTGATGACCAACGCCCCACTGGCCAATGAGCCCGGCGGCAGCCATACCGTCACGGAGGAGGCCACCGTCACCACGCTGGCCAAGCTGGACCCCGCCAGCATCAAACCTACGAAAGCGCAAGCTGAAGCGTCCGACACGCCGAAGAGCCACATCTTCGTGGAGCGCGCAGCTGCCAAGATAACGGCAGGCATCGACCCTGCCATCACCAAGATACGCCACACCGACATCAGCATCCTCAGTGCGGAGGTGGCGCTCGACCGCTACAACACGCAGTGCTTCATCACCCGCCACTACGACGGCAACTGGTCGACGCTCCATCGCGACAACCAATACCGCTTCATCGAGGCCAGCCCCGTCCTCACCGGCGAAGCAAAGTACCGCACCTACTGGGCCGAGGACGACAACTACGACACGGCCACCGGCCTCGCCACCTACGACAAGGACACCTACATACAGGAAGGCGGCTTCCGCACGCTCGGCACGCTCGCCTCACCCACCGTCTACTACTGTGCCGAGAACACCATCAACTACGACCAGCAGACGCTCGACAAGACCACGTCGCTCATTGTACGCCTCAAGCTGTATGAAGGCACCTTCTACACCGCCTCGCTGCAAGACGACGTCATCTACACTGAAGAACCCGAAGACCCCGACCGCGAAGAGGGCACCAGCGGCGACAGCTCGTTCAAGCCCCGACGCGCCGCCGGCGACAACAAGATAGACGACTACCTGCGCACGTGGCTCTACAGCCAGCCCGCCATCAAGACGTGGGTGGACACGTGGGCACTGGGCGACCCCTCCTACCTGCACTTCAGCTACTCCACCGACCCCCTCCCCGCCTCGGCCGACAACGTCAAAGTGACCATCACCGTCGACGACGTCATCAGCGCAGCTGGCAAAGCGGCTTTCGACGCCCTCGCCCCGTCGCCAGAGGCCCTCATCGCCAAGCGGATGGTCATCAAGAAGTACACCGATGGCTGGTGCTACTACCGCATCCCCATCAAGCACTTCGGCGACGAGCTGACCCCGTGGATCCAAGGTGACTACGGCTCAGCAGCCGAGTTCCTCGGACGCTACGGCGTAGTGCGCAACAACTGGTACAACGTAGAGGTCACTGCCGTCAACCGCATCGGCAGCACCTCCGTACCTCAGGCCACTGACACTGACCGCGACGACCGCGACGACGACGCCCTGTCGCTCAAGGTGAGCATCGCCCCGTGGCTCAACCACGCACAGGACTTAGCGTTCTGAGCCCCCACAGAGACAATGAAGACCTTACTTGATATACACCAGATAATGAAAAGAAGCAACATCCTGCATAACGGACTGGCAGTCCTCGCACTCGCCCTGACGGCCTCAGCCTGCTCAATGATGAGCGAGGACCGCTCCGACTGCCCCGACTGCCGCAACCCGCTGCGCGTCACGCTGAAGTACGACTACAACATCCAGCGGGCCGATATGTTCAACGACCACGTGGGAGCCGCCGTCTGCTACGTCGTCGACGAAAGCGACAAGATAGTGGCCAAGCAGTATGCCGCCAACTCGGCCGAGGCCCGCCCGCTGGCCCAGCGCACCTTCGGGTTCAACTTCGAGGGACTGGCCGCCGGCAACTACCGCATCTTCGCCGTCGGCGCACAGAAAGACTTCGGCACGCTGACCAACTTCACCCCCACCGACCTCGACGAGGGCAGCAGCATACGCGACCTGCGCCTCGCCATCGACCACGCCGCCACCGACCAGCCGCTCGACACGCTGTGGCACGGCGCCGTTGGCAACATACAGCTGCAGGAACGCCAGCCCGCCGAGGCCGAGGTGTCGCTGATGCGCGACACCAAGAACCTGAGCATTATGCTCGTGCAGAACACCAACCCCACCGACAACTACGCCGAGAACTACGACGTGAGCATCACCGACAACAACGGACTGCTCGACTACGACAACAGCCAGCTGGCCGACCCCGAGCTCACCTACACGCCCTACGCCAGCTGGACCAGCGAGACCGTTGAGGAAGAGAGCAGCCGCGCACCCGGCGACGTCATACAGCGCACCGCCCACTTCGACCTCAGCTTCGGCCGCCTGTTCGAGCACGCCGACGCCTCGAAGAACGCACGCCTCGTCATCCGCAACCACCAGACGGGCGACAAGATCGTAGACATCGACCTCGTCTACTACCTCGCGCTGGTGCGCAATGCCGCCGAAAACCGCTACGGCGTGCAGGAGTTCCTCGACCGCGCCTACGACTATCGCCTCGACTTCATCCTCGAGGGCAACGAGTGGCGCTTCCTCACGCTGAGCATCAACGTCATCGGATGGAGCCTGCGCATACAGAACGCCAGCATCTGAGCAAGAAACCGAGAAAACCGAGAACTGAGAACTGAGAACTGAGAATTAAGCAATGCTTCACATTCGTCTGAAGTTGACATACCTGATGGCCGGCCTGATGGCAGCACTCTGCCTCACGGCCTGCACCGCTGACGACAGCGACTACGGCGGCTCCACCGAGCCGGCGGGGGTCGCTGATTCGGTGTATATCCATCTGCGCATTGCGATGCAGGCCGACCCGCTGACCCGCGCCGTCAACGACCACGGAGCAGCCGAGGAGTACGAAGTGAAGAACGGAATGCTGATTCTCTTCAAGTCGGCCGCCAACAAGGGCGAGGACGAGGCCATCGTCACCATAGCCTACACCTTCGACGAGCTGGGCATCACCGGCCACTTTCAGGACGACGCAATGTCCAGCGTCACCCAGAGTGCCAACATCGTCACCAGCATTGCCCGCGAGGCCATCCCTAAGAATCCCGATGAAAAGCTCTACGCGCTGGTGCTCGTCAACTACGAGGGCAACAGCGGCTTCAGCGTCGACGTCGACGACCATATCCTGAAGTACGACGATGTAGACCAGACCGGCAAGCACTTAGCCGACCTGCAGACCATCACGCTCAGCAGCTTCAACGCCAACGGGTTCTATATGGCCAATGCCCCGATGAGCGACGGCTCCAACGTCACCACGCTGGTGCAGGTGGCCAAGATCTTCGTCTCCGAGGAGCAGGCCAAGAACAGCGATGCCACGATGGTCTTCGTAGAGCGCGCCGCCGCCAAGATCATCGTCAACGACGAGACAGCCGGTAAAGACACCGGCATCACCGTCGACGGCAACGCGGCCAACATCGCCCGCGTCCATCAGGTGTCGTGGGCCGTCGACCGCTACAACACCTCGTTCTACGCCCTGCGCGACAACGGCGGCAGTCCGCTGTGCGACACCAACCTCTTCGAGGGCATCAGTCGTGCGATGTGGGCTAAGGACGTGCACTTCGATGACGCCCCCGAGAACGTCGGCACCTACGAGTACCGCCAGCCGGGCACGTCGGTCTATGTGGCCGAGCATACCGTCAACAACACCAATGCCAACTATGCCACGAGCATCGTCATCAAGCTACGGCTGAAAGACGCCTCCAACGTCATCATCAGCAAGAGCGGCCAACAGCTCTACGGCAACACCGGCGCACCCACGCAGCTATTCACCACGGCCGCCAAGCGCGACGCCTACGTAACCGCCAAGGGCCTCGACGCCGACAACAACATCGCCTACGACAACGGCGAGCTATACTACCGCCGCAACATCCAGCAGGACACCGGCTACCTCGGCGTAGTGCGCGACAACGTCTACCGCCTCACCGTCAAGAGCTTCGGCCAAATCGGCGCCGCCACCGCCGCCACCGCCACCGCTCCCGTTCCCGCTCCCGCTCCCTAACCATTGAGTTTACACCTTATTATATATATGAGCCACTACCTACCATCCCATCCATATACAGCGCAAGGCCTTCACCGCTTTGCAGCCCTGCTTCTTGCCCTGCTCATCGGCCAGTGCGGTGTATGGGCAGGAAACATCACCACTACGTCTACGTCCTTTGGGACGAGCAACCCCTCGGGCGGCCAACTATTTAACGGGCAATACGACGGGCAGACACTGGTGGAAGTATTTGCCGGCGATGCCCATTCAACGTGGAATTTATCAGACACCAATGGTATTGGTGGTATCCGTCCCGCAACTGATGGTGTTGACAGAGAAGATCAGGCTCACCAAGCGATGCCTTTAGAAAACGGAGGCTGCTATCTCAAAATCATCCCCCTCGTAGATGGATATTTCAATCTGACCATCTACTCCAGCGCAGCAACTTCAAACTGGACACTCATCAGTAAAGAAGACCACGAATACCAGACAATTGCCACCACAAAAGCCAATACCACAGAGACGCTTAGCTTTACCCAGATGAAGCTCAAAGCGGGCAAAGTGTATTTTGTATATCCACGTGCTACGAACAATATGAGGTACCAGAGCTTTACGTACACGGTGGATGAAAAGAGTATCTATACGTGGGATTTTGTAAATGACACGTGGGACGCCAGCAGCAACTTTACCGATAATGGATGGACGACAAATGACAATCAAAGATTTGTTCTTACAACCACCGATTTTACTGCTGGAGGCGTCAACATAGCAAAAAACCTTTTGTTTAAAGGAACGTTTAGATTGTATAAATCTAATAATCTCATCATCCAATATGCGAACAGCACACAATCCATATTGAGGATACCTATTGCAGAAGAACAAATTCTTGGCGTTACTGCCACAACGAACAGCGGAACCCGCGGTTTCAATATGGATGGAGCCAAGGATAATTCAATGTCTTTCGATAATTCACCATCGAAAGAAGTTACCACTTCTGCAAAGGCTGGAACAGGATATTTAGGATATATTGATATTAAAGGAAGAACTGACGCATATTATCATTTTATTACGAAAATAAGAACCTACCTCGCCACCGTCACCAGCATTTCGTTCGGCGGGAACGAGACGAAGAACTTGACGGCTGGCGCTTTCACAAACCGACCAACCATCACAAGCCCTGCGGGCAGCACCATTGACAACACAGCAGGAATCATCTACACGTCGAGCAATCCTGACGTGGCTACGGTGAACGAGATGACGGGCGAAGTGACGCCCATAAGCGGCGGTACCACGACCATCACGGCCAAATATTACGGAACGTCGGAGAAATACATCGGCGGCTGCTCTGCCAGCTACACGCTCACCGTCAACGACGACCGTTCCACTCCCGTTATTCGCTTTGCCAACGAGAACAGTCCGATTACCGTCAGCAGCATCGTCTTTAACAATCCTGCGACAGTAGACGTAACAGAAGAGATTGCCAAGACTTACACCTCCTCTAATACCGACATCGCCACGGTAGATGCTTCCGGGCGCGTCTTCATCAAGCAGTTTGGCGCAGGGTCGGTCACCATCACCGTCACCACAACCGCCACCTCTCTATATAAGTCGGCCTCCAAGTCGTACACCATCAACCCCAATCGCCGCACCTCGTGGATTTTCAACGATGCCGACCAATGGGTGACGGATGGAAGTGAGCTGTCTGGCGACTGGCAGAACAGAGGAGCAAATGTTGGAAACATTACGGGTTCTACTGGCTACGGATTGAAGAGGGGAATAGCCAATGGCTTTAGTATGACAAAAACAGGAAAGAGTGGCACAGACTATCTGCCAGAGACATATGGACTGACTTTCGATTACCCGGTTTCCACTGGTGACAACCGAATTGCCATTGACCCCAAGACAGACAAGTCGCTGATGTTGGGTGTTGGCTCTTCCATACATATCACTGGAAATGGACTTGCAACAGATGGAACGGATGTATTAGAAATTCAATTAGGCAGAGGCTCATCAACCAGTGACGTCACAGTGACAGGAGCCAAACGCGGCGATACCTATGATCCAACAATAACGACATCGGCCACAACGACCGTTCTCACACTATACCCGACCGCCAGCACCGTGGACCTCTCTACGACTCAGGGAATCTACGTTGACTATATCCGCATTATCCACCCCGAAGTGGTGGCGGGTACGCTGGTCTACAAAGCCCAGCAGTTAGAGCCCGGACGTGACTATACGCCCGTGTTGACCGTGGTCAACACGGAGCGCAAGAACGAAGTGGTGGACGCCGACCGCTTCGACTGGACGTACAGCACGACGACCGACGACCTCATCACCCTCGACACCAGTACGGGCGTCATCACCACAAAGGCAGTCGGTACGGCCTACGTCAAAGCCGTGGGTACGCCCAAGACAGCATACAGCGCGAACTACACGACAGTAACCCTCGTCACGGCTGTGGAGATTCTTCCCGCCTCGCCTACCCGTTCGCAGGACATCGACATTGACGACCTACTGTACACCACCAATGTCAATGCCAGCCGCGGACTTAACCGCACCATTCCCGGCTTCACGCTGGCCTTTGAGGGCGGCGACGGCGTGAAGGTGAACAACACCAGTGCGCTGATTCTGCGCGTATCGGGCGACAAGGGTAAGATGACCATCACCCCGCGCTTGGCCACCGGCATCATCGACGTCACCATACCGAAGGTGGTCTTCACCGTCAGCACCACCGAAGAGGCAACCACAGTGAGCATCAACGGCGAGGCACCCGTGGCCATCACCACGGGCGACAATGAGCTGACCACCGCCTCCGAGCAGGCCAGCATCACCATCGAAGTACAAAGCGGCTCGCTGACCATCACCGACCTCCGCGTATTCTACACGCTCAATGACGAGGGCAAGTACGTGGAGGCCTGCCTCGATGCCACCAAGATAGCACCGACCTTTGCTTTTGCCACCACAAAAGTGCTGCGCATCCCGGGCGACAATCAGGCCTTCACCAACGAGGCCCCCGTCTCCAGCAGCCCCACGTGTCTGGCCGGCACGTTCACCTATACCTCATCGGCCACCGGCATTGCCACCATCAATACCGACGGCACTAACGGCAAGCTGGTGGGCAACGGCGAGGCTAACATCATAGCCACCTTTGCCGAGACCACCTACTTCGCCTCGTCTACGTGCGCATACGTAGTGAACAATGTGCAGCAGCCGGGCGAGACATATACCTACAACGTGACGGCCAACCAGTTCGTGCGCATCACGGCTCAGGCCGCTGGCGAAGGCTACACACTGGCACTGAGCGGCGAGTGCACCGACGACGAATCCTTTACTTACGGTACCACCCAAGCCAAGCAGACGACCCACATCACCAGCACAGGCACCATCACGCTGGAAAACAGCAATGCCGGCAACATCACCCTGCTGGCCATCAGCACCTTCACGCCCGATGTCCGTGCGTGGGTCTACTACGAGGGACAGGAAGAGAACTTCCTCGGCCAGCTGACCTTTGCCGGCGAGGACTACACGATGGGAGCTGCCAGCTGGCGCGTGATGGATATCGGCGACATCAACGACCCCATCGACCTGACCAGCCACTATGCCGTAAAGAGCGGCAGCAAGTATGTGAACGGCAATGAAGCCGTCCTCACCGACTTCGACGAGGAAACGGGAGCCTTCACGACCGAGACGGCTGGCGAGGGGGCTGTCAGCATCGAGTTGACCAAGAGTAATACGGCCAACGGCTATCCTGACGAGCTGACCGCCCGCGGCAACATCAAAGTGGTAACATTCGACGACGACCATCCCCAAAAATGGGATTATATGAATACGAACCTGAATGGCACCGACGAGATGAGTCTCGGCTGGACCCGAGGCACCAGTGCTGGCATATTCTACACCTCTGGGCGCAGCTACTTTGCACCGATTGCCAATAAGGCTGGCAACATCTACAAAGGGCAGGACGGAATCCTCATCAGCGGCACCGTGCGCTGGCATAGCGACCAAAACGGCGACGCATTAGACCGCCGCGGTCTGCGCCTGTTTGCCGGCTCTGTCATCAAGTTCCCCGCAAAGCAGGGAATGGAGCTGACCATCGTGGCATCGAGCACGGCCAGTGCCACGACACACGCTATCGAGAATGTGACCGACGTTCTGGGCGGAGACGCATTCGAATATGAGCTGCCCGACGAGAACACCCTGACCACTGCCCACTACCTCGTCAAGAGCGACGGCTACGTCACGCTGCAAGCATCCGACGCCCTGTTCATCCAAAGCATCACGCTGCACGTTCCCGAGATTCACTTCGCGGAAGATGTCTTGGCCTTTGCCACCAATGCCACTACGTTCGATTACCAAAATCCCACCATCAACGTGGCGGCCGGAGCTGACTTGAGCTTCACCATCGAAGACATTGACGGGGATGATGACAACCCCGTAGCTGCCAGCAGCGTCGTCAGCGGTACTGACGATGCAACCAAAGGCACCGTCACCTACACGGGAGGTGAGGGCAAAGTAAGGATTAACGTCATCAACAACAGTGCTACGGGTATAGAGCCTAAGCACGGTTCATACGAGGTGTCGGTGGTCGATGTCTTTTTCGACCCTGCTACCAAAAATGGCACATTGGATGCCAACAGCGAATTCTCGTACGAAGAGGTGCCCAAGAATCTGGACCAGCTGGACGTTCCCATCAACTACTCGGTGGAGGTAACAGCCGGCAATCCTCGCCCCCACCTGACCGTCAATGTAGGAACCTCGGCCGAGAGTACAACCTACAAGCTGTCGGTCATCGCGGCAGGAACCGTGGTACTGAAAGCCACGGCAAGCCACATCGTAACCACCTGCACACTGACCATCACCGGAGATAGCTATCCCGACATTGCGCCCGTCATCGGACCCGACGACGACCATAGCACCTTTAACAATCCACTGCCCAGTGGCTTTACCCCCACCTCGTGGCGCATTGAGACGACCGGCACGGCTACGTACGATAGTTTCAGCGAAGGAACCTTCACCAACCTCAAGGGTAACGGAGCCATCCGCGTGACGGCCATCAATGGAGCATCGCAGAGCATCAGCTATGTACTGACGCTCTCCTACCCCGCCAGCAGCAAACAGGAATGGAGCTTCTTTACCACGGGATTGGCCATCGGCGATATCGGCAACTTGGAAGCTGACGGCGACCACGAGTCACTCCACCTCTCCAAGCACGCACACCCCACGGTGACATTCAGTGGCTATCCCAGTGACTATACCACCACACTCGACTGGACCATAGACCACAAGAACCACAAAGTATATGGTGACGCCCGCTGGAGCTATGACCACGCCGTACGCGACAACAATGCTTTCATCATCAAGGAGACTGCCGGACTGCTCATCGAGACGGCTGCCAATGGATTCTATGTCCGCAACACCGACGACTGCTGGAAGCATATCGGACTGCACGGCGATGCCGTCATCACCATCCCCAAGCTGAAAGCGGGCGACTACGTGGTGCTCAATGCCAAGCGCGTGTCGGCCAGCCGCGGTGCTCAGCTAAAGGCCAGCAACCTACAAGACTTGCGCGGCACTGAGATGAACCAGACGTTCAGCATCACCAACTCACAGTCCATTACGGGCGAGCCCGACAGAAACCCGGGTGAATACACCTTCCAAGTGATAAATAACGGCGACGTCACCCTCACACTGGCTGACCCGGGCTATATGGACATCCTCAAAATAGCCATCTACGACGGTAGCTATAACCACACGATGACCAGCATCAAGAAGGACGAGGATCTCACCCAGAATGCACCTGCCTACGTGCTGCTGGACGACGACGAGACCGCCACCATCACCCTGCCCATCTGTAACAACCTGTATTCCACCTCTACCGGCCCGGCCAAATATGTCTTTAAAGGCGAAGAGGGAGAATACGAAGTGGATGCTACCATACAGGCACTCCTCAAGGCCAAGCGCAAGAACCTGAAGGGACTGACGCTGAGGATGGTAGACTGGTACTCCAACCGCGGCGTGCACTACTACAAAGGAGAAATCACGATTCCACGCGATGCCGACACTCGCTACGGACAGGTGACCATCCGAATGAACAACTACACGGCCGAAGGTCGCTACCTCATAGGCTACACGCCTGACTACGTGCTGCACGTGGGCAAGAAGCCCCACCAGCAGTACCCCTATACGTGGGACTTCACCAACATTGCCGGCGGCGCACTGAACGACTCAGAAGAGAATGCCTACCAAAGCATTAAGGACGACCCCGAGAACTGGACAACAGACGCCGGTACGGCGACATACAAGATGCGGGTTGACGCCCCGTCGCTCTACGTGCCGGGAGCCGTGGCCGTGAGCACCGACCGCGAGCTGCTGGAACTCGACGGACTGGGCTTCGAGTCGCCCTCTCCTTTCAGCATCCAGTCCAACTATACTGCCCCATCACCCGCTCCACGGCGAGGCAATGCCCCCCAGAAGGCACCCTATACCGGCGGCAAGAAACTGAGCTGCCCAGCTAACTACATCGTGACCATCCCCGACCTGACGAGCGACGACGTCATCTATATTGCGTCCGATGACCAGCCAACGGCCATCACTGCCGGCCAGCTGGTAGAGAGCAGCGACACGGAGGACAAGTATGGCTACGACATCATCAACGACCGCGAAACGTATAAGGTATGGAAATACCGATTAGACAAAGGCACCAATACGCTGGACGCTACGCCGACGGCGGTCTATGTCACCTTCCCCAAAACCAACATCTACGCCATCGGCGTGACCAACATCTTCAAGCCGATGCACGCCATCAGCAACATCGGATGGGCCTCGGAGAGCCGCGACCACGACATTGACCACACGCTGACGGGCTACTTCACCAAGAACGATGCCAACGCCTACATCGTCAGCTACGACAGCTACGACCTGACATCGGCCACCGTGGAGCTGACGGAGACGGAAGATGGCTACATCCCTGCCAAAACGGGCATCGTGATGAAGCAGGACGTGAGCGAGGAAGCGGACGAGGCGGTGTACTACGTGCCGCTGTTCTACCCCGCCATCACCACCGGACCGACGCCGACACTGGTGGACTGCCCCGCCAACAACAGGATGAGGGCTAACCTGACGGAGACGACTCTAAGCAGTGCTGACGACGATGACGAGGAGGAGGAGAACATCGACGGGACGGACTACACGAAGTTTATACTGACCAACCTTCACTGGACATTCGAGCGCAACGGCAACCTGAGCGAGGAGGAAGAGGCCGGCAAGCAGCATCACGCCAAAATGGCGGGATTCTACCGCCTGCACGTGTTCCGCGAGCAGGACCAAGCCACGCGCAACGTCATACCGGCCAACTCGGCCTATCTGGTGGTGGAGTCGGACAAGCTGCCGACGGCCATCTGGAATGCCACCCCTGCCCTCGCCCACAGCATCCGCATCAAGCTGGTCGGCAACGGACAGGAGGTGATTGAGGAGGAGCCGATGCCCGGCATTCTGGAATATTCCGTCGACAGGGAGGCGTGGTACACGCTGGGCGGCGTCCGCATCGAACGCCCCACCCGCCCCGGCCTCTACATCCACCGAGGAAAGAAGGTGGTGGTGAAATAAAAAGAAAACAATGATAAAAAAGACCTTTGCGGCTTGTTTATCATTGTTTTCTTTTGCCCCTATGGGGTTTTTTCTTTATTTTTATTATCTTTGCACAGCAATTATTAATCAACG
>JAFUZD010000075.1 GCA_017476785.1 Prevotella sp. | reverse complement strand
TTGCTTTAAATTCCGATAATTCAATCTTTTAGACAAAAAGATGCGGCCTTACTTCCCGATGAAGTACGGACGCTTCTTTTATGTATCTGTCAATGAAAGGATGCCTTTTTACTCAATGACGATGAGTGCATCGTCCTCCATTACAGTCTGGCCAGCCGTCACACAGATGGCTGTCACCTTACCGTCCTTTTCGGCCTCAATGTTATTGGCCATCTTCATTGCCTCCAGCACGAGCACGGTGTCACCGGCTTTCACTTCGTCGCCGACGTTCACCTTTATCTCCGTGATGACACCGGGAAGCGGAGCTTTCACAGCATTGTTCGCATTGACGCGGGCAGTTCCGGCATTGTCACCGGCGGGAGCTGCGGGCTGCGCGGCAGCCGGGCGTACCACCACTTTCTTCTTCTCCGGTTCTGGCTCCGGCTCCATCTCCACCTTATAGGCTTCGCCGTTAACTGTCACCGAAGCAATGTTCTCTACGACATCACCAATGACCACTTCGTATTTGTTGCCATTAATCGTATATTTGTATTCTTTCATATTCATTCTCTTTTTATGGATGTTCAGTCATACTCAGCGCAAATCCGTTCCATTGTGTCTGGTGCTCGGCAATCGTGATGACTCCCGGCTCCTTATCGTGAACGTTATTGCCTTTGAATTCGTGAAGCGCCATTGCTATTGCAGCATATACTTCATTATTCATAGTCGTATTCTTTTACGGGTGTGAATCCTTTACATCGGGATGTTGCCGTGCTTCTTTGCAGGCAGTGCATCTCTCTTGGTGGCCAGCTGAGCCAGACCGCGGCAGATGCGGAAGCGCGTGTTGCGCGGCTCAATGACATCGTCGATGTAGCCATACTTGGCTGCCTGATAAGGATTGGCAAAGAGGTCGTTGTATTCCTCTTCCTTCTCTGCGATAAATGCCTTTACGTCCTCTCCGGCCTCTTTCTTGGCCTTTGCCTCTTTCGCATAGAGCACTGCAGCGGCTCCGCTGGCACCCATCACGGCGATTTCAGCCGACGGCCAAGCGTAGTTCAGGTCGGTGTGCAGCTGCTTCGAGCCCATCACGATGTGCGAGCCGCCATAGCTCTTGCGCAGCGTTACGGTAATTTTGGGCACCGTAGCCTCGCCATAGGCATAGAGCAGCTGTGCTCCGTGCAGAATGACGGCATTGTACTCCTGTCCCGTACCGGGCAAGAAGCCGGGAACGTCGACCAGCGATACGATGGGGATGTTGAACGCGTCGCAGAAACGCACAAAGCGTGCTCCCTTACGCGAGGCATTCACGTCGAGCACACCTGCATAGCAGCTTGGCTGGTTGGCCACGATACCGACGCTCTGCCCGTTGAAGCGTGCAAAGCCCACAATGATGTTCTTGGCAAACTTCGGCTGTACCTCGAAGAACTCACCGTCGTCGACCACTGCACCGATGACCTTATACATATCATAGGCCTCGTTGGGATTCTCGGGAATAATCTCGTTCAGACTGTCCTCCAGACGGTCTATCGGGTCGGTGCACTTCTTGCGCGGAGCCGTCTCCATATTGTTCGACGGAATATAGCTCAGCAGCGTCTTCAGCATCTGCAGGCCTTCTTCCTCTGTCTTGGCAGTGAAGTGGGTCACACCGCTCTTCGTGGCGTGAACGCTGGCACCGCCCAGATGCTCTTGGTCGATGTCCTCGCCCGTCACCGTCTTCACCACTTTCGGTCCCGTCAGGAACATATACGATGTATTCTCCATCATCAGCGTAAAGTCAGTGAGGGCAGGCGAGTAGACTGCACCGCCGGCGCAGGGGCCGAAGATACCCGAAATCTGCGGGATGACGCCGCTGGCCAGAATGTTGCGTTCGAAGATTTCTGCATAGCCAGCCAGTGCGTTGATACCCTCTTGGATGCGTGCGCCGCCAGAGTCGTTGATACCAATCACGGGAGCGCCCATCTTCATTGCCATATCCATCACCTTGCAGATCTTCTGCGACATCGTCTCAGAGAGCGATCCGGCGTGCACCGTGAAGTCCTGTGCAAAGATGAATACCAGTCGGCCGTCTATCGTTCCGCTGCCGGCTACCACGCCGTCGCCGAGGAACTGCTTCTTCTCCATACCGAAGTTATGGCAGCGATGCTCCTTAAACATATCGTACTCCTCGAACGACCCTTTGTCCAGTAGCATCTCTATGCGCTCGCGTGCCGTGTATTTGCCGCGGTCGTGCTGCTTCTGTATCGCTTTCTCACCACCACCGAGGCGTGCCTGTTCGCGCTTCTCGATGAGCTGTTTGATTTTCTCTAATTGCTTACTCATATTCTTTTTTACAATTTATAAATAGTAATCTTGTTCAATTACTCGGGATGCTCGCAAAGCTCAGTCAGGACTCCTGCTGTCGATTTCGGGTGCAGGAAGGCAATGTTCAGCCCCTCGGCTCCTCTGCGCGGTTGCTGGTCAATCAGTCGCACACCCTTCTCGCTTACCTCTGCCAGTGCGTTGGCTACGCCATCTTCAATGCAGAATGCTACGTGGTGCACGCCCTTATTGCCTTTGTCAATCCACTTCTGGATGGTACTCTCGGGGCTCGTCGGCTCCAGCAGCTCCAGTTTCACCTCGCCACACTTCAGGAATGCGGTCTTCACTTTCTGGTCTTCTACCGTTTCTACGGCATAGCACTTCAGCCCCAGCACGTTCTCAAAGAACGGCAGGCTCTCCTCAATGCTCTGGACGGCAATTCCCAGATGCTCAATGTGAGAAATCTTCATAATGTTTCTTACTAATATTAGTTTGTTTGAATATTCTGTTGCAAAGTTACGAAATAAACTACGGACAGCCGCTATTTCCCGTTATAATTTTATTTATTTTAATAGTTTATCTTCGTGAAACAATGAAGAATTCGCAAAATCTTTCTTTATTCCAGTTCTCTTGGCAGGGAAACAATGTCGTTGCTTCCTGTCGCTCTTAGAACTCTATGGTGATGCGGCCGTTGATTTGGCGGCCGGTCAGGTAGTTGGGGACAGCATACTGATGGTTGGAGACGTCGGTCACCCAATAGTAGGAGTTGACATTGGAGATGCCGAAGATGTTCAGTCCGTCGATGCCCAGCCACACGTTGCGTACCGGTGAGTGCTTCTTGCGCTGGTCGTTGTCGTAGGCCCGATAGCTCATACCGATGTCGGCGCGCTTGTAGGCCGGCGCGCGGAACTGCTGCTGCTCCAGCCCGCGGTGTGGGGCACCGAAGGGCAGTCCGTCGGCATAGGCCAGCCGGAGTGTCATCTTCCAGCGTTCGGTACCGGGGAAGTAGTCGGTGAAATGGAGGTTGACGCCCCACCGCTGGTCCGTGGGCATTGGTATCCACTGGCCGTTCATCTTCTGGCGGGTGCTCATTACCGAGAACGTCAGCCACGAGTCGGTGCCGGGCACGAACTCACCGTAGAGCTTCAGGTCGAGCCCGGCGGCATAGCCGTCGCAGAGGTTCTGGCCATAATAGACCACCTTCATATTCTGCACGTTGTAGGGCACCAGATTGTGCATCAGCTTGTAGTAGGCTTCGGCTGTGAAGCGGAAGGGACGTTCGTTTACCTTAAAGCGGTAGTCGAATGCTCCCACGAAATGGATGCTCTGTTGGCTCTTAATCTTGGAATTCAGCGTGGCCACGGTCTGGCCGTTGATGGTAGTCGTGTCGCGCAGTTCTTTGTAGAATGGGGCCTGATAGTAGAGACCTGTGGCCAAGCGGAACGTTACGTTCTCGTCGAACGACGGGATGATGGCCAGCGAGGCGCGGGGCGAAATAGTCGTCTCGTGGTTGAACGACCAGTTACTCAGTCGGACGCCATAGTTCAGCGTGTAGAATGTCTGCCGCTCTGCACCCGACGAGAAGCGGTAAGTGTCTTGTAGGTAGGCTTCTATGCGGTTTCCGTTCAACTTGTTTTTAGATGACAGCGAGTAGATAAGGTCGAGCCTGTCGACGGTGTGTGGGATGCTGTATCCGCTGGAGTCGCGCATCTCGTATTCACGTGCTTTTTCTTCGATGCGTTCTATCTTGTAGGTCAGCGCGCCCTCTATGCTGTGGTGCTTGGTGCGATGGCGACCCATCAGCTTGAAGCTCTGCACGTTGGCCGTCAGATAGTTGCGCGCGTGCTCCATATAGGTGCCCACGCCCAGCTGCTCGCTGGTTTGCGTGTCGTCCAGCCAGTATTGCCCCTGTATGTCATAAGTCTCCTGCTCCTTGGTGTGGAAGGCCGAGGCCATCAGGCTCACCTGCGTCTGCTCGCTGGGCCGGTAGTTGATGGCAACGTTGCCGAACAGCGTGCGGAAGATGTCCTTCTCCTGTCCGTCGAAGTAGACGCGGAACGACTTGACGTTCTCCATCGTTCCGAACGACGTCTCGCGGTTTGACGGTGCAAAGTTGTAGTGGTTTTCTGATATGTTGCCTATCAGCTCAATGCTCCACTGACGTGTGGGCTGATAGACCAGAAAAGTCTGGTAGTCAAGGAAGTTGGGCTTGTATTCGCCCTTCGTTTCCAGTGAGCCCAGCAGGTAGCGGTTGGTCTTGTAGCGCAGGCCGTTGAGCCACGACAGCTTGCGCGTGGCAATGCCGGCATAGGCACTGGCTCCGAGAAGGCTGGCCGTCAGGTTGCCCTCGAAGAGCGAGCGTTGCTTGCCCTCAGGGCGCAGTCGCTTATACTCTATGTCGAGTGCTGAGGACATCTTGTCACCATACTTGGCCTCGAATCCGCCACTGGAGAATCCGATGCGCTCTACCATATCGCTGTTGATGACCGACAGTCCTTCCTGCTGGCCGCTGCGGATGAGCAGCGGACGGTAGACTTCCACATTATTTATATAGAGGGAGTTCTCGTCGAATGAGCCGCCCCGCACGTTGTACTGGCTCGACAGCTCGTTGTGAGTGCTCACGCCGGCCTGCTGCTGCACCAGCTCTTCGACGGCATTGCCCGAGGTTGACGGGTTCTGGCGCAGGTCGCCCACGTTGAGCTGTTCTGTGCCCGTGGTCTGTCGGCGTCGCTCCGTCACTACCACTTCGCCCAGTGCCTCCATCGAGGGCAGGGTTATGGTAATGGTCTGCTTGCCGCGCGGCCGGCGAAACACGCGCTTCTTGGTCTGGAATCCTACCATTGAGAACCTGACGACTACGGAGTCGGCAGACTTGAGCTCCAGCCGGAACTCGCCCTTCAGGTCGGCCATCGTCACCCGGGACTGCTCCATACAGGCTACGGTGGCCAGCTCAATGGGCTGCTGCTGCTCGTCTACCACGCGTCCTGTCAGTGTGAATATCTGTGCGCTGACGGGGATGCTGGTAGCCCATACGACTGCCAGCACGGCGATATATAGGTTAAAATGCTTCTTCATCTCTATCTTAACGTACAAAGGGCGACGTTTATTGTGTCGGTGACGGGGTATTTGCCTCGTGGAATTCTCGCGAGAATTTCGGGAATTCTCGCGAGAATTCTGAAAATTCTCGCGAGAATTTACTTTTTATGCGTATCTTTGCAGGGACAAAACCAACGATACGAAAGGATAGAACAAGGGATTTTAGAGAATTGGTACAGAAGCGTCGCTCGCACCGGAAGTTCACGGGCGAGGAGATTGACGGCGACGACGTGCGGCTGATACTGCGTGCCGGACTGATGTCGCCCACGTCGAAAGGACAGCGTGCTTGGCAGTTTGTGGTGGTAGACGACCCGCTGGACATCGAGAAACTGGCCGATGCTAAGGATATGGGCGGCCAGTTCCTCAAAGGAGCTCCGCTGGCCATCGTCGTGCTGGGCGACCCAATGCAGAACGACTGTTGGGTGGAGGACGGCTCGATAGCTGCCATCGCGATGCAGCTGCAGGCCGAAGAGCTGGGGCTGGGCACCTGCTGGATACAGATGCGTGGCCGAGGACTGAGCGACGGCACGACCGCCGACACCGTTATCCGGGGTGTACTCGACATTCCCGACAATCAGAACTGCCTCTGTATCTTGGCGGTCGGCCATCCCGCTGACGAGCGCAAGCCGCAGAACGAAGAGCGGCTGAAATGGGAGAACGTGCATCTGAACAAATATTAAATGGCACAGAGGGAATGAGGCGCATCGTACTGGTGGGAGCCGGAAGGGTGGCCACCCAACTGGCTCCGGCATTACGGCAGGCAGGCTATGACGTCGTACAGGTGTATAGCCGCACGATGCAATCGGCTGTGCAGGTAGCAGAGCGGGTGGGGGCGGTGGCCGTCGACACGCTCTCACAGATTGTGACCGATGCCGATGTCTATATCATTGCAGTGAAGGATGCCGTCCTGCCGCAGTTGCTGCCGCAGTTGTGTCACGGACGTGAAGGAGCACTGTTTGTGCATACGGCCGGCTCGGTGCCGATGGAGGTCTTTGCTGGGCTGGCGATGCGCTACGGGGTGATGTATCCGATGCAGACCTTCTCGAAGGAGCGGCCGGTAGACTTTAGGCAGACGCCGCTGTTCATCGAGGGGGCTGACGCTCAGAGCCTGACGCTGATTCGCCAACTGGCCGAGCGCCTCTCTGCCAATGTCCGCGAAATGTCTTCCGCAGAGCGGCGCTATCTGCATTTGGCAGCCGTCTTTGCCTGTAATTTCGTCAACCACTGCTATGCACTCTCGGCCGATATACTGGAAGCCCACGGCATTCCCTTCAGTGTGATGCTGCCATTGATTGAAGAGACAGCCCGGAAGGTACACCAGCTGGCGCCGGCACAAGCCCAGACAGGACCGGCCGTCCGCTACGACGAGAATATTATTGAGGCTCAGAGCCGCCTGTTGTCTGACCATCCGTTGATGCAGGACGTCTATCGGCTGATGAGCCAGAGCATACACCAGAAAGCTATTTCAGAAAAATGATTGATTACGACCTGCAAAGCATCAAAGCGATCATCTTTGATGTCGATGGGGTGCTCAGTGCACAGACCATCAGCCTGCATCCCAGCGGCGAACCAATGCGTACGGTGAACATCCGCGATGGCTATGCCATCCAGCTGGCCGTCAAGCTGGGGCTTCGCATTGCCATCCTTACGGGTGCCAAGACCGAAAGCGTGCGCTTGCGCTACGAGCGGCTGGGCGTGGAAGATATTTATATGGGATGTGCCGTCAAGCTGCCCGTCTACGAGTCTTTCCTGCAGAAATATCAGCTGACCGACCGGGAGGTGATGTATATGGGCGACGACATTCCCGACTTGGAAATAATGCGCCGGGTGGGGTGCCCCGTGTGTCCCAGCGATGCGTGCCCCGACATTCGTGCCGTCAGCCGTTACGTCAGTTCGTATAGCGGCGGAATGGGTTGTGGACGCGACGTCATAGAACAAACACTGCGCGCCCGCCGCCAATGGTTGGCCGACGAGCGCGCATTCGGATGGTAAACGAAAAGATAACGACAACGAAGACGACAAGAATGTTAGAAAATCTACAGAAATACCGCATCATACTGGCCAGCCAGTCTCCCCGCCGCCGCGAGCTGCTGGCAGCTACGGGCATTCCGTTCAGCGTGCGTGTCCTGCCTGATATAGACGAGTCTTATCCCGACACACTGCCTACCTCGCAGATAGCCCAGCATATTGCCTGTCAGAAGGCACAGGCCTACCGGCCACAGATGGAAGACGACGAACTACTCATTACGGCTGACACCATAGTTGTGCTCGACAACAACGTATTGGGGAAGCCCGTTGACGAGCACGATGCGCGCCGGATGCTGCATCAGCTGAGCGGGCGCACCCATCAGGTCATCACTGGCGTCTGTCTTACTGCCGTCCATTGCCAGCGGGCTTTCTCGGTGGAGACCGATGTCACCTTCGCCACACTGACCGAGGAGGAAATAGACTACTACGTTACTCACTTCCATCCGATGGATAAGGCCGGCAGCTATGGCATTCAGGAGTGGATAGGCCACATTGGCGTCACACGTCTCAGTGGCAGTTATTTCAATGTAATGGGGCTGCCGGTACAACGTATCTATACCGAGCTGAAATTGTTCTAAAACTCTTAAAAGGACTATCGAATATTGAAAAAACGTGAATTATTTGTTTAAATAGTTTGCTATTACGAGAAATATTTGTACCTTTGCAGCATCAAAAGCTAAGCCAAGAAAGAATTTTAATCTATATTTATCATTTTCCTCGGGGGGACTTGTCTGTGAAGATAGGTTCCTTTTTTATTTGTGAGCCAGCCCTCGCCGATTCGCTTACAGCCCCCTTCTCCTGAATTCCGAGCACGCGATGGCTGTAGCAACAGCCACGTTCAGACTCTCGGCACGTCCTGCCGATGTGTTGAAGCTGGGAATGAGCAGCCGACGGTTGATGCGCGCACGCAGTGCCTCAGATATGCCATTGCCCTCGCTGCCCATCACCACGAGTGCATCGCCAGTCTCGAGGGAGGCGGTGTAGATGTCGCTGCCGTCCAGCAGCAGGCCATATACGGGGGTAGTCTGTGGCATACGGTCGACGAGGCACGACAGGTCGGTGCGTATGATGTTCACGTGTGCGATGCTACCCATAGACGCCTGCACGGCCTTGGGGCCGAAAGCATCAGCCGAGTCTTCACTGCAATATAGGTCACGTATGCCAAACCAGTCGGCAATGCGTATAATGGTGCCCACGTTGCCCGGATCCTGAATGCCGTCCAGCGCGAGGCATAGTCCGCGTGGTAGCGGCACTTCATCCGTTGTAGGTTCCGGCAACCGGAATACGCCCAGCATTCGCTGTGGATGCTGCAAGAAACTGGCACGGCGCAGTTCTTCCTCCGTGATGGGGGTTGCCCCTTCGGCTCCCTCTGTGTCGTAGAGGTGCACCGGTTTCCATCCCGCATTCACCAAGTCGCCCACCACTTTAGGACCTTCTGCCACGAACAGCCCCTCACTCTTGCGATTCTTGCGCAAAGCCAATGAGCGTATCAGCTTTATCTCGTTCTTACTGATCATATATGCACAATGTTTTTCTGTCTAATTCATCTGCAAAGGTACGGAAATAATTCCAGCGTGCAAAGGTGCAAAGGCACAATTTTACTCGTGGTGATAAGGCTCGCCACGGATAATAGTGCAGGCACGGTAGAGCTGTTCGGTAAAGACGAGGCGTACCATCTGGTGAGAGAAGGTCATCGGGGAGAGTGAAAGCTGATGGTCTGCCCGCTGATAGACGGCAGGGGAGAAACCATAAGGCCCTCCGATGATGAAGACAAGCCGACGTGCCTGCTGTTGACGTTGCTCCAGCCAATGGGCAAACTGGATGCTGCGCAATGACTGGCCTCGCTCGTCGAGCAGACAGACACAGTCTGACGGCTGCAGCTGGCGCAGGATGAGTTCGCCCTCCTGCATTTTCTGCTGCTCCTCGGTCAGGTTCTTGGTGTTGCGCAGTTCGGGAATGGTCA
>JAFUZD010000074.1 GCA_017476785.1 Prevotella sp. | reverse complement strand
TTATGCACGACATCCCCGAGCATACCGAGGGTGTGAAGTTTATCTTTACGTTGCTGACTGATCCGGAGATTGGCGTCATCAAAGACCTGAAAGAAATCGACGCAGTGGGGCATCGGATGGTGCACGGCGGCGAGAAGTTCAACAAGTCGGTGGTACTGACCGACGAGGTGCTGGCGGCTTTCGAGGCTTGCAGCGACCTCGCTCCACTCCACAATCCTGCCAACCTGAAAGGTGTGCGTGCCGTCAGTGAGCTGATGCCGGGCCTGCCGCAGGTGGGTGTGTTTGACACGGCTTTCCATCAGACGATGCCTGCAAAGGCTTATATGTATGCCATCCCCTACGAGCTCTACGAGCAGTACGGCGTGCGTCGCTATGGTTTCCACGGCACCAGCCATCGCTATGTATCGGCTCGTGCCTGCGAGTTCCTCGGCATTCAGGCCGAAGGCACCAAGATGATTACCTGCCACATCGGCAATGGTGGCTCTGTAGCAGCGGTGCTCGACGGTCAGTGTATAGACACGTCAATGGGTCTGACGCCGCTGGAGGGTCTTGTGATGGGAACACGCTCGGGCGATATTGACGGCGGTGCCGTGACATTCCTCGAGAAAAAGCTGGGTCTCGACGCTGATGGAATGAGCAATCTGCTCAACAAGAAGAGTGGCGTAGCTGGCATCACGGGCGGTTCGAGCGATATGCGCGACGTGGAGAATGCAGCCAAAGAGGGTAATCCGCGTGCCCGCTTAGCACAGGATATGTACTTCTACCGCATCAAGAAATACATCGGTGCCTATGCTGCGGCGATGGGCGGTGTCGACGTTATCGTCTTCACGGCAGGTGTCGGCGAGAACCAGCTGTCAATGCGCAGTGAGGTTTGTAAAGGACTGGAGTTCCTCGGCGTGAAGTTCGACGAACAGAAGAATAATGTGCGTGGCGAGGAAGCTGTCATCTCGGCCGACGACTCGAAGGTAAAGGTTGTCGTCATCCCCACTGACGAGGAGCTGATGATTGCTACCGACACGATGAACCTTCTTTAATTGAAGGGCGGATATATTGAGAACTGAGAGGTATGATTTGTTCCTATGTTTGGAGTAATCATATCTCTCAGTTCTCTGTTTTTTTTATGGTCTGCTCTCGCCCTCTACATACTCTTCGAGGAAGAGATGCTCACCGTCGTAGACGGCATAGGTGAACTGTGAAATCCAATCGCCTAAAATCATCAGCCGTGCCTGCTTCCCATCGCGATGCTCCAGTTGCAGGTCCAGTTCAATGTGGCGGTGCCCGAAGATGAAACAGTCGATTTCTGGATGCGTCTTGATATAGTCTTTGGCATAGAGCACCAAGTGCTCCTTATCCTCACCGATGTAGGCCGGCTGTCCACTCTCCTTATGCTTCAGATAGCTGTGGCGTGCCCAGTTCAGACCGAGCCACATACCCCAACGCGGGTGCAATGCCGACATCAGCAGTTGGCACGTGCGGTTGTGGAAGATGGCGCGCAGTAGCTTGAACGTGCGGTCGGGGTCGCCCAGTCCGTCGCCGTGAGCCAGCAGAAACAGCCGTCCGTACAACTCTACCGTCTGTGGCTGCTTGTGCAGGGTGACACCGCACTCCCGTTCCAAATAGTCGTATGCCCAGAGGTCGTGGTTGCCTGTAAAGAAGTGCACTTCTACGCCGGCATCGGTCAGCTCGCTCAGCTTGCCAAGTAGGCGTGTGTAACCGCGCGGCACCACATAGCGGTATTCGTACCAGAAGTCGAAGATGTCGCCCAACAGATAGATGGCTGCCGCTTTGTCTTTTACAGAGTCGAGGAATCGCACCAGTCGCCGCTCCTGCGTCCGCGGGTGCTCAATGGCCAGTGACCCCAGATGGGCATCGGAAAGGAAATATATATTCTTCATCTTAGTCAAATCCCAGTTCCACGCGGGCCTCTTCGGTCATCATACTCTGATCCCACGCGGGTTCAAACACGAGGTTAACGTTGGCACCCTTTACACCCTCCACGCTTTCCAGCTTGGTGCGCACGTCTTCCAGAATGAAGTCGGCTGCCGGACAGTTGGGCGCAGTGAACGTCATATCCAGTTCTACCGATGCATCCTCCTGCACGTCAATCTTGTAGATCATCCCGAGGTCATAGATGTTGACGGGAATCTCGGGGTCATACACCGTCTTGAGCACGTCTACGATGCGCTCTTCCATCTTTGTCTTTTCTTCTTGTGTCATTATCAGATTGCTTTTTGTTTGTTCTTAATTTCCCGGCAGTTTCCCGTCGCCCAGTCTGCGGATGGTGTGTCTTCTGTTCATACCGTTGTCATTTGATGCGTATCACTCCGTCCGAGCCGTCGCTGCGCTTCTTGGGGATAAAGGTGCTGCCGCTGCCGGTCTGCTTGGTCAGCACCGTGCAGGTGACTCCGCCGGTAATGTGCTTGATTTCGTTCTTGGTTAGCTTCAGCTCAAACTCGTGGCTGGGCTGGTCAGCAAAGTATAGCGTGGCTTCAGTGTAGTTGCCAATGCCCATACCGCGATTAAAGTGGTTCTCGTGCACATATCTCACTACGGCCGTCCGTTCCGTTACTTTGGTCACGGGTGCCGTCATATTGATCAGCTCCTGAAGTGCCCAAAAAGTGCAAAAGGCCATAAAGAATCCGCAGATCCACTCTACGAAGGCTTTCTTCGTCGTGCTCACTTCGAAGAAAATGACCAGCACGGTGGCATAGACGCAACTGAGCAGTGCGGCATAGCCGATATACTCATCTCCGCCGCTCCCCTCAATGGTGCGGCGCGAGCTGAACAGTGCCACCAGTCCACAAATGGTGCATAATGCGATGAAGGCAATGACGGGGTAGACGAACACCCCTTCCACCCGTCGCAGTTTCTTTCCCGTCCTTCCGTTTGTCTGTCCTGTTGATGGATTCATTTTTGCTTGTTTTTTGGGTTATCTTATCTCCTTTGTGTCCGCAAAGATACGAAAAAAAATGATAAGACGGACTGCCCCCGGCGAATTCTCGCGTAAATTTGCAAAAGGCATTATGGCGCTTTGTGCTTTTTCTGAATGCGGTAGAGGGTTAGCGACGGGCGGTTGCAGTGGTCTATGGGGGTCAGTACAACAGACGTGTCGGCCTTCAGCTTGTTCACATAGTCGGTGATGGGCTGGTTGAATCCACTGCCGTCGGTTGCCTCGATGATGTAGTCTATGTGGCTGATGAACTCAACAGGGAAGATGCCTGCGAAATAGCACGTGTCGCAAATGGGCTTCACCTCGTAGAACACCGAGAACGGACAGACTACGGCATCGGATGGCTTGAAGTGTTGTCGCTGCACAAACGAATGCAGGCCGTCGTAGTCCCAATGCTTGCTGGCCCTCATTGACTTGAGACCGCCGATACTCATCATTGCAGCCACAACACCAAACACCACACCCCACTTTCGGCATCTGGCTGATACGGAGACAATGGATGCCAGCAGGGGAAGAAAAGCCATCCAGCGGTAGTAGGGGGCAAAGCGTCCTGCCAATGTCATCACGACAGGCACATAGAGTGCGCACAGCAGTAACAAGAATCCCCTGTCGTTCCAAAGCTTGTGCAGATGCATCCAGAAAGCGTCCAAGTATGCCGTCAGCGCGACGGCTGACAGGACGAGAAGATTGCGATAGTCCAGAATGGAGGCCATCGTTTCGCTGAGGCTTGACCTCGTGGTCAGCTCAAGCAACTTCTCGGTGTAGGGTGCCGGATTGAACCCAAACCATTTGCCTGCTGTGGGGAGTATGGCCAATACGATGTCTGACAACGTGGCCGAATACTGTATGATGCTGCTGGCAAAGCCAATCAGCCGGCCGTGGGCCAGCATAAAGAGTGCCACCAAGAACAGCCCCAGTGTGAATCCTGTCAGCAGGAGCGCAAGCGGGTGGAGAAACTGTTTCCGTCGCCAGCCTTTCTGCGCGATGAAGAAGAACAGCCAGAGCACGCACAGATAGACAGCCGCTTGGATGCCCGAGCACAACAGTAGGGCCGACGTAGCAATGACGGCAAGGCGGGTCGCCGGCGATGGGACTGACAGATGGCGGTTGATGGTTTGGATTGTGAAGACGGAGAGCAGGGCACACAGCATATCGGGTCGACCGTTGCGATACATCCACGCCATTTCGCTACTGCCCCACAGCAGCATCGTGAACAGGGCTACTGTCCACGGTGTCGGTCGGACGTTTCGCTGTACCAGTCGCAAGCAGACACCACCCAGAACGAACGTGATGAGCAGATTCAGACTTCTGACAGCCACCAGACTACCGCCGAACAGCCATATCCACGCGGTGGCCAGCAATTGGTAAAGTGGTGGGTAGGTGGAGAAAGGATATTGCCCAGCCACACGATACCACGCTGTGGTCGTCCAGCACTGGTGGACGGCTGCATTGTAGGACGTGTCGAGCATCATCACCTCGTCAATCCACGGCGGCAGATTGCTCAGCGTGGCAAGATTGATGCCGATGAAAGCCAATGACAACAAGATGTAGGTATTGATGCAGGCACTCCTGTTCATATTTCCTTTGTGCGTATCAATGCGTCTGGCGAACGCCCAACTCCAGACTTGTTTTCTCAGAATGCTCGACCACACAAAAAGAAAGCGGGGCATCTTGCCTCTGCTTGTTCGAACTATTAGGTTGTAGGATACCTCAAAAGAAACAAACAGAATCAGACACCCGCGCCGTTGGCATATATACACACCCCTATGGCGTGCTTGAGGCCGCAAGAGCCTCCGCACGCCGACGGGGTCGGTTGATACACCTACCCGCAGTGCCCACCTCTGCAATGTTCTTGTCCTTGGTTATTGAGTTTCCTACATTCAATAGTTCCAAAAACGTTGCTTTAGCAAACACTTCTCCAGTTATGTAGTGCTTTCTCCTGTCGCCACGTCGTCCCTCGGCGAGGAACGGGCTTGACCGAAGACAGCGGCTGCAAAGTTACACATTTTCTCTGAATAACGCTGCATTTCTGCTTTTTATCTGCCATCACCCCGCGTGAATTTTCTTGAGAATTTCTGATGGAACGGCGGTGGTGTCGGCATTTTTTGTATCTTTGCCCTCATCAAACGAGCCATTTAAAGCGTATGAAAAGACACATCAACTATCACAATCTGTGCAGAGGCGTGCAGCTGCTGTCAGTAGTAGCCGCCACTCAGTTGCTGCAAAGCTGTATTCTTATTAAAGGATATTTCAGTATTATATTTGCCTTTTGGGGGCTGTCGCTGGCAATCCTCATTATTGTGGGGGTGCTATTGTTTATCATTGATATTCGTACTAAGGCTCAGCAAGAGAAGTTCGAACGTACTTACCTAAACGACCCGGGTGGGCAAATGCAGACCTATGGCGGCACGGAAATAAAAGCCTATTATTGGCCGGCACATCATCGGCTGACCATCGGGGCTTTTGATACGGGTGGACATCAGTCTAAAGACATTGAAGACTTTGACGTCACGCTCGACCTCACCTCGTCTACCGACGACAGGAGGCTCTATCTGGTGGATGCCACGCGGCAGAAACTGCTCATTGCCGCAGGCTTGGGCAGTGAGCTGAAACGACTGGAACTGGTGGATGCCGGCCCCTGCGCACCAGACGACGAATGGGTGGTGCAGCAGAAACGTAAGCGGGTGCTGGCTCTCAATCGCACACGGGGCTATGTGTTGATGATTTGCGAGGGCGTATGTAAACGGCTGACACTGCCGCCCAGTCAATCGACTGACCTGTGGAACCTGACGGCCGATGGCGACGATGCTACGCTGATGAACCTGACTCGTGGCTATTTGTATGGTATTGGCGATGGCGAGCCCGTGCATTATGCCATACCGGCTGTCAACAGTGAGGACGATGTAAAGATATGGAACTTTGGCGACAACTACATCCTGCTGCTGTGTCCTATGGGATTCCTCTTCACCATCAACAAAGGCAAAGTCAGCATTCTCGGTTCTTTCGGCCCGTTGGCTGAGAGCTTCCAGCTGAGCCAGCTCGCAGCCGAGATACGCCCTGACGGCAAACGGACGGGAAACGACTGGTATGAGACGTTGCTCTTCGACGAGCAGCAGACAGCCGTGTTTATCGATAAGAAGAGTAATGAATCGTTGGCTGTCCCTTATGCCCAGATGCGGATGGGCGCAGACTTCCACGAGGAGTTCAGAACCGTGCAGCATAAGGACTTGGTCAAGAGCGAATGGAAGGGACGCGGATTAATCTATGAATTTGTTTCGGGCGACGACACCAAGCATCGGGTAGACACTTACAATGTCTATGAAACCACGGAGAGCGAAGGCATCAGCGATTTGCGATTCAAGATTAGTGACTATCGCACGAACCGCACCATTGTATCCTATCTTTTGTCGTTGAGTACCATTGACAACCACACTGATAGCGGCCGGAAGAAGGTGAAACGTAAGGAGGACGAAGCGCGCGAAGCCATCCGGCCACTGACGAGCCGCATTGATCAAGCTGTGGCTGCAGCGGCTATTCCGCGCGGTACTGCTGGGGAGTGAGCCCCGTGAGCCGCTTGAAATACTTGCAGAAAAATGAAGAGGAGGGCATTGCCAGTGCATCGGCTATCTGACCGACGGGCTGATTGGAGTGCTTCAGCATCACCTTAGCCTCTGTAATGACGGCCCGGTCAATCCATTCCTTAGCCGAGTTGCCGCTGGCCTGCTTCACGACAGTGCTCAGATAACGCTCGGTGATGCACATCCGGTGGGCATAGTAGGCCAGCCGGTGCTCGGTGGCAGCGTGGCAGTTGACCAACTGGATGAAGCGGTCGAAGATGTGGCGCTCGTTCGATTGGTGGGCATTGGCCTCGCGCTCGCCCCGCTCGATGAGGTGATTGTATTGGTGCAGCTGGGCGGCAATGAGGGCACGATGCGCCTCTGCGCTGAAGTGCGGACTGTGAATGAGGCTCCAGATGCACTCAAAGAGCTGAAACACCGGTTGCACATCGCGCTTGCTCACGGCTATCCGGTAGTCGCGTGCGTGTAGGGCAATAGCGGCGGGCAGCTGTCCGCCCAGTGCCACGTGGACTAGATCGCTCTTGCTGGCCATCCCAAAAATCTGGAAATCGGGTGTCACGTGTTGCAGTTGCACCAGTGTGCCCGGGGTAAGCAATATGATGGTGTTGGCTCCGATGCGGCGCTCAACGAGGTTCACTACCGAGTGAATCTCGCCCCCCAGCACGATGGCGCAGCGGTAGTCGTCTATGCGGTAGGGCCGTCCGGCCTCTACGATGCTGTTGAAGAATGCGCCCGTAGCACGTGTCATTATGAAGTCGTCGGTAATGTACGACTGGCTGCGGTGTGTCTCGCTCGCCTCATTGATAGCTTGGCGAATCATCGCAAAAGTCATTTTCTCGGGTTGCTTCATTGCTTTGAGAAGTAGGTTGTTCGGATGCAAAGATAATCATTTAGGCTCAAATACTGAGCAATTGCCACTCTTTTTGTACAAAAAGGACATTTGTTGCAGCTAAAGGATAACGCCCATAATGCTACTTTTGCCTATCTTTGCAAAGTCATTCGGCGCAGACCGCAATGCTATATTATATAAATAAGGTATATGAAACGACTGATTCTATCATTAGCCCTGCTGACCGCACTGGCTGTGCGGGCGCAGACGTTGACGCTCGACGAGGCGCAGCAGGCTGCTCGCCAGAACTATCCCGCCATTCGCCAGCAGACACTGACGGCACAGATGACCACCCTCGGCGTGGCCGACATCCAGACGGGGTGGCTGCCACAGTTGTCCGCAATGGCACAGGCCACGCTACAAAGCGACGTGACGCAATGGCCCGACGCGATGCAGACGATGCTGGGACAGCTGGGCATCGACGTGCCGGGTATGCGCAAAGACCAGTATCGCATCGGCATAGAGCTGAACCAACGCGTATGGGACGGCGGACGGGCACGCGAACAGAAACGCATAACACGCCTGCAGGGAGAGGTAGAGCAGGCCGAGACCGACGTGACGCTCTATCAAGTGGCCGACCGAGTGAACCGTCTCTATTTCGGAATCCTGCTTCTCGACGAACAGCTGCAGCTGAATGCCGACTGGCAGGCATTGCTTGCGGCCAACCTTCAACGGCTCGAGGCAATGCTGCGGGGCGGAACGGCTGCGCAGGGCGATGTCAGTGCGATGCAGGCCGAACGGCTGGGAGCCGTACAGCAGGCCACCGAACTGGAGGCCACCAAGCAGGGACTGCGGCGTATGCTGGCCCTGCTCTGCGGTGTAGACACGCTGCCGCAGCTGGTGAAGCCCGAGGCCCGCAGTGTGGTCGAAACAACCGATAACCATCGTCCCGAATTGCTGCTCATCGACAAGCAGCTGCAACTGGCCGATGCCGAGCAGCGTGCTCTGAACGCCCGGCTGCTGCCGCGCCTGTCGGTCTTTGCACAGGGCTTTTACGGCTATCCCGGCTACAATATGTTTGAAAGTATGATGCGACACGACTGGACGCTCAACGGGATGGTAGGCGCACGGCTGACGTGGGACATCGGTGCCCTCTACACCCGTCGCAGTGACCTCGCCCGGCTCAACCTGAAACGCTCGCTTTATGGCGTCCGCCGCGACGTGTTCCTGCTCAACAGTGCTGTCACACAGGCCAGCCAGCAGGCCGGTATCAGCAAGTATCGCCGGCTGATGGAGCAGGACGACCAGATTATAGCCCTGCGCACACAGGTGCGCCAGACTGCAGAGTCGAAGCTACGCAACGGCATCATCGACGTCAACGGCCTCTTGCAGGAGCTGACGCGCGAGAACAGTGCCAAGACCCAGCGGATGGTACACGAGTTGAGTATGCTGCAAGAGATATACAACCTGAAATATACAATGAACAACTAAATCCCCATCAATGCAATGAGAACGTATGGAATAATGTTATGGATAGCGGCGGCAGTGCTCGCTGCTTGCGGTCGCCAAGAAGCCGGATACGATGCCAGCGGCGTGTTCGAGACGACGGAAGTGACCGTCTCCGCCCGGGCACAGGGCGAGATAGTGGCACTGACGGCTGAGGAGGGACAGGAGGTGGAGGCCGGGCAAGAGCTGGGCCACATTGACCCCACGCAACTGCAGCTGAGGAAAGATCAGCTGCAGCAGACGCAGACGGCCACTTCGAGCCGCAAGTTGAACACGGGACAGCAGGTAGCGGCTGTCCGGCAGCAGATAGTCGCGGCACAGCGCGAGCTACAACGCTACGAGCAACTGCTGCGCGACGGGGCAGCCACGCAGAAGCAGGTCGACGACCTCCGCTCTCAGGTGAGCGTGTTGCAGCGCCAGTTAGCTGCTGCTGAGGAGCAGGTGACCTCGCAGAACCAGAGCATCGACGGTCAGAGCCAGAGCCTCGGTGCGCAGATTAGTGCCGTGGACGACCAGCTGCAGCAGGCACGCATCGTGGCACCCATCAAAGGCACTGTCTTGGCTCGCTACGCCGAACCGGGCGAGTATGCAATGCCCGGACGGGCACTGCTGAAGATTGGCAATCTGAGCGAGATGCGGCTGCGGGCCTATGTCACGGCCGACCAACTGACGCAGCTGAAGGTAGGGCAGCGTGTGACGGTCTATGCCGATGAGGGAAAGGACGGACGGCGGGCCTATCAGGGCACAGTGGCGTGGATAGCAGCACAGGCTGAGTTTACGCCAAAGACCATTCAGACGCGCGACGAACGGGCCAATCTGGTATATGCCATTAAGGTGAGTGTGAAGAATGACGGCTTCATCAAGCGCGGGATGTATGGCGACCTGAAATTCTGAAAGCCGATGAGTATCATTTCTGTCAGCGGATTGGGCAAGTGTTATGGCCGTCGGGTGCAGGCACTGCACGACCTCTCGTTCTGTGTGGACGAGGGCGAGCTCTATGGCATCATAGGTCCCGACGGAGCTGGTAAGACTACGCTGTTCCGCATCCTCGCCACCCTGTTGCTGCCCGACGCGGGCACGGCCGCCGTTGACGGGCTGGACATCCGGCGCGACTTCCGCCAGATACGCCGCCGCATCGGGTATATGCCGGGGCGCTTCTCGCTCTATCAGGACCTTACGGTAGAAGAGAACCTGCAGTTCTTTGCCTCCATCTTCGGCACGACCATCGCCGACAACTATGCGATGGTGAGCGACATCTATCGGCAGATAGAGCCGTTCAAGACACGCCGCGCCGGCAAACTGTCGGGTGGAATGAAGCAGAAGCTGGCACTCTGCTGTGCGCTGATTCACGCTCCGCGCGTGCTCCTGCTCGACGAGCCCACTACGGGTGTCGATCCCGTGAGCCGTAAGGAGTTCTGGGAGATGCTGAACAAACTGCAGCGCGACTACGGCATCACCATCATTGCCTCGACGCCCTATATGGACGAGGCCGTGCAGTGCGACCGCATTGCACTGATACAGGGTGGGCAGTTTCTCAAGACCGACACGCCACAGGGCATCGTCGACAGCTATCGGAAGACGCTCTGGAGCGTGCGCACCGACCAGATGCACCCGCTGCTGGGCGACCTACGGGCGTGGCCGCTGACAGCCACGGCCTTCTCGTTCGGCGAGACCTATCACCTGACGGTGCGTACCGGTGCTGATATGCAGGCACTGCATACCTATTTGGAGAGCCGTGGCCATCGCCGCATTGCGGTCGAAGCTATCGATGCCAGCATTGAGGACTGCTTTATGGCACTGGCCAATCAGCCAGAACCGGAGTCGTCGGCCGCGCCAACGCAAGCAATGACTGGGCGACGGGAATGATGCAAATGACAAACAAAGGACGGCAATGAACAAAGACAAGTACGTGATAGAGGCCGAAGGCCTGACAAAGCAGTTTGGCGACTTCGTGGCGACGGACCACATCAGCTTCCGGGTCGCAGAGGGCGAGATATTCGGCTTTCTCGGTGCCAACGGGGCCGGCAAGACCACGGCGATGCGGATGCTCTGCGGACTGTCGCAGCCCACCGACGGGCGCGCTACCGTGGCTGGATTCGACGTGGCTACGCAGCACGAGCAGGTGAAACGCCACATCGGCTATATGAGCCAGAAGTTCTCGCTCTACGACGACCTGACCGTGGCGGAGAACCTAAAGCTCTTCGGCGGCATCTACGGGATGGCGCGGCGACAGATACGCGCCAAGACAGGCCTGCTGCTCGGCGAACTGGGCTTCGCGTCTGAACGCAACACGATGGTACGCGCACTGCCGCTGGGGTGGAAACAGAAGCTGGCGTTCTCGCTGGCCATCTTCCACGACCCAAAGATTGTGTTCCTCGACGAGCCTACGGGCGGCGTAGATCCCGTGACGCGGCGGCAGTTCTGGGAACTCATCTATCAGGCGACCGACCGTGGCATTACCATCTTTGTGACGACCCACTATATGGATGAGGCCGAATACTGCGACCGCGTGTCAATAATGGTCGATGGCTGCATACGGGCACTCGACACGCCAGCGCGGCTGAAACAGCAGTTCGGTGCGACCTCAATGTATGATGTTTTCCTGTCGCTGGCTCGCACGGCGCAAAGGGGCGAATAGGGATTCCAAGAACCCACCCCCTACCCCTCCCGACGGGAGGGGAGCTTAGTTAGCAAATCATTAATATAAAAGAATAATCAATATACAATGACAGAAAACCAGATACATCAAGCAAACCAGACTCCCCTCCCGTCGGGAGG
>JAFUZD010000073.1 GCA_017476785.1 Prevotella sp. | reverse complement strand
GCTGCTCCTCGATACTGACGCGGACAGCATCCTCGGGCAACACCTCCTCAATGAGCTCGGGCCACTCGATGAGGCAGAGGCTGCCACTGTAAAAATAGTCCTCGAAGCCCATATCGTAGACTTCCTCGAGCCGCTTGATGCGGTAGAAGTCGAAGTGGTAGACGGGCGATGCAGAGGCATCGGTGTACTCGTTGACGATGGCGAACGTGGGACTGGTGATGACATCCTCCACGCCCAGCTCCTCGCAGACGGCTTTGATAAAAGTGGTCTTGCCGGCTCCCATCTTGCCGTAGAAGGCGAAGACGGTGTGCTGGCCAATGTGGCTGATGAACTGGCGTGCAGCCTCGCGGATGTTCTCTATGCGGTCTATTCTGATTTCCATATTCTTTTTCTGATAGTTGTGCAACGACGGTTCAGCGGCGCTTGCTGCGCATCGTGACGATGGGGATAATCATCTCTTCCATCGAGATGCCGCCGTGCTGGAACGTGTTGCGGAAGTAATTGACGTAATAATTATAGTTGTTGGGATAGGCAAAGAACGAGTCGCCAGTGGCAAAGACGTAGCTGGTAGACAGGTTGGGCGCAGGCAGTTGGGCGCGGGCTGGGTCTTTGATGGCAAACACTTCCTTTGCATCGTAGGCAAGATTCTTGCCCAGCTTGTAGCGTAGGTTGGTATTGGTGTTGCGGTCGCCTACGATCTTCACGGGGCGATTGGCGCGGATGGAGCCGTGGTCGGTGGTGATGATGACGCGATAGTCGGTCTGAGCCAGCAGGCGGAACAGGTCGGCAATGACCGAATGGCGGAACCACGAGAGCGTGATGCTGCGGTAGGCCGACTCGTTGTTGGCCAGCTCGCGCACCATCTTCGACTCGGTGCGGGCGTGGCTGAGCATATCGATGAAGTTGAACACGACGACGTTCAGGTCGTTCTTCTCCAGTGTGTTCAGCTGGTTCAACAGCCGCTCTGCCTCGGCCGACGTGTTGATTTTGTGATAGGAGAACGTGTCGTGGCGGCGGTAGCGGTCGAGCTGCGTCTGGATGAGGGGTGCCTCGTTCAGGTTCTTACCCTCTTCCTCATCCTCGTCGACCCATAGCTCGGGGAACATCTGGGCTATCTGCACGGGCATCAGACCACTGAAGATGGCATTGCGGGCATATTGCGTGGCTGTGGGCAGGATGCTATAATAGAGGTCCTCGTCGATTTCAAACAGCTCAGCAATCTCGTGCTCCAGCACCTTCCACTGGTCGTAGCGGAAGTTGTCGAGCACGATGAGGAACACTTTCTGCTTCGCGTTGAGCAGTGGGAACACCTTCTGCTTGAAGATGTGGGGCGAGAGCAAAGGCGTGTCGGCATTGCCGGCAATCCAGTCCAGATAGTGCTTCTTGATGAACTTGGCAAATCCCTGATTGGCTTCTTCCTTCTGCATTGTCAGCATCTCGGTCATTGACGAGTCCGTGGCACTTAGCTCCAGCTCCCAGCGCACCAACCGCTTGTAGACGTTGACCCAGTCCTGCCACGTCTGGCAGTCCATTATCTGCATCGCAATCGGCTGGAACTGCTGCTGGTAGCCGCTCTGTGTCACCTCGGTCTCTCTCTCGCGGCGGTGGATATTCTTCTTGAGCGTCAGCAGAATCTGGTTGGGGTTGACGGGCTTGATGAGGTAGTCGGCTATCTTCTGCCCAATGGCTTGGTTCATTATGTTCTCTTCCTCACTCTTGGTCACCATCACCACGGGTACCGACGGGGTTATCTCCTTAATCTTTTGCAGTGTCTCCAGTCCGCTCAGTCCCGGCATCATCTCGTCCAACAGGATGAGGTCGAACGTTCGCTGCCGGCACTCCTCAATGGCGTCGGTTCCGTTGTTCACTGTGATTACTTCGTAGCCTTTCTTCTCAAGGAAAAGCAGATGGGCACGCAGCAGTTCTATCTCGTCGTCGGCCCAGAGTAGCAGTCCATTTGTCATCTGTAGAAGTCGTCGTCAAATTCTATGTCGTAACTGTTCTGTGGTGCGGCATTGGTCGGCACCAAATCCTCCAGTCCGCCCAGTCCGTCGTCGTCGGTGGCAGGCTGCTGAGGCTGATTGATGTTGATGTCGTTGAGCGGTGGCAGTCCGTCGTCGTCATCATCGGCCGCATTGGCACCGTTTCCATTGTTCCCGTCTCCATCCCCGTCGTCGGCCGGTTGCGGTTCGGGTTCCTGCTCCTGTTCCACGCTCTCGGGCATTAGCAGCAGTTGCTCCTGCGTCACGGGCAGCGGTGCAAACTGCTCGTCGAAGAAGTCTTCGTAGTCGGTGTAGCTCACCTTCGTTCCGAGCAGCCGTAGGTTGTCCTCGCTGATGATGATGCGGCGCAGCCCCTGCAGATGGGGGGCCATCCGCTCGTCGGCATACAGCTGGCGGGCATATTGCAGGGCTTCGTCATAGCTGAGGAAGCCGCTGATGAGCATCCGGCTGATGCCCTCGCTGCTGTCTATCTCGATGTCGAAGTTGCGCACCAGATAGTTGGTGAAATTATAGCGTGCCATCTCGTAGAGCAGCTGGTTCTGGTTGATGGAGTCGGTGGGGTAGGCGAGAATGAAGACGAAGCCCACGTTGCGCTCGACGCTCAGCGTGTCTTGCTGCGTGGAGTCCTGTCCTGCCAGCGCTGCTCCGCGGCGCGACCAGATGTCGCCCAGATTGAACTTGCCGCCATAGAGCGTGCGCCCCTCCTGTATGCCGCGCACAATCATACCCGCCATCTCGCTCACCTCGCTCTTCGGGTACTGCTCTACCACGGTCTTCATCTTCACTACGCAACTGTCGGCCAGTCCGTCGTTCAGACGGCCCAGTCCCTCAATGAAAATGAACTTCGGGCGGTTGGCTCCCAGCGGGAATCGCTGTGCTGACAGACGCGCGTTGGCATATACTTCGGCATATCGGTCGGCTTTGAAGGCATCGTAGGTGGCGGCATAGAGCGAGTCTTCGATATGCACGCCGAACTTCTGGTTTTCAATGAAGTAGGGGTCGCTCAGCAACGTGGTCCATTGGCTCGTAGGATAGTCTTGCTTGAGCCATTCCACCATTTGGTTGGCTTCGGCTGCGCGTCCCTGACGGGAGTAGAGCAGGAAGAGGTGATAGAGCGTCTCGTCGTTCTGGGCATAGGTGGGGTATTGGTTGACGAGGCGTGTCAGTGCTTTCTCCGAGAGGGGCAGGTTGTCGAGCTTGTCCTTAAAGATGACGCCCGAGTGGAAGAGACCGTCCATAATGAGGGCGTCGGAGGCTGCGCGCTGCTCTTCAGTGAAGGGAATCTGTGCCAGATAATATTCGCGTTTGTGCGGGTCGTTGACCGCCGAGTCGGCCGGTTGCGCCTCAATGCTGTCGCTGGCTGCGACAGCGATGTCGCCCGCTGCGATGGAGTCGTTGTCTGCTTCTTCCTCGTCGCGCTCCATCCGTACCACGGTCTGATTGATGCGCTGCCAGTTGTCGGCGTTCTCGCGCCGTCCCCATTGCTGCTGGAAGGTCTGCTTGCCCTGATTGACAGCTTGCGGGTTATAGAAGTACCACTGCCCTGTTGACTGGTTGGCGGCCTGTGTGTTGGTTGGTTGCTGGCGGTTGCCTACGGCTCCCTGTTGTTGCTGTATGCGCTCGGCCTCGGCCTCTTGGCGAGCGCGCTCTTCTTCTTTCTCCTTACGCTTCAGAGCTTCGATGACGCGGTCGATGGCTGCATTGCGCTCGGCCTCCGGCAGTTGTGCCAGCACCTGCAGAGAGTCTTGCAGGTGGACGGCATCGGTGTGGGGAACCAGTTCGTCGAGCACTCTGGAACGCTGCGACAATTGCGGGTAGTCCTTACGGTCCTGATCCAGCAGGCCGATGGCCTCGCCGTAGCATCGCTGGGCATCGTTGTAGCGCTCCATCGTCCAATAGATGTCGCCCAAGCGCAGTAGGAGCACACCTTTCTCAATACCGCTCCGGGTGGCTTTCTTGTTGCCTTTCTCGTAGGCGTCGATGGCTCGTACGGTGTCTTTCTGCGTCATATAGATATTGCCGATGGCATAGTACACCTGATCCAAATAGTCCTTATTGTTGTCCGATGCTGCCATCCGCCGCAGACGGCTAATCATCTTCTTGGCATTCCCCTGTGCCATCACCTCGGTCTGGGCGATGCGTGCATTGAACTCCAACTCGTAGGGCGGGTTTTGCCTGATGACGTGCTGATAGGCTTTGTAGGCTTGCTGGCGGTGGCCCAGCAGTGTCTCTATCTGCCCCATCAGGTACCACTCGCGGGCGCGCTGCTTACTGCGACGCTCGTGCTTGATGACCTTACGGAGCCACGGAACGGCCTCTTCATAGCGTTCTGCACGGATGAGATAGTTGGCCATCGTGTAGTCCCAGTCTTTCTGGGCACGGTAGTGGATGGAGTCACGCCGCATATTGCGGATGACGTCCTCGGCATCGTAGAGCCAGTCCAGCTCGGTGTAGGTCTTGGCCAGCCACGCCCGTGCGATGCCATAGATAGCAGGCTGGGTCTGATAGAGGCGGCTCATATATGAGAACGTGGAGGCAGCCTCGTCGAACTCGCCTTTCTGGAACTGCGCCTTACCGAGCAACAGCCACGCGTGCCAAAGGAAGGGATTGTATTCGCGGCGTCCCAGCCACTCGATGTCTTTCGCTGTCTTGCGGCGACTCTTGTTCCATTCGGGCCGACGCTTGATGCTGTGCAGCTTGATGACTTTCTCGGCTTTTTCAATGGCACGGTCGAAGTTGCCACTGCCGATAGAGCGGCTCTGCTTGTTGGCCACGGTGTAGAGTGGTATCATCTCGGTGAAGTTGTCCTGATGCCCCTGCTCTTTCTCCACCGAACCGTCGATGAAGGCCTGCGAACCGTTGTAGTAGGCATTGTAGCGGGCGGTGAACGAGTGCCACCAGCGCGTCTTGGCCGTATTCTTCTGCGTGGAACACGACGTGGCGGCTGTCAGCAGGAGGACGGCCGTAAGCGTGGCGATATGTGCAATGCGTGGCTTCACTCTTCCGATGCGGTCTGTTTTTCTTTCTTCTGCCGGGCTTCCTCCATCAAGCAGGCAATCTTGCACGAACCGTCGTCACGGCTGCTGCACGAGGCACAGTCGTTGCCCGTCTGGATGGGGCTGTCGTCGCTTCCTGCCGAGCAGAGGGCGGCGACGACTCCGAGTGCGACGAGCGCGATGACGGTGATGAGAAGGAACTGCATATATAATAAGGTAGATGTCCGGTTCTGTATTGATTATTGTTCGCTGATTCCGAATCCGGCCTGCCGCAGGTCGTCCCAGTAGTGGGGGTACGACTTGGTGACCACTTCGGGGTGATTGATGGTCAGATGGGGGATGCGGATGCTGGCTGGCGCAAAGGCCAGTGCCATCCGGTGGTCCTCGTAGGTGTCGATGCCACCCGAGTAGTCGGCGTCGCAGCGCTCGCCGTCCCAGTAGAGGATGCTGTCGGCCTCGTCGTGGATTACGTAGCCCAGCTTGCGCATCTCGTGCTTCAGTGCCTCGATGCGGTCGGTCTCCTTAATCTTGAGTGTGGAGAGCCCCGTGAAGCGGAAGTGCACGCCCAGCAGGGTGCAACACACTACGAAAGTCTGGGCGAGGTCGGGTGCATTCACGAAGTCGTATTCCAGCCGTGGTATGCAGCGACCCGAGTGGCGCAGCGTGACGGTGGTGGGCTCTCCCTGCCGGGTAGAGCCAAAGAGCGTCTTCACACCCAGCAGACTGAAGATGTAGCGTACCGACGAGTCGCCCTGCTTCGAGCCGTCCATCAGTCCCGTCAGCCGTATCTCGTCGTCGATGTCGCTGCTCAGGGCCATCATCTCGTACCAGTAGCTGGCACCGCTCCAGTCGTTCTCAATGAGGTAGGGGCGTGGCGTGTAGGGATGTGGCGCAATGCTGATTGTGTCATAATCACTCCACTCGGCTTCGGCACCGAACTCGCGCATCGTCCAGAGTGTCAGGTCGATGTAGGGGCGCGAAATGACGTCGCCCGTCAGTCGCAGTTGCAAGCCGTTCTTCAGCGTGGGGCCAATCATCAGCAGTGCAGAGATATACTGCGAACTGATGTTGCCCGGCACCTCAATGAGCCCGCCGTCCAGCTCGCGTCCGCGGATGAGCAACGGCGGATAGCCCTCCTCGCCGGCATACTCAATGTCGGCACCCAGATAGCGCAGGGCATCGACAAGAATACCAATGGGGCGGTGCTTCATCCGCTCCGTGCCCGTCAGCACGTGCTCCTCGCCCGTGCGTACGGCCAGCAGTGCCGTCATAAAGCGCATTGCCGTTCCTGCCGCTTTGATGTCGATTTCGTGCGGATTGTCGCGCAGTGCACTGACGATGACTTCCGTGTCGTCGCAGTCGCTCAGGTTTTGCGGCAGCTCCTTTCCCCCCGCTAGCGCGTAGATAATCAGCGCGCGGTTCGAGATGCTCTTCGATGCCGGCAACTGAATGGTAGTGTCCAGCCGTGTAGGGGCTGTCAGTATATGTTGCATTGTCGTTCTGTTGCTTTGAAAGATTGATAATGCAAAGTTACGTCTTTTTTGCCGTATGGCCAAGCAAATAACAATAATTAAGGTACGCGATCCGCGTCCCTCTGGCTTTCGGCCGGTCTTTTCAGTGGGTCAACGTCTCTTTTTATGGTAGCAATGCTCCCCTGCAGGATTGGAAGTGCACTTCCGAAGGGACAGACCGGGCTTCCCCTGCCGCCAGAAAGACAGGAAATAAGGTGGCGAATCCGAAAAAGATAAAAAATAAATGGCAGAAAATTTGCAAATCTCACAAGAAGTGTGTACCTTTGCATCCGCAAACAAGCAATCGGGATTTAGCGCAGTTGGTAGCGCACACGTCTGGGGGGCGCGAGGTCGCTGGTTCGAGTCCAGTAATCCCGACTGAAGAGAGGGTAGCAAGTTGGATAACAACACGCTATCCTCTTTTTGGTGGTCGGACATCAAACATCCCTGACTTTCCTTGCGATGTCATATTTTTCTTGGTTTTGTTTGCACCGAATACTTTTTTTGTTATATTTGTACCGAAAACAGCTAAAGACAGCTTGTAATAGATAATCATAAAAATAAAATATATACAATTACCCGATTTATGGAAGAAAAGTCTGAAAAAAGCAGAAGAGGTGGCTCGCGCCCGGGTTCTGGGCGTCCGAAGACCTCGGTGAAGACCTACTATTTTGGCGCATCGCCGGAGGTCTACGAGATTATGGAGGCCGTCGAGGGCTCCAAGTCTCAGTTTGTCAATGACTGCATCCTGAAGGCGTGCGGCCGGAAGTGATGCTGTCTTGTTCATCGTTCATTAGCCTTTCGTGAGCCACCCACCATCGTGGATGGCTTTTTTTTGTTGCTATGCCGCGTCCTCAAACAAGGAAACAAGAATGGCAGCCTTCTGTCCCGTATTAAAGTCAAATGTCTACAGAGGTAAACAAAAAATCCGTGCGTGTGGTTCACGCGCGGATTCCTAAATGGTTGCGCCCGTAGGCGGCGGGCGACTTGTGTCAAATTTAGGAAGAGCTGCTTCCTCGCCTATGTCTCAATGGCGTCGGCTGCGCGCCGGATACGGTCCGAAAGGTCTATGAGCGCTCCCCGGAGCTGCTCTTTTTCCTCAGGAGAGAACTCGCACGGGTTTCCGTGTCCGTCCACCTCGTTGAGTCGCTGGTAAAACCACGACACAGACTTTTGAAAATAGTCGCGGGCTATATGCCCCCAGTTGATGTTCAAGTCTATGTCACGCAGTGCGGCGCGCACTTTCGACTTTGCTATCTGCTCATTATATCGCTGAGCTCGTTGCACGGTAGCCTGTAGTTCTTTGCTGTTTTCTTTCATTTCTGAATGCCCTGATAGCGAGGATGAGTTCCTCTTCCTCTGGGGTTACTTTTATTGTGATGGTTGCTTTTCCTTTTATATTGTATTGCGTTTTATTGAACAATGCAAAGGTACTGATAATTTTGTTAGTAACCAAATGCCTTACTGTCTTTTTTGTTAGTAGACTGCATTTGATATATTCCCGACAGATACAGTCCGTCATCGCTCAGCTTCCATTGTTGAACTCCTTCCATTCTCCGGCGTTAGCTGCTTCCTCCTTCTTCTTGCGCAGCTCGTCCACCTTTTTCTGCAAAGCGGAGATTTCGTTTTGGGCCTCCGTGGAGTTCAGAACGACTCTGGTAGTGTAAATCTGTTCTTGCGTTGCCATATTTTCTTGGTTTTTGTTTGTACTGAATTCCTTTTTTGTTATATTTGCAACGAAAAGAATAACTAAAGAAATTTGTTATTATGTTTGAGATTTTTATAGGAATACTGATTCTTGTTCTTGCCATAAGGGGGAAACATATCTCCAGAGGGGACAAGACGGGGCTGCCGTGGGTAGACCAGTACGACGACTGACCTCGCCCCCCTTCCATTCCCCGGCATTGGCTGCATCCTCCTTCTTCTTGCGCAGGTCTTCGGTTTTCTTAATCAGTTCGTCGAGTTCCTTCTTGGCCTCTTGGTCGTTGAGGAACACTCTGGTGGTGTAGGTTTGAGTATTGTCTGCCATAAAAAATACCTTTACGTTTTATCGCAAAGGTATTTGTTTTTCTATTGATTTAAAAATCCAAGTCAGAACTCTGCACCCCACGGTGTTTTGGTCTTCCCACTGTGTCGTCCCTTTTTCTCGTCCCTCTTGAAGCAAATCCAGCCCCAAATAGTAAACGCTATTAAAAATATGGTCTCCATATCCAAATCCCTTTCTTTTGATTGCCACTACAAATATACGAAATAATATTAAAAGGTGTATGCGTCGTTAGCGTTTTTTTAGGAAAAACGGGGAAATATGGGGGGGGGGCCCAAAAAAGCTGGAGCCACCCCTCGCGGGCAGCTCCGGCCAAAAAACTACTAATCTCAAAACCGAATAACTAAAACAAATGACGAACCCCAGCACGCCGTTGGCGATGTCTCCTGTCTGGAAGTAGTTGATATAGCACAGTACGATGCCGGAGAGGAATGACACCACTGCACACCCATACTGCACTTTGTCCTTGCTGTCGATGGTCATAGCACGTTTTCTGTTTTGTGCAAAGGTAGCCCGTCGTCCGCCCGGATAAAAAGACACGAAAAAGCCCCGATGCTCACGCATCGGGGACTTCAGTGCTCATTTGAAATTATGAATAACGTCCGCGCCGCCCTAACGGAACGACGCAGCCTGCAATTCCTTCGTAATGCCGTCCATACACGCCGACAGACGGGCGTAGGTCTTCTCACCGGCGTTCTTGATTCCACGGACGTACTGCCGCATCAGCGACGGGTTGATGCCCGCGCGCCGGGCAATGTCGGTCACGTTGAGAAACGAGAAGTATTCGAAAAACGACTGCAAGTCGTACTTATACTCAAATGTCACCTCGTAGGGGCGTCCGCCATTCTCCACGTAGTCCTGTCGCGCGTCCTCCAAGCATATCATCAAGTCGTCCTTTGCTGCTTTGACGCTGTCGCCCGCGCTGTTCAGACCTCCGCCGTAGACGTCGCCTTCCGTGTGACACCAGTATGTGCCGTCTGGAGCCTGTGAAATAGTCACCAAGATCTTCTTCATATCGTATTGTTTTAGTTTCTTTCAATAAAGAGCCCATCGAAATCATTGCACGTCCCGGACAGCCACGTCTCCCAAAGGCGGCCGGGGACTATTCCCCGACCAGCTTTCTCAAGATTGCCTGTGCAAGCCCCGTGTGGACTTCGGCAGCGTGTCTCGGCACCCAGTCGAACTCGCCCGTCTTAGGGTTTATCCACTTGTCGTGCCGCCTTCCGTGTCGGTCTATGGTGCATCCTGCTTTCCGTAAGACCTTTAACAACTCGGACGTTTTCATAATTGTTAATGAGCTCTTTGGCTTAACGCCTTTGCAAAGGTAACAATAAAGTTATAGTCTACGAAACATTTTTGCAGATATTTTGTTGCATAACTGCATTTTTAACATTTCACCGGTACTCTTTCAGCTTCACAATCCATTCGTAGCCGTCGTCGGGATACTGGCTGAGGGGCTTGACGGTCTGGTCGAGCCCGCGCTTCCGTTTGTTGAACTCCTTCCACTCTCCGGCGTTAGCTGCTTCCTCCTTCTTCTTCTTGCGCAGCTCGTCTACCTTCTTCTGCAAAGCGGAGATTTCATTCTTCGCCTCCGTGGAGTTCAGGATGACTTTTGTGGTGTAAATCTGCTCTTGCGTTGCCATATTTTTCTTGGTTTTGCTTGCATTGAATGCTTTTATTTACTATATTTGCGTAGGAATAACTAAAAAACGTTGCATTATGTTTGAATTGCTGGCAATTATCATTTTTCTCATTGTGTCTTGGAAGGCCATAGCGAGAGCCGACCGAAAGGGATACGATCTTGAGTCGTGGCCAGATAAATATGGAAGAGGAAATAGAAACTGATAATGTGCGTTATTCCCCGGCATTGGCTGCATCCTCCTTCTTCTTGCGCAGCTTCTCGGTCTGCTTAATCAGTTCGTCGAGTTCCTTCTTGGCCTCTTGGTCGTTGAGGAACACTCGGGTGGTGTGGGTTTGAGTATTGTCTGCCATAAAAAAATACCTTTGCGATTTTTTCTCGCAAAGGTATTGATTATTTGTGGTCACAAAAATTCTACCCTATCCAATCGGGGGGACAGCCTGTACTCCTGCTTTTCCCTTCGTCATTTTTTGCAAATTTTCTTGCCAAGACTATCCAGCCGATTATTACTATGAATGCTACCAGTTCCATATTCAGTTCTTTTGATTTCCACTACAAATATACGAAATAATATTAAAAGGTGTATGCGCGTTAGTGTTTTTTAAGGAAAAACGGGGAAATGTGGGGGATTTCCCCAAAAAGCCGGAGCCACCCCTCGCGGGCAGCTCCGGCCAAAAAACTACTAATCTCAAAATCGAATAACTAAAACAAATGACGAACCCCAGCACGCCGTTGGCGATGTCTCCTGTTTGGAAGTAGTTGATATAGCACAGTACGATGCCAAAGAGGAATGACACCACTGCACATCCATACTGTACTTTGTCCTTGCTGTCAACGTCATAGCACGTTCACTGTTTTGCCGCAAAGGTAGCCTGCCGCCGGCCCGGATAAAAAGACACGAAAAAGCCCCGGTGCTCACGCATCGGGGACTTCAGTGCTCATTTGAAATTATGAATAACGTCCGCGCCGCCCTAACGGAACGACGCAGCCTGCAATTCCTTCGTAATGCCGTCCATACACGCCGACAGACGGGCGTAGGTCTTCTCACCAACATTCTCTTCTCGCAAAGATAGTCGATGGTGATGATTTCAAAAAATACATTAGTATTCTGCTCCCCACGGTGTTCTTCCGTGGCTTCCGTCATCGTAATGGGAAGCAATCTTGTATAGGATAAACAAGACAATCATTGATACTATTATATCCAGCATAGCTCGTTTCTTTTGATTTCCACTACAAATATACGAAATAATATTAAAAGATGTATGCGTTGTTAGTGTTTTTTTAGGAAATAGCGGGAAAGAATTTGGAGCGGGCCTACACGTATTAGTAATTGTTGAAATTGGCAGTGGGAATGACAATCCCGAAGACTCTGATGCCTGCGCAGGGGGTTCCGGGCAAGCTGCATTCTTAATGTAATCAAAGAGAGATTAAAAAGGGAAAAATCTCGATGCCCTGAACAAGAAGAGAGAAAACCTAGCCGAGAACGAAAATGAGAGTCACAATCATTAATTTTCGGATTTAAGGAACGGTTTACGCTATCAGCCTTTAGAGCTCCAAAGGGGAGGGAAACCTCTCTGCTCGGCTGGTTTTCGTTTGCAAATATACACAATAATCCCGACTTGTGAAAGAAAAGCCTGAAAAAATCCGTGCGTGGCGGTTCACGCGCGGATTTCTGATGGTTGCGCCGCAAGCCCAGCGGCGACTTGTGTTCAATACGGCAACATAAGAAACCGGGGCTTAGTCAATAGAATCAGCAGCACGGCGTATGCGCTCGGAGAGGTCGACGAGTGCGCCCTTCAGCTGGTAGCGTTCTTCAGTAGTGAAGTCAATAGGCTTCTTGTTTCCGTCAATACCGTTCAATTTATGGTAGAGCCACGAGCCTGACTTACCGAAATACTCTCTGGAAATGTCGCCCCAAGATACGTGCATAAGGATATCCTGCAGCCGTGCCTTCACTGTGTTCTTCTGTGTTGCTTTCAATGTCATTACTGCCATAGTCATATTCTTTTTGCAAGCCCCGCCGCCTGCGGAGTGACGGGGCTTGGCGGTTCATTCTTCGAGTGGTTCTTCTAACAGTTCTTCAAACATTGTCCTAAGAGACTATCTTAGTCTCGGCTTGCCTCTTGGAAACCTTCGCTTGCAGTTTCTAAAAAGACGTTATTCCCACGGAAGTTTATTCCACGATTTAGTCCTCCCGTGTTTTATGTCGCTTTTTGCTATTGCAAAAACGATGATAAGCGCTAAGATAAATTCCAACATAGCTCGGCTCCTTCCTTTTAATTTCCACTACAAATATACGAAATAATATTGAAAGGTGTATGTGTCGTTAGCGTTTTTTAGGAAAAACGAGAAAATTTTGGGGGGATTTCCCCAAAAAGCTGGAGCCACCCCTCGCGGGCAACTCCAGCCAAAAACTACTAATCTCAGAACCGAATAACTAAAACAAATGACGAACCCCAGCACGCCGTTGGCGATGTCTCCTGTCTGGAAGTAGTTGATATAGCACAGCACGATGCCGGAGAGGAGTGACACCACTGCACACCCATACTGCACTTTGTCCTTGCTGTCGATGGTCATAGCACGTTTCCTGTTTTTTGCAAAGATAGCCTGCCGTCGGCCCGGATAAAAAGACACGAAAAAGCCCCGATGCTCACGCACAGGGGCTTAGAGAGTTCTATAAAATTGTCACACAATCATTTGACGTAGGAAGCTGGCGGCATCTCTACCATCCGATTCATTCCCAAATCTCTTGAAAGTTTCTCTATACCATTGCGTATTTTGTCTATGGCCTCTTGTTTCGGCTGGCGTATTGCCGTAACATACTGTCGGAGCACAGAAGCATTCATACCAATGTATTTCGCGAAAGCGGTAACATCGATGGGGTAATAGTCGAAAAAGGCTCCGACATCGAAGCGGAAGTCAAATTCTACGTTGGGAAATTCTTTGCCCTCTTCGGCTTTTAGCTCCTTGTATTCCTGAACGCTCAGCTCCGTGTCTGCCATCGCTTCGCGAGCTGTGCCTCCATAGCCTCCCATTCCACAGTTGTCAATGGATTCGGGCGTAAAACAAGAGAAGTTCCTCTTGCCTTTGCCTCGTTCTACGATTGCCAGTAGTCTTTTCTTCTTCACCATAAATATAATGATAGCTATTGTTGTTTCACAAAGTAAAGAGTTCTCTTCCTTATGGACACTACGAACGTCTGTCCCCTCTTGAAAGATTGCCCGGGCTAAAGCCCGAGCAAATGTTTTTCTCGCAAAGGTAGTTATTGGCTGATGATATTAAAAACACGTTAATATTTTGCGCCCCACGGTGTGCGACGTGTGCCCTTCAGTCCCTTCTTTTTGTCATCTTTTTCGCCACACAGTGCTACAATAATAAAAACAATAAAAAATAACAGATCCAGCATAATTTGGCTCCTTTCTTTTGATTTCCACTACAAATATACGAAATAATATTAAAAGGTGTATGCGTCGTTAGCGTTTTTTAAGGAAATAGCAGGGAAGAATTCGGAGCGGGCCTACACGTATTGGTAATTGTTGAAATGGGCAGTGGGAATGACAATCCCGAAGACTTTGACGCCAGCGCAGGGATTTCCGGGCAAGCTGCATTCTTAATGTAATCAAAGAGAGATTACAAAGGGAATTCCGAAAACCTTGAAGAGAGTAGGAAAAATGAAAACCCAAACGCCTTATGGAAAGCAGCATTTTCTTTAGGATTTGGAAAATCAAAATCAGACTAAAAGTTTGGATTTGAAGTCCAAACGGGGAGGGCTCACCCCTCCCACCTTTGGGTTTTCGTTTGCAAATATACACAATAATCCCGACTTGTGAAAGGACAGTCTGAAAAAATCCGTGCGTGGCGGTTCACGCGCGGATTTCTGATGGTTGCGCCCGTAGGCGGCGGGCGACTTGTGTCAAATTTAGGAGGAGTTGCTTCCTCGCCTATGTCTCAATGGTGTCAGCTGCCCGACGAATGCGGTCGGCGAGGTCGCATAGTGCTCCCTTCAGCTGGATGCGCTCCTCATAGCTGAACTGGGTAGGCTTTCCGTTGCCGTCAATGCCTTTCATTTTGTTGTAGAACCACGATGCCGACTTTTCAAAATAGGTGCGTGCCAAGTCTCCCCATATGATGGAATCGAAGATGTCATCCATTTGCTGGTACATCGTTTTCGTTTTCAATGCTGCTGTTGCTGTCTCCATATCGTTTTAGTTTTTTTACGCTCCCACCTACGTCGTGGATGGGAGCGTTGTAAGTTAGTCGTTCATCATTTCATCGAAGAGGACTTGTACGAATCTCTTCAGTCTTTTGCTCTTGTCGTGAAAGAATAGGCATTCTATATGCCAACTCCCTGCGCCTATGCTTTAATATTGTCTGCTGCACGCCGGATGCGGTCGGCGAGGTCGTTTAGCGCGCCGTACATCTGTTCTGCCTCTTCCGCCGTGAATCCGCCCACGCCACCGTTTCCGTCGATACCATCCATTTTGTGGTAGAACCACGAAGAGGAACGTTGGAAATATGTATTTGCGAAGTCACGCCACGAAATGGCCATTTGAATGTCCCGAACTCTTTGCTTCATATCAGAGATTACGGCCGGTGTTTCTTTGATTGTTTCCATATATATATGTTCAAACCAATGTATTTTGTGAAAGCGGTAACAAAGCCCCCGCCATTGCTGGCAGGGGCGGCTACAGACAAAGCAATGTGTGCTGCTGTATGGTTGCGCCGCAAGCCCAGCGGCGACTTGTGTTCAATACGGCAACATAAGAAACCGAGGCCTTGATGTTTTCAGCTGCGCGCCGGATGTCGACCTTTCTTACTCGTTCAGGCTGTTGTGCCCGTCGTACGAATTGTAGGTGTCGCCGAGGTCGGGGTTCTCGCCGAAATACTCGTCATTGCCGTAGGTGGTCTTGATGAGTCGCTGGTTGTAGTCCTTACGGAGCGGACCAACACGCATTAGCAGGTCGTTGAAATTGACCGTGGGAATGACAATCCCGAAGATTCCGAAGCCTACGCGGGTGCCTTCGGGACGATAGTTGTTGTGGATGCGTGCAGTGGCATAGAGGCCGTGGCGGAATATCTCAATACGGTTGTATTTGTAGAATGCGTCGAGCAGTTCGCGGTCGTTGGCTGTGGTGTCGGCGGTCGTGAAGATACGGAAGAAGTTGCCCACGGCATCGTCGAGCTTGTCGCCCTGAATGCTGTCGTTCTCTTGGATGCATTCGCGGATGTCGTCAGCCATCTCAGTGCGCATCTTCTCTTCTGAGGGTACGGTGACGTGCGCCACGACGAGCAATAGGACGATAAAGGCCAGCAGGATAATGAACTTGCCTAAGCAACTGTGATAGAACATTTGCAGGAATGACTGCTTTTTGTAGGTGCCTCTGTCTGGTTGGTACATAATGTTGATGCTTTTTTGTGTGAGTTAGATAATCTCTGTGGGGAAAATGTGGTGCATTTCAGTAGGTCTGGTGCGTGATGAGGTTCATAAACTCCTGCCGCGTCTTGGCTTGGTTGAAGGCACCGCTGAAGTCGCTGGTGGTGGTGATGCTGTTCTGCTTCTCCACTCCGCGCATCTGCATACACATATGGCGGGCTTCGACGACCACCATCACGCCGAGGGGCTTGAGTGTCTGCTCGATACACTCCTTAATCTGCAACGTCATCCGCTCCTGCACCTGCAGGCGGTGGCTGTAGATGTCGACCACGCGGGCAATCTTGCTCAGTCCCGTGATGTAGCCGTTGGGGATGTAGGCCACGTGCACTTTTCCGTAGAAAGGCAGCATATGGTGCTCACAGAGCGAGAAGAAGTCAATGTCTTTCACGATGACCATCTGACTGTAGTCTTCCTTGAAGAGCGCGTCGGTGAGCACTTTGTGTGCGTCCATCTCGTAGCCGCGTGTGAGCACTTGCATTGCCTTGGCCACTCGCGTAGGGGTCTTGAGCAGTCCTTCGCGTTCGGGGTCTTCGCCCAGCAGGCTCAATATGGAACGGTAGTGGGCGGCCAGTGCCGCTTCATTGCTGTTGTCTGCCATAGGTTATAAGGTCTTTTGGAGTTCGCAGGACGGCTGAGGGTTATTGAGTCACTTTGCCTTTCACGATAGACGCTTGGCTGTAGCCCAGCCGGCGCACGTTCTGCAACATCTGCTCGGCATCCTCGTAGGTGCGGTAATTGCCCATTCGGCAGATCCATCGCGGCGAGTAGAAGTGAACGTAGACAGCCTCTCCGGGAAACTGGGCGCGCAGGGCACTGCCGATGCTTTCGGCCCTCTGACGATCTTTGCGCGTGTTGCCGCCGGCATACACCTGCACGCGGTATCCACCCACTTTACGACCCGTGCGGGCTGCGGGACGCGACGCTTCCTGCTGCTGTACGGCTTGGCTACCACTTTCGGCTCGCTGCTGCTGGGCCTGTGCGCCGTTCTGCTGTGTGTTGCTACGGCGCTCGGCGGGCTTCTGCGGTTGCTGAGCAGCAGCATTGGCCGGCGCATTCACCAGTTCATCGATGGCTGCATCCTGATGAATGGTAACGTTTCCTCTGCCCTCGGCAGGCTGCTGTACGCGTTGCGTGAACGTCTGTGCGTTGGCGCAGAGTGCGAGGCCGGTGGCCAGAATGAATGTCGTGAGGCGTTGTCTCATTGGCTCGATAGATAAGTCCACGGGCAGAGCAACCGGTGCGATGACCGGTCGCCCTCCGTGGAAAATGGATACTGGAGTGAATTATTTCCAAGCGTCGATGATGCCTTTGAAATCGGCACACTTCAGCGAAGCGCCACCGATGAGGCCACCGTCGATGTCGGGCTTGGCAAACAGCTCAGGAGCATTGCTGGCTTTGCAGCTGCCGCCGTAGAGGATGCTGGTGTCGTCGGCAACAGCCTGTCCGTACTTCTCAGCTACGATAGAGCGGATGTAAGCGTGAATCTCCTCTGCCTGCTCAGCCGTGGCGGTCTTTCCTGTACCGATGGCCCAGATGGGTTCATAGGCAATGACGATGTTGCGGAACTCCTCTTCGCTGAGGTTGAACACCGAGCCCTCGAGTTCTGCCTTTACCACCTCGTTCTGCTTGTTGGCCTCGCGCTCCTCGAGCGTCTCGCCGATGCAGAAGATGACCTTCAGGCCGTTCTTCAGTGCCAGCAGCACCTTCTCTTTCAGGATATCGGGTGTCTCCTTATAATATTCGCGGCGCTCTGAGTGTCCCAGAATGACGTATTGTGCGCCAGTGCTCTTGACCATTTCGGCCGACACTTCGCCCGTGAATGCGCCTTTTTCTTTGTCAGCACAGTTTTCTGCTCCCAGTCCGATGACGTTCTGGTCGATAACCTGAGCCACTGATGCGAGATGGATGAACGGTGTGCAGATGACCACGCCGCAGTTGGGCTTGTCAGCATTGAGTGCTTCGTTCAGTTCCTTAGCGAGAGCTACGCCCTCCTGCAGGTTCAGATTCATCTTCCAGTTGCCTGCTACAATTTTCTTTCTCATTTTCTTTTGTTTTTAATAAGTTGTATATCTTGTTAGACTTCTTTTTCTTCTTTACCCACCGGCTCCACGCCCATAGGCGGTCGGCAATGGTGAGTATGAGCAGCGGCAGTACGTACCAAAGCAAGATGTTTAGTATCTTGCGCGGTACAGAGTCTTCGGGCATCTGTCCCAGTTCACTCTTCTCGAGTGGCTGTTGCAGCTGTTCCTCGTTGGGCAGTCTATTGTGACTCCATTTGCGGACTACGGTCCCGTGTTTCATCAGCACCAGTCCGGGATTGCTGCGTATGATGGTCTTCAGCGTCGTCTCATCCATTCTGGCAAACGGATACTCCGCTCCCGTGATGTCGCGCCACCGGTTGATGCCCCGCTCGTCGCTGGCCGTTACGCAGTAGAATGGGTAGCGATGCTCCTGAGCGTACTCGTAGAGTTGGTTGATGAGGTCCAACTGCGAGTCGTCGGCCTGCTCCAGATGCGGCGAGACCAGTAGGAATGCGTATCCGTCGGCATCTATCAAGTCGCCTGTGATGTCGTCACCGCGGTCGGTCTCTATGACGAAATCCTGTATTGGCGGCGTGTAGCCGGCACTGGTCTGTACGGTTTTCGAGTCAACGAACGTCCACGTAGAGTCGGGATAGTCGTCGATGGTGAACTCGCGTTGCTCGCCGTCTTTCTCCATTATGAACGTGGTCTCGAATTGCGGTGGCTGTTCGCCCTCGGGAATCTCCATTCCCTCCCGGATGTTGGCACCGACGTGATAGGGGCGGAAGTCGAACTGCGGCAGGTCGTAGAGTGCCCATCCTGCTATGGCGAGGATGAAGACCGCCGTGTAGTTGACCACAATCCACTGGTTAGACTCCGATATGAATCGCATCATTTCCAGCGGCCATCGCGTCACGGCTATGGCGCAAGTCAGCAACACCACATTCTTTGCAAATGTTTGCCAGTTGGTGAGCACCAGTGCGTCGCCGAAGCAACCGCAGTCGCTGATGGGATTGGTAATGGCCAGCCACAGCGTGAGTGGCGTCATCACAAGCATTATCAGCAGTGTCAGCCGCGAGGTCATCCGTCGGCGTATGGCAAAGAGCAGGCAGATGCCCAGCCCGAATTCCACTGCCGCAATGAGCACGGCTCCCCCCAGCGTGACGAAGTCTGGCACCAGCCGCCCCAAGTGCATCGCTGCCAGATAGTCGGTTATCTTGTATTGTGTGCCCAACGGGTCGACCGCTTTGACGAATCCCGAGAGGATGAACGTCACGGCCAGCACCATCCGGGCTGTGTTGACTGCAATCTTTCTGACCATCCCTTTACTCGCTCAGCTTGATGGCTCCGAACACGGCGTAGTTGATGATGTCCATATAGTTGGCGTCAATGCCCTCGCTCACCAACGTGTCGCCGCCGAGGTTCTCAATCTCTTTGATGCGCTCAATCTTGGTCAGTATGAAGTCTGTGTACGAACTGACACGCATTGACCTCCACGCCTCGTCGTAGTCGTGGTTCTTGCGCTTCATCAGTTCCAGTGCCTCGTGGGCATAGCGGTCGTATAGCTCCATCGCCTCGCTGACGGCAATGTCTACCGTGTCGGCAAAGCCACGATTCAGCTGGATGAGCCCCACGATGCCGTAGTTGATTAGTGCGATAAACTCTGGACGTATGCCTTCGCCCACGCGACTCTCTCTCTTGATTTCGAGCGAGCGTATGCGCTTGGCTTTGATAAACAGCTGGTCGGTGAGTGCCGTGGGTCGCAGGATGCGCCACGATGCTCCGTAGTCGTGGAGTTTCTTCTCGAACAGCGAGCGACATTCGGCTATCGTCCGTTCGAACTGGGCATTGGTCGTGAGATTCTCTGTTGCCATAACTGGGTGCAAAATTACGCAATTCTGCCGAAACCGCCAAATTAATTGTCTTTTTGTTTCCTATGAATGTACTTAATCTGGGCGCATTGGGTGTCGAACTGCACCTGCAGTGAGTCGCGTCGCCGGCGTGCCTGCGTCAGCTTTGGCTGCATCTGCTGCCAGTCGCTGTCGCTCATTCGCCCTGTCTGCAGCAGTGCCTGCAGCTGGCTGTAGTCTTGCTTGGCGGCTTCGAGCAGGCTGTCGGTACGGGCCAGCTCGTCCTGTGCGTGGCGCAACGAGGCCTCCTGATAGAGGGTGAGTGCCCGCCGGCGTACGTCCAGCTGCTTGGGGTAATGGGTGCGCAGTGAGTCTATGGTGCTGATGGCACGTAGATAGTCGCCCGCCTCGTAGGCTGCCTGTGCGCGGTTCAGCATCGCTTCGGCCAGTTGAGCTTCGCCGTCGGTGCAACCCAGCAGCCCCAGCAGGACGGCCAGTGCCAGCGCGGAATGCCGTAGGAAAGATGTCGTTCTCATATCAATCTGTCGTTTTCAGAGGTTGCAAAGGTACAAATAATTCTTAATTCTTAATTCTTAATTCTCAATTAATTTGTACCTTTGCAGCCGCAAAAAGAATAAGGAGACAACCGATTATGAAACTATATTCAGACCGTGCGTTGGCCCGACTGCTGGATAAGGACGTGTTCCGCCAGATATCGGCCGTGGCCGATGAGTTGGGCGTGGAGTGCTACGTCGTGGGGGGCTATGTGCGCGACATCTTTCTGGAGCGGCCCTCAGACGATATTGACGTGGTGGTGGTGGGTAGCGGCATTGACGTGGCTTCGGCACTGAAACGGCGCTTCGGACGTAATGCCCACCTCTCCGTGTTTCGCAACTTTGGCACGGCACAGGTGAAGTATAAGGGAATGGAGATAGAGTTCGTGGGTGCCCGTAAGGAGAGCTACAGCCACGACTCGCGCAAGCCCGTCGTCGAGAATGGTACGCTGGAAGACGACCAAAACCGTCGCGACTTCACCATCAATGCGATGGCCATCTGCCTGAACAACAGCCGTTTTGGTCAGCTGGTAGACCCATTTAACGGATTGGCTGACCTCGAAGACGGCATCATAGCCACGCCGCTCGACCCCGATGTCACGTTCAGCGACGACCCACTGCGGATGATGCGCTGCGTTCGCTTTGCCACCCAGCTGAACTTCCAGATTGAGGAAGAGACGTTCGAAGGGCTGGAGCGGATGGCCGACCGTATCAAGATAGTAAGCGGTGAGCGTATCGCCGTAGAACTGAACAAGATAATGATGGCTCCGCATCCGAGCATTGGCTTCGAATACCTGCAACGCTCGGGGCTGCTCAACCTGATTTTGCCCGAACTTGCGGCATTGGACATTGTGGAGCGTCGCAACGGCCGTGCCCACAAGAATAATTTCTACCATACGCTCGAAGTGCTGGAGAACGTGATAAAAAGCGAAAAGCAGGAGGCGGGGTTGTGGCTCCGTTGGGCAGCATTGCTGCACGATGTCGGCAAGACACGCTCCAAACGCTGGGACAACGCACAGGGCTGGACGTTCCACAATCACAATATCATTGGAGCCAAGATGGTGCCCGATATTTTCCGCAGGCTGAAGTTGCCGATGGGAGCCGAGATGAAGTACGTGCAGAAACTGGTGGATTTGCATATGCGTCCCATCGTTATTGCCGACGAGGTGGTGACCGACAGCGCCGTACGACGGCTGATGAACGATGCAGGTGCTGACATCGGTGACCTGATGACGCTCTGCGAGGCCGACATCACGAGTAAGAATGAGGTGCGAAAGAAAATCTTTCTGGAGAACTTCCGCGTGGTGCGCGAGAAGCTGACCGACCTCGCCCAGCGCGATTGGGAGCGCGAGCTGCAGCCCGTCATCGACGGCAATGAGATAATGCAGATGTTTCGGCTGGGTCCCTGTCGTGAGGTGGGTGAGCTGAAACGCGTGATGAAAGAGGCCGTGCTGGACAACCGCGTACCCAACGAGCGTGAACCACTGATGCTCCTCTTAAAGGAGAAAGCCCGCCAGATGGGGCTCTCGGAGCCCCTGACCGAGGCCGTTCAATGACTGCCGTCGCACAATTCTTACGTAAATTCGCAGCGTTTTCGCGCAGATTTCCATAGGGTCTGCGCGTAGGGCACTTGAGTCTACTGCCGGGCTGTGCCCACGGCAGTGCGCTTCCGGGGGCTCGGCAGGCATATAAATATTGTTAAATATGTTACCTATTATGATGTGGGTCAGTGGATTTTATGTATCTTTGCACTCCGAAAACCCGAGCCGGAGGGTAGAGTTTTCTCCAGTAAGGGACTGTTTTCAAGAAGAATCAAGATAATTATAACGAATAGAAGTATGAAAAAGAAAGCATTTTTGATGATTGCGGCCGTAGCTGCAATGCTTGTTTCGTGTAATGGCGGCGGTGGACGTCCGAACTTTGGTGACAATGAGTATCCCGTAGTAGAAGTGGGTACGCAGAGCACCACGATGCAGACTACCTATCCTGCTACAATCAAAGGTGTGCAGGACGTGGAGATTCGTCCGAAGGCAACGGGATTCCTCACCCAGATCAATGTGAAGGAAGGTCAGGCGGTGAGTGCCGGTCAGTTGCTGTTCGTCATCGACAACGAGACGGCACAGGCTTCGGTGCGTCAGGCACAGGCTGCTGTGAACACGGCTCAGTCGCAGGTGAACACGGCCCAGCTGACCTACGAGAACTCTAAGCAGCTGCACGCCAACAAAGTGATAGGCGACTACGAGTTGCAGACGGCCCAGAATACCTTTGAGAGTGCCAAGGCCCAGCTGGCTCAGGCACAGGCAGCACTGGCATCGGCTCGCGAGGCCTTGAGCTTCTGCTACGTGAAGAGTCCCGCATCGGGCGTGGTAGGTACGCTGCCTTATAAGAAAGGTGCACTGGTCAGTGCCTCGAATGCATTAACCACCGTTTCGAACATCTCGTCAATGGAAGTCTACTTCTCGATGACCGAGCGCGATGTGCTGGCTATGCAGCGCAGTGGCGAGGGCCTGAACGCACTGCCCTCGGTGAAGCTGCAGTTGAGCGACGGCTCCCTCTATGCACACGAGGGTAAGGTGACGAAGATGAGCGGTGTGATTGATGCCGCTACGGGTACGGCTCAGATTATCGCCGTGTTCCCCAATCCTGAGAAGCTGCTGAAGAGTGGCGGTTCGGGCAACATCGTCATCCCGCAGGATAACTCGGCAGCCATCATCATCCCGCAGAACTGTGTCAGCGAGGTGCAGAACAAGAAGTTCGTCTACGTGGTAGACAAGAGCAATAAGGTGCACTACACTGAGATAAAGGTAGACCCGCAGAACGACGGCAACAACTACATCGTGACGGACGGTCTGAAAGTGGGCGACAAGTATGTCACCAATGGCGTTACCAAGCTGACCGACGGAATGGAGATTGTGCCCATCACGCCCGCCCGTTATCAGGAGAAAATCAACGAGCAGGCCAAAGAGATGACTGCCGGCGACATTGTCAATGCAATGAAGAAATAACCAAGCCCCAAACTTAACACAACAATGACATTTACAACATTTATAAAACGCCCAGTGCTTTCGACGGTGATTTCGATTTTCATCGTCATTCTGGGTTTGATTGGTCTGGTGTCGCTGCCTATTGAGCAGTACCCGGACATTGCACCGCCTACGGTAGTGGTCTATACCAGCTATCCCGGTGCTGATGCAGAGACGGTGCGCAACTCCGTCATCGTACCGCTCGAGGAGAGCATCAACGGTGTGGAGGGTATGGACTATATCACCTCTACGGCCTCCTCTGGCTCGGCCAATATCACCGTGATGTTCCGTCAGGGAATGAATGCCGATATGTGTGCCGTGAACGTGCAGAACCGCGTGTCGCAGGCACAGGCACTGTTGCCGGCCGAGGTGACTCAGATTGGTGTGACGGTGCTGAAGCGACAGACTTCGCAGGTCATTATGTACACCCTGACGTCGGAGGACGGTCGTTACGACGATGAGTTCCTTACCAACTATTCAAACATCAACATCATCCCGGCTATTAAGCGTATCCAAGGTGTGGGCGACGTACAGAGCCCGGGTGTGAAGACCTACTCAATGCGTATTTGGCTGAAGCCCGACGTGATGAAGCAGTACAACCTGATGCCTACCGATATCAGCGGCGTGCTGGCCGAACAGAACATCGAGGCTGCTCCGGGTACCTTTGGCGAGCAGAGCGACGTGGCCTACGAGTATTCGATGCGCTACACGGGACGTCTGAAGACGCCGGAGGAGTTTGGCAACATCATCATCCGAAGCGATGCTGATGGACAGACGCTGAAGCTGAAGGACGTGGCCAAGATTGAACTGGGCGGTTTGCAGTACAGCGTCTCGATGAAGAACAACAACCTGCCTTCGGTGATGGGTATGGTGCAGCAGATTGCTGGCTCGAATGCCAATCAGATTGCTGCTGATGTGAAGAAAGAGCTGGAAGCGCAGGCCAAGCTGTTCCCGCCGGGAATGATTTATAAGATTAACTACGACGTGACCGAGTTCCTCTATGCAAGTATCGAGGAGGTGGTGTTCACCCTTTTCCTGACGCTGTTGCTGGTGTTCCTCGTTGTCTACGTCTTCCTGCAAGACTGGCGCTCAACGCTCATCCCGCTGATTGCTGTGCCGGTATCGCTCGTCGGTACGTTCTTCTTCCTCGAGCTGATAGGCTTCTCCATCAACCTGCTGGTGCTGTCGGCATTGCTGCTGGCCATTGCCATTGTGGTGGACGATGCCATCATCGTGGTTGAGGCCGTGCACGCCAAGCTCGATCAGGGCTATAAGTCTACGCTGACGGCTTCGATTGACGCAATGAACGAGATTTCGGGTGCCATCATCTCCGTGACGCTTGTGATGGCCTCGGTGTTCATCCCCGTTTCGTTCCTCGGTGGAACAACGGGAACGTTCTACCGTGAGTTCGGTCTGACGATGGCAATGTCCATCTTCATTTCGGCTTTGAACGCTCTGACCCTGTCGCCTGCCTTGTGTGCCATCTTCTTGAAGCCGCACGATAAGGAGGGACACGAGAAGATGTCGATGCTCGACCGCTTCCACGCTTCGTTCAACACCGCTTTCACTGCAACGACCAATAAGTATAAGAACATTGTGGAGAAGCTGGTGCGGATGCCAATGGCCATCGGTATCCTCGTCGTTATTGGAATTGCCGTGCTGGTAGGAACGATGGCTACCACGAAGACGGGTCTGGTGCCCGATGAAGATACGGGCGTGGTGTTCTGTACGGTATCGATGCCGCCGGCTACGTCTGTGGCTCAGACCACCAAGATTGTCAGTCAGGTAGACTCCATCCTCGGTGCTGATCCGGCTATCCAGAGCCGTGAGCAGATTCAGGGTTACAACTTTATTGCAGGTGCCGGCTCCGATCAGGCCACGTTCATCTGCAAGCTGAAGCCGTTCAGCGAGCGTCAGAAGGGCCTCTGGTGGAAGATCAGCGGTCTCTGGCAGGGCGACGGCATCTACCGTTTCTTCCTCAATCCCTATGATGCCAATGGCGTGCTGGCGCAGATTTATCTGAAGACGGCCCACATCAAGGATGCTCAGATTCTGGCATTCGCACCGCCGATGATTCCCGGCTTCTCGGCCAACTCGGGTGTGTCGCTGGTGATGCAGGACCGTACCGGTGGCGACCTCTCGAAGTTCTTTGACATCGTGACCGACTATCTGAACGAGCTGAACAAGCGGCCGGAGATACAGATGGCAATGACCTCTTACAACCCCAACTACCCGCAGTATATGATACACGTCGACGTAGCCAAGTGTAAGCAGGCAGGCATCTCTCCGCAGACCGTGCTCTACACGCTGCAGGGATATTACGGTGGCCTCTATGCCTCTAACTTCAATGCCTACGGCAAGCTGTACCGCGTGATGGTGCAGGGCTCGCCCGAGACGCGTATGACAGAGGAGTCGCTCAATAGCATCTATGTGCGTACGTCGGCGGGAATGTCGCCGGTGAAGGAGTTCTGCCAGATGGAGCGTGTCTATGGCCCAGCCAATATCAACCGCTTCAACCTGTTTACCGCCATCAACGTAACGGCCACCGTGGCCGACGGCTATTCTACCGGTCAGGCCATCCAAGCTGTGGAGGAAGTGGCTTCGCAGATGCTGCCTACGGGCTACACCTACGACTATTCGGGTCTGACGCGTCAGGAAGCACAGACGACCAACTCGACGGCCATCATCTTCTTGCTCTGTATTATGTTTATCTATCTGATTCTGTCGGCGCAGTACGAGTCTTACCTCCTGCCGTTGGCGGTAATCCTCTCGGTGCCGTTCGGACTGGCTGGCTGCTTCCTCTTTACGCAGCTGTTCGGCCACAACAACGACATCTATATGCAGATTTCGCTGAATATGCTGATTGGTCTGTTGGCCAAGAACGCCATCCTGATTGTGCAGTACGCTTTGGAGCGTCGCCGTCTGGGAATGGCCGTCTCGTGGGCAGCCGTGTTGGGAGCTGCAGCCCGTCTGCGTCCTATCTTGATGACGTCGCTGGCGATGGTCATCGGTCTGCTGCCGATGATGTTCGCCTCGGGCGTGGGTAAGAACGGTAACCAGACGCTGGGTGCTGCGGCCGTGGGTGGTATGTTGATTGGTACGCTGTGCCAGCTCTTCGTCGTGCCTACGTTGTTCGTCATCTTCCAGTCACTGCAAGAGAAGTTCAGCCCGATGAAGTTTGAGGACGACGATGCCGGCAATGAAATCGTAACAGAGCTGGCTCAGTATGCCAACCGTCCGGTAGAATATAAAGTAGAAGAATGATGACTATGAAGAAGCTAATGACAATGCTGTCCGCCATCCTGCTGATGAGCAGCTGCGGACTCTACAACAAATATGAGCGCCCTGACGTGAATACGGTGGGACTGGTGCGTGACGCCGTGTCGGATGTCGACACGCTGGTCTCGAACACTGACGAGAATTTCGGCAACCTGCCGTGGCGCCAGCTGTTCACCGACCCGCAGCTGCAGGCGTTGATAGACAAAGGCCTCGCCAACAATGCCGACCTGCTCAATGCCGCGCTGAACGTGAAGATGGTGGAGGAGCAGGTGAAGGTGGCCAAGCTGGCTTTCGTCCCCTCTGTGGCCATTGCGCCTACGGGAACCATTGCCAAGTTTGGCGACAATCCCGCCACCAAGTCGTACACCCTGCCCATCTCAGCCAGCTGGGATGTCGACCTCTTCGGCAATCTGCTGTCGCAGAAACGCTCGGCACAGATGCAGCTGCTGGCCACGAAAGACTATCAGGTGGTGGTGCAGACCAACATCGTGTGCGGTATTGCCAATCTTTACTACACGCTGCTGATGCTCGACCGCCAGCTGCAAGTGGTTAACGATATGGCCGGACTGGTGCACGAGACGTGGGATATGATGCAGTTGCAGATGAATCTTGGCCGCGCCCGCTCTACCAGCGTGCAGAGTGCCGAGGCCAACTACTACTCCGTGCAGGCGCAGGCTGCCGACCTGAAGCGGCAGATTCGTGAGATGGAGAACTCCCTCTGCCTGCTCATCGGCGAACCCGGCCATCAGATTGCCCGCTCTACCATTGAGGAGCAGTCGTTGCCCGCTACGTTTGCTACGGGCGTGGGCATTCAGCTGCTCAGCAACCGTGCCGACGTTCACGCTGCCGAGATGCAGCTGGCCCAGTGCTTCTACGACGTAGAGACGGCCCGCTCGCGCTTCTATCCGCAGATTAACATCACGGGCACGGGTGCCTTTACCAACAACAACGGAATGGCCAATCCCGGCAAGTGGCTGCTCTCGGCCGTAGGCTCGCTGGTGCAGCCCGTGTTCCAGCACGGCCAGATAGTGGCCGGCCTGAAGGTGGCCAAGTGGCAGCAGGAGCAGGCGTTCAACACGTGGCAGAATGCCGTGCTGAAGGCCGGAACCGAGGTGAGCAATGCGCTGGTGCTCTACAACGCCAGCAACGAGAAGTCTGAGTTGGAGGGCAAGCAGATAAAGGTGCTCGAGAAGAATGTGGAGGACACCAAGCAGCTCTACCAGAGCAGCGGCTCGTCCTACCTCGAGGTCATCAGTGCCGAGAGCTCCCTGCTCAGTGCCCGTCTGTCGAAAGTGGCCGACGACTTCTACAAGATGCAGGCCGTGGTCAATCTGTATCAGGCGCTCGGTGGCGGCGGGAAATAAGTGTTAAGAGTTCACATCATTAAGAGATAAGAGTTATGGCAAGTGAAATAAGTCCAAAAGCCGAAATCGACCCCAGAGCGAAGATCGGCAACAACTGTAAGATATTCCCCTTTGTGTACATCGAGGGCGACGTGGAGATAGGCGACGACTGTATCATCTTCCCCTTTGTCAGCATCCTCAACGGTACGCGGATGGGCAGTCATAATAAGGTGCATCAGGGCTCGGTCATCGGGGCCCTGCCGCAGGACTTCGAGTTCCGCGGCGAGAAGTCCGAGTGCATCATCGGCAACAACAATATCATCCGTGAGAACGTGGTCATCAACCGTGCCACGCATACCGGCGGGCAGACCGTCATCGGCAATGACAATGTGCTGATGGAAGGTGCCCACATCTCGCACGACACGAAGGTGGCCGACCGCTGCGTATTCGGCTATGGTACGAAGATTGCGGGCGACTGCGAGATTCAGAGCAGTGTCATCTTCTCCTCGTCGGTCATTGCCAATGCCAAGACCCGCGTGGGAATAGGGGCAATGGTGCAGGCAGGCACTACGTTCTCGAAAGACATCCCGCCCTATATCGTGGCTACCCGCAAGAATACCTATGGCGGTGTGAACACGCTGATGGGGCGTGCCTATGGCGTAGACGACAAGACCCTGAAGCACATCGGCAATGCCTATCGCCTCGTGTTCCACGGTCAGACGTCGGTCTTCGACGCCGTGAATCAGATAAAAGAACAGGTGCCCGACGGTCCTGAGATACGCAATATCGTTCAGTTCATCGAGGGAACCCAGTTGGGCATCATTTCCAAGTAAAGGGAAAAGGGCAGCTCAGTAGCTTGCCGTGCAGGGAATGCCGGCAGCTATCACACGGTCGCGAATGGCATCCAGCTGTTCGCGACTTGCTTTTTCCAGCCCTGCCGCCGGCGTCTCGCGGTCAATGGTGTAGACCATCACCTGTTGCGGGCCGATTGCCTTCACCGCCTCCAGCCACGGGCCAACGTATTCCTCGCCCGTGTTGTCTACCGACTGACCGTCGCACTGTCCACGCATAAACATCGTCTGGACAATCAGGTGCCCGTCGAAGGCTTTCATCCTTTCGATGATGGCATCCACGTCGTAGGTGCCGGCGGGGTGGTCCACCTTATTTATATATATAGGGTCTATGGTGTCCAGCTTCAGTATGTTGTTGTCCACGCGCATCAGTGCCGCGTGCACCTGCGGGCGGTGAATCATTGTCGAGTTGCTCAGCACGCTCACCTTCGCCTTCGGACAGTAGCGGTCGCGCAGCCGCAGCGTGTCGTCGATAATCTCGGCAAAGTGCGGATGGCACGTCGGTTCGCCGTTGCCGGCAAACGTCAGCACGTCGGGCAACTGCCCCTCGGCCGTCATCTGTTGCAGCTTCTCTTCCAGCCGCCGGCTCACCTCCTCGCGCCGTGGCATCGGCAGGGTGGGGCGGTGGTCTTCGTTAAAGCCGCACTCGCAGTAGATACAGTCGAACGAGCACACCTTTCCGTCGGCTGGAAGCAGGTTGATGCCCAGCGAGATGCCCAGCCGCCGGCTGTGCACCGGCCCGAAGATAGGAGAGGGATAAATGATGGTACTCATAGTCTTGCAAAGCTCATTTGATGGTTTCATATACAAAACGCGGTGCAGTCTTTTTTATTGTCTTGTTTCAGATTCTCGCGCGCATTTTGGGACTTCTCGCGAAATTTTGTGGAATTCTCGCGAGAATTTGTGCTTCTGCGGTACAAATTCCAAGAAGATTATTCGGGCATTCGGCCGAAATATTGTACTTTTGCACCTAAATTAGGTGTATTACGTCTAAAAGAGAAATGGCAAAAAAGCGAAAAAGAACCCGCAGCCGCCGTGGCTTGCAGGTTGTCACTTTGTGTATAAGTACCACGATGGTGCTTATCCTGTTGGGGTTGGTGGTGTTCTCCGTGCTGACGGCTCATAACCTGTCGGCCCATATGCGCGAGCACCTGACGGTGACGGTGATGCTGAAAGACAGCGTCAGCGTGAATCAGGCTCACCGCCTCTGCCGCGAGCTGTACCACCGTCCCTATTCGCGCAACATCGACTACATCAGTAAGGAGCAGGCGCAGCAGGAACAGACGAAGGAGCTGGGCTCCGACCCGTCGGAGTTTCTGGGCTTCAATCCTTTCTTGGCCACGCTCGAGGTGCAGCTGAAGAGCGACTATGCCAACCGCGACTCGCTGAAGTGGATTGTGAAAGAGATTAGGAAAGACCAGCGTGTGAGCGACGTGGCCTATATGGAAGACCTCGTAGACCGCGTCAATCTGAACCTCAGTCGCCTCAGTCTCATCCTGCTGGTACTGGCCGTGCTGCTGACGTGCGTCTCGTTTGCGCTCATCAGCAACAGCGTGCGGCTGAGCATCTATGCCCGCCGCTTCCTTATCCACACGATGAAGCTCGTGGGTGCCTCGTGGTCGTTCATCCGCCGCCCATTCCTCAACAGGGCCGTGGGCATTGGCATCGTGGCGGCCATCTTGGCCATCGGCGTGCTGGGAGCCGGCTTCTATGCCCTCTATCTGGCTGAGCCGTCTATCCTCGAGATTATCACGTGGAAAGAGCTGGCCATCACCGGCGGTTCCGTGCTGCTGTTCGGCATTGTCATCACGGCACTCTGTGCGTGGCTGGCCGTCAACAAGTTCCTGCGGATGACGGCAGGCGAGCTCTATAAGATTTAACACTGCAAAACTGCATACAATGAAGAGAGACTTTGCATTTGACCGGATGAACTTCATCCTGCTGGCTGTCGGAATGGCCATCGTGGTGATAGGCTTCATCCTGATGAGTGGCAGCGGCTCAACGGAGTCGGCCTACAATCCCGACATCTTCAGTGCCCGTCGCATCAAGCTGGCACCGATAGTATGTCTGGTAGGTTTCGTATCGATGATTTATGCCATCGTGCGTAAGCCGAAAGATGCGGACATCAACGAGGAGGATAACGTATGACGTGGCTGGAGACCATCATTATCAGTATTGTTGAAGGACTGACGGAGTTTCTGCCCGTCTCGTCGACAGGCCATATGATTATCACGCAGAACCTGCTGGGCATTCAGCAGGGCGACCCCTTTGTCCACGCCTTCACGTTTATCATCCAGTTTGGCGCCATCCTGTCAGTGGTCTGCCTGTACTGGAAGCGCTTCTTCCAGTTCGACACGACGCCGGCTCCTGCCGGGAGCAGTGCCTTTCAGCGTTTGAAGCACCGCTTCTATTTCTACTGGCTGCTGATAGTGGGCGTGCTGCCCGCCGTGGTCATCGGCCTGCTGGCCAAGAAGTCGGGCCTGCTCGACTGGCTGCTCGACAGCGTAGAGGTAGTGGCCGTGATGCTGGTCGTGGGCGGCATCTTTATGCTCTTCTGCGACAAGCTGTTCAATAAGGGTACCGACGACGTGGCAGTCAACGAGAAGCGCGCCTTCAACATCGGTCTCTACCAGTGCATCTCGGTCATCCCCGGCGTGTCGCGCTCTATGGCCACCATCGTGGGCGGTATGACGCAGGGGCTGACGCGCAAGCGTGCCGCAGAGTTCTCGTTCTTCTTGGCCGTGCCAACGATGGCGGGAGCCACGCTGCTGGACCTGCTGGACCTGCTGAAAGACGACGCCTCGTGGGCCACCAGCCACAATGTGGCAATGCTGCTGCTGGGCTGCGCAGTGGCCTTTGTGGTGGCACTGCTGGCAATGAAGTGGTTTGTCGGCTTCTTGTCCAAGTATGGCTTTAAGGCCTTTGGCATCTATCGCATCGTTGTTGGCAGCATCATCATCATCCTGCTGCTGACGGGACACTCACTCGCAATGGTAGACTGAATGAACTTCACGGAAGGAGAGATACTCTGCATCAACAAGCCCTATCGGATGACGTCGTTCGGCGCACTGGCCTACGTCCGCACGCGCATCTCCAAGAAGCAGGGCGTGCGCCGGGTGAAGACGGGCCACGCCGGCACGCTGGACCCGCTGGCCACGGGTGTGCTGATACTCTGCACGGGTAAAAAGACGAAGGAGATAGAACGCCTGCAGTACCACACGAAGGAATATACGGCCACGCTGCAGCTGGGTGCCACGACCCCCAGCTTCGACCTCGAGCACGCCGTAGACCATACCTATCCCACAGCCCACATCACGCGCCAGTTGATTGACGAGGTGCTGTGCCGCTTTGTGGGCGACATTGAGCAAGTGCCGCCCGTGTTCTCGGCCGTGATGGTCGACGGTCACCGGGCCTACGCATTGGCTCGCCGGGGCGACGACGTAGCCCTGAAGCCCAAGACGGTGCACATCGACGAGATAGAGGTGACCGGCTTCGACCCACAGCAGATGCAGCTGAGCATCCGAGTGGTCTGCGGCAAGGGCACCTACATCCGCTCGCTGGCCCGCGACATTGGCAGCGCGCTGGGCAGCGGCGCCCATCTGACCGCCCTCTGCCGCACGCGTCTGGGCGATGTGCGCATAGAAGACTGCATCACGCTGGACGACTTCCCGGCGTGGCTCGAACAACAGACAATAGACTGAAGAGAATATATAGACAATGGATATGAAACTTTCACAATTTAAGTTCAAGTTGCCCGAGGCACAGGTAGCACTGGAGCCGCCCCACCGCGTATTCGAGAACGAAGACGGGACGACGGAGAAGGTGTACCATCGCGACGAGTGCCGCCTGATGGTGATTCACCGCAACAGCCAGACCATCGAGATGTTCAAGAAAGACGCCGACGGCAACGATACCGACCAGTTTCTCACCTTCCGCGACATCACGGGCTACTTTGATGAGGGCGATGCCTTCGTCTTCAACGACACGAAAGTGTTTCCCGCCCGTCTCTACGGAACGAAGGAGAAGACCGACGCCAAGATTGAGGTATTCCTGCTGCGCGAGCTCAACGAAGAGCTGCGCCTGTGGGACGTGCTGGTAGAGCCTGCCCGCAAGATACGCATCGGCAACAAGCTGTTCTTCGACGAGGACGGCCCGATGGTGGCCGAGGTCATTGACAATACGACCAGCCGCGGCCGCACGCTGCGCTTCCTCTACGACTGTCCGCACGACGAGTTCAAGCGCGAGCTCTTCGGCCTCGGCTCCGCCCCGCTGCCCCGCTACATCATCAACCGCCGCGAGGCCACGCCCGACGATACGGAGAATTTCCAGACCATCTTCGCCCGCAACGAGGGAGCCGTCACGGCACCGTCGTCGGGCCTGCACTTCAGTCGTGAGCTGATGAAGATACTCGAGATTCGCGGCATCAACTTTGCCTATGTCACCATCCACTGCGGACTGGGCAACTTCGAGCCCATCGAGGTGGAAGACCTGACGAAGCACAAGATGAACTCAGAGCAGATGAGCGTCAAAGCCGCTGCCTGCGACATCGTGAACGAAGCCAAGCGCTCCGGCCACCGTGTCTGTGCCGTAGGTGTGAGCACCATCCGCGCCACCGAGACCGCCGTCGGGACCGACGGAATGCTGAAGGAGTACGACGGCTGGACCAACAAGTTTATCTTCCCCCCCTACGACTTCGGGCTGGCCGACGCGATGATTACCAACTTCTATCATCCCGAGTCCACGATGATGATGACCACGGCAGCCTTCGGCGGCTACGACCTGATAACCGAGGCCTATCAGAAGGCACTCGCCAACGGCTACCTCTTCGGGTGCTACGGCGACGCGATGCTCATCCTCGATGACTGACCACACGCTATACCTCGGCCTCGGCTCCAATCTGGGCGATAAGGAGCACAACATCCGCGAGGCCATACGCCGGATAGAAGAGCTGATTGGCACCGTAGAGTGCCAGTCGGCCCTTTATGTTACCGAGCCGTGGGGCTTCCAGTCGCCCCATCTGTTTGTCAATGCCGCCGTCCGTTGCCGCACGCAGCTCAGCCCCCGTGAGGTGCTGCGCCGCACGCAGCAGATAGAGCGGGCAATGGGTCGCCGCCACAAAGGGCGCACCGCCGACGGCACCCCCCGCGTCTATCACGACCGCACCATCGACATCGACCTGTTGCTCTACGACCAGCTGACCATCGACGAGCCCGACCTCCAGATACCCCATCCCCTGATGCACCAGCGCCCCTTCGTGATGCAGCCTCTCAGCGAGGTGATGGACTGAGAAGGCGCCATCCCGTCAGGGACAAAAAGAAGAACGGGTGGAACCCATCGCTGATGGCTTCCACCCGTTCGTTTTGTCCGTCAATGCCGGGCCTTACTTGCGCAGACCCAGTGCCTTAATGAGGGCACGATAGCGATTGATGTCTTTGTTGTAGAGATACTTCAGCAGCTTGCGGCGGCGGCCTACCATCTTGGTCAGGCTGCGAGCCGTGCCGAAGTCCTTACGGTTCTTCTTCAAGTGCTCCGTCAGGTGAGCAATACGATAGGTGAACAGTGCCACTTGGCTCTCCACCGAGCCCGTGTCAGTAGCCGACTGGCCGTACTGGCCGAAGATTTCCTGCTTTTTAGCTGAATCTAAATACATAACGTTTGTTTGATTAAAATAACTGTTGCCATAACATCCTTTCAATGCCCGCACCGCCTTTAATCACAGCGGGGAGCCTCGTCGAATGCATCGGATTTTCCGAATAGCGCGTGCAAAGGTACGAAATAATTCCCAATTATCAGCCATCAATCGCCGTTTTTTTTCCTCCACACCCTCAGTACCGCCGAAAAGTCCCCTGCGGATTTGGCTTTTCACCCGTTTTTTCGTACCTTTGCACCCAATTTTGTAAAAATACGGAAAAGAGAGACCTATGCAAGACATTAAGCAGGATATACGCAACATTGCGATTATCGCACACGTAGACCACGGCAAGACCACCCTCGTAGACAAGATGATGCTGGCCGGCAACTTGTTCCGCGAGGGACAGAACCTCAGCAGCCAAGTGCTCGACGCCAACGATCTGGAGCGCGAGCGCGGCATCACCATCCTCTCGAAGAACGTCAGCATCAACTGGCGCGGCACCAAGATCAACATCATCGACACCCCGGGCCACTCCGACTTCGGCGGCGAGGTAGAGCGCGTGCTCAATATGGCCGACGGCTGCCTGCTGCTCGTCGACGCCTTCGAGGGCCCGATGCCGCAGACACGCTTCGTGCTGCAGAAAGCACTGCAGATAGGCCTGAAGCCCATCGTGGTAGTCAACAAAGTAGACAAGCCCAACTGCCGTCCGGAAGAAGTCTACGAGATGGTGTTCGACCTGATGTTCTCACTCGGCGCCACAGAAGACCAGCTCGACTTCCCCGTCGTCTACGGCTCCGCCAAGAACGGCTGGATGGGCGAAGACTACAACACCCCCACCACCGACATCACCTATCTGCTCGACAAGATAGTAGAAGTGATACCAGCCCCCGCCCGCATCGACGGCACCCCCCAGCTGCTCATCACCAGCCTCGACTACAGCAGCTACACCGGCCGCATCGCCATCGGCCGCGTCCACCGCGGCCAGCTGACCGAAGGGATGAGCGTCACCATAGCCCACCGCGACGGCACCCAAGAGAAGACCCGCATCCGCGAGCTCCACCTCTTCGAGGGAATGACCCACGTAAAAGCCACCACCGCCCAGTGCGGCGACATCTGCGCCATCATCGGCCTCGAGCACTTCGAGATAGGCGACACCATCTGCGACGCCGAGCAGCCCGAAGCCCTGCCCCCCATCGCCGTCGACGAGCCCACGATGTCGATGCGCTTCACCATCAACGACTCCCCCTTCTTCGGTAAGGAAGGCAAGTTCTGCACCTCCCGCCACATCAACGACCGCCTGCAGCGCGAGCTCGAGAAAAACCTCGCCCTGCGCGTAGAGCCCTACGAAGACAGCACCGACAGCTGGATAGTCAGCGGCCGCGGCGTGCTCCACCTCTCCGTGCTCATCGAGACAATGCGCCGCGAGGGCTACGAGCTGCAAGTAGGCCAGCCCCAAGTCATCTATAAGACCCCCCTCACTCCCCCCGATGGGGCGACCCCTCCCGGCCTCCCCAAAGGAGCAACCCCTCCCGGCCTCCCCAAAGGGGAGGAGCTGGTCGCCCTCCCCACTAACTTCTCCCCTTTGGGGAGGCCGGGAGGGGTCGCCCCTTCGGGGAGGCAGGGAGAGGTCTACGAGCCCATCGAAGAGCTCACCATCAACGTGCCCGAGGAGTTTGCCTCCAAGATGATGGATATGGTCACCCGCCGCAAAGGCGAGATGACCTCGATGGAGAGTCAGGGCGAGCGCGTCAACATCGAGTTCGCCATCCCCTCGCGCGGCATCATCGGCCTGCGCACCAACGTCCTCACCGCCTCGCAGGGCGAAGCCATAATGGCCCACCGCTTTAAGGACTACCAGCCCTACAAAGGCGAGATAGCCCGCCGCGTCAACGGCTCGATGATAGCAATGGAGACCGGCACCGCCTACGCCTACTCCATCGACAAGCTGCAAGACCGCGGCAAGTTCTTCATCGATCCCGGCGAAGAAGTCTACGCCGGACAGGTAGTAGGCGAGCACGTGCACGACAACGACCTCGTCATCAACGTCACCAAAGCCAAGCAGCTCACCAACGTGCGCGCCTCCGGCAGCGACGAGAAAGCCCGCGTCATTCCCCGCACCGTGATGAGCCTCGAAGAAGCCCTCGAATACATCAAGGCCGACGAGCTGGTAGAAGTCACCCCCCAGTCGATGCGCCTCCGCAAGACCATCCTCGACCACGACCAGCGCAAGAAGGCCAACAAAGTGTAAGAGGAAGCAGTGCTGCGCTCCACCTTATATTGTATAGCTGCCGCCGTCGCCGTCACCATTGTGACAGTGGCGGCAGCAGTATCTTGCGGCGAGCCCCGCTATCCTGCCCAGCTCGTCGAAGCCGACAGCGCAATGATGCGCGGCGATTATCCCGCCGCCGACAGCCTGCTCGCCGCCTATGCCCCCACCGACAGCCAGCAGCCCCGAGCCGTCCGAATGTACTACCAGCTGCTGCGCATCGGGATGCAAGACAAGCGTGCAGAACCATTGGACAGCTTTGGGTTGATTCGCAATCTTTGTGATTATTATGAGACGAATGGTCCTAAGCAGAAGTATGCCCGTGCATTGTTGTATGCTGGCATTGCCTGTCGGGATGTGGATGATATGCCTTCTGCGTTAAACTATTATTTGCACGCAAAGAGTATTGCAGAAGAATCGAAGGATATGCGACTACTTAGCTGGATATGCTGCAAAGAGGGTGACTTGTATCTGCATCACGAAATGTATGAAGACTGTCCTGCGCTATATCGGCAATATTATACGTTGGCCAAGCAGAATGGCGATACGCTCCAGATGGCATTGGCTGCTTTTAGGATGGGGCGAGCCTATACGATATTGGATAAAGCCGACAGTGCCGTGGCTTCTTATAAAGAATCTGTCTCGCTTGCCCGCTGTCTGCCCGACAGCGACAAGATTGTTCCCTATGCCAAGAGAAATCTGATAGACTTGTATATCCAGCTTGAAGACTATGCAAAGGCAGCAGAACTGATGGATGCCAGCGGACTGAACGATGATAACCGGGCTTATTACTATTATGGAATAAACCAATTGGATTCGGCAGCTTATTACTTTGAAAAAGTTGCCAATACCCCCTATAACATCTATGCGGAGCGAGTATATTGGAAGCAACTGGCAGATATCGAGGTTACCCGTGGGAATGTGGTGGCAGCCCTCCGTGGTTACAGACACTTCACGTCGCTCTGTGATTCAGTAGGAAAACTCGACAAAGACAGTAAGCTAAAGAAAATCAAAGCGCAGTATAACTATAAACAAATAGAGGTAGAACGAGATGCTATCAGCAAGGAGAAGCGCCGCATAGAAATACTACTGGTGGGACTGCTGGTGCTTCTTGTGGTGGCAAGTCTGGCGTTTTGGTTTTATCGCAAATATCGAGAACGCTGCGAGGATATACGGATAGCTCACGCTCAAATGGAATTTTTGGAGTCTGATTTGTATATGCGCATACGGATGTATGCCGGGAAGGAAGATTTTCGGCTGAATGATGATGAATGGGACGAACTGACTTCCCATATTAATAAGGTCTATAATGGATTTGTGCGTCGACTACTTGAGTTGGTTGACTTGAGCGAGACAGAATTGCGTGTGTGCTGTCTGGTAAAAATCGGTATCCAACCCGCAGCCATAGCCACGATGCTATTCAAGACGAAAGCCGCAATTTCGTTAATACGATGCAGGATGTACCAGAAACTTACGGGCGAAAAGGGCACGCCCAAGCAGTTTGATGAGTTTTTGATGAATTTCTAAGTCGTTGATATTCTTTCCGGTAGGCGTGAAAGGATTACTTGTTAACTATTTGTAAACTCCATTTTCATTCTTTTTTGGTGATTTTGTCAGACCTTTGCGTCGTTTTACAAAATCATATAGTTAAAATTATGAAAAGACGATTTCTTATTTTTGTAGCAATTCTTGCTGTGCAACAGGGTATGGCAGGAAAACACAAAGTAGTGGTGAGACGCCCCGATTCAAATCCCCCTATCAATACGGAGATTAAGGTAGAAGCGAGTTGGGCTGAAAACAACAAGACAATTTATGTTATACCCGGAAAGCAAGTTGGGCAGATTGACGTCAGCATTAGGGACATAATGGGGCGTACAGTGTTTACAGAGCAGGTCGCTGTCAGTCAAACGGATGAGACGGCCATTGATTTGCCTGATACTTCCGGTTCGCTATTGCTTGAAGTAACAGACGATCAGAATACCGTAAATGTCGAACAGATGGATTGATTTTTGTGACAGTTATACGACACAAGTGTTTTAATTAAATGAATTCGTTGAACAATATTATAAAACATTAAAAATGATGAAAAAGATGACAGTTATAGTTGCAATCTTATGTTTAATAGCTAATTTTGCAGCGTGTACAGATGATGACCGTATGGTAGAAGTTGTTGATGAAATAGAATCAAATGACTATCACGTTAGCTTGGATGAGGCATTGGCTACGGCAGACAGGTTCTTGTCAGGGCTGGAGAGCGAGACAACACGTTCAGGGGAGGCTCGACGCGTGAAGAGTGCCTCACTGATTACGTTGGTGCCCCGTACCCGTTCTGCGTCCGATGCCGTTGATGGCAGTTTCTATTTGGTAAACTATGAGGATGAGCGTGGCTTTGCCCTCCTTTCTGCCGACCGCCGTATGCTGCCTATCTATGCCTTTTCTGATACTGGCAGTCTGTATATGCAGGATACTATTGATAACAAGCCGCTGGCGTTATTCTTTGAGAACTTGAAATATAAAGCTGCAACAGCCAGCAGCAACCCTTCGACCTATATATTTGATGGGCGCAAATATATAACGGGAGCGCAAGTCTCTCCGCTTCTTTCTATGGGCGCACGGCGATGGGGACAGTTGGCTCCTTACAACGATAGCTGCCCATTGATTCGGAATGAAAATGGAGAACTGATGAATGCTCCTGTGGGTTGTACGGCTGTTTCTGTAGCTCAGATAATGTCGTATTATAAATGGCCGAAGTCGGCAGGGAAAACACATTTCTTATGGAGGTCAATGAACCGTGGGCAATCATATAATAAAGTTGCTTTTTTAATGGCTTGGTTGGGGAGGAAGGAATTGTTGAATATCAATTATAATGATGAAAGCAGTGCTACGATGGCTGGCGTAAAAAGAGCTTTTATGGGAATGGGGTATAAAGCCCCGGATGATTATAAAGATTTTGATGAAGCGAAAGCTATTACGATATTAACAAACGCGAAGGCTGTAAGTCCAAAGATTTCAGGCAGTGGGCCTCTCTTAATTTCGTCTATAACAATAAATGACCAAACGAAGCAGGGCGATGGACATTCTTGGGTTATAGATGGATATGCAAAATATGTTGTTGACGATACCGATTTGACACCGAAGCTTAATCAGAATTATACGTATTTCCATTGTGTTTGGGGAAATACGGGTGGAACAGCGAATGGCTATTTTTATATGCTAAGTTCCAATTCTATTGGAGACTCAATGCCCGGTGCAATAAATAATAATGATTATTATACAGGATTACAGACCAATGTAAAAGTGTATGTACAGAAACAAATGAAGTATATGACTAATTTCGTCCCTGACAAATGAGAAGTAAATTGCAAATCAACGGCGTCATACTCTTTGCTCTTATCCTCTGCCTCGGCTGCCGGTCGGGGCAGGAGATAGGGCCGAAGAGGCATTATGAGTATCGGCGGTATGCGGGGCTCATTGACGAGAGGAGACCTTATGTGCGGAATGTGCGCGGCGTGGACTATGACATCCCGCGGCGGGGTGGCATAGTGCGGTTGCCGTTGGAGCTGCCCGACACGTCGCTGCTACGGCAGAAGGATGCTTCTGCTTGGTTCTATTTCTATGTCAACGGCCGGGAGCGCACGGAGCCCGTAGGCGTCGTGTACGGAGAGCCTGCCGACAGGGAGGTGAAGTGGAGGCTGGCACCGGCTCACCCTCATTGGGGATTTCCGCGCGAGGGCATCGTGGGCGATTGGTACGACAACCGTTTTGACGACTCTCTGTGCGAGCTGACCTTCCGTTTGGCTCCCAACGGCAGTGGGCGGTCGCGAACGGTGTACTTCGATTTTTGGACGACGGACTACGATACGCTGAGCGTTGGCACTGCAGATACTATTCAGACGCGTGTCGAGGTTTTCCAAGCAAACTTACGTCAGGAATAGAAATTAATATATATATATAGTAACGATGAAAAGAATAATGAGGGTAGGGCTGCTGGCAGTCGTGAGTGTGGCAGCCTTAGTGTTTGTCGGGTGCGACGGTGACGATGCTGAGCAGCCTTTGGTGCAGTCGGAGCAATATTGTAGTGTGACGGGTACGCTGGGGCAGCAGACGTTGAATGTACAGGATACGGATGGGTATGGACGGACGTGGCAGGTGGACTCCTACTTCGCCGGTGGCTCTGCAGATGCGGCGGCTCTGGAATGGACGGTGCCGCTGACGGACGGCGCAGAGGGTAGCACGCTGCTGTCGCTCCATCTGGTTCGCCCTCAGGACGGTGAGCGTCTCATCAGTGGTGGCAGGACGGGCTTCGCCAGCTCTGACGCTGCTGCACTGGAGGCTGACGGCTGTGCGCTGCGCGTGTACGACGGTGCGGGGGTGCTGCGTGGAGTGTATGTCCCCGACGCTTCGGCTCCCGTGGCACTGCGGGTGGACCACTTTGTGCAGCTTACGGCCGGGCGCCAGACGAAGGGTGGCGCAGCCGCTACGACGGTTACTACATACGGCTATGGCCTGAATGGGCACGTCAGTGGGACGTTTCACAATGTGAGTGCTTCAGATGATGTGCTGTCGCTGGATATGGCTTTCCGCCTGCTGTCTCCGGTATGGTAACAGTGTACCTCTCTCTCAGAGCAGGGATATGACGATGAAAGATGGTCCACGGACTGGCCGGTGCCTGTTGGCGTTGTTCACGGTCCTCCTCCTCTGCCTCGGCTGCCGGTCGGGACAGGAGGTCTTGCCTGTGGTGCAGCACACAGAATATGAATTCAATGGGCGGACCAGAGTAATAATGAAGACGGTGGACTATGAGATTCCAAGCGAGGGCTGTGTGCTGAGGTTTGCTTTGGATAAATATGACGTTGTGCGTTCTCCTGTCTATGCGCGAGGTCGCTGCTTTTTCTATACAAACGACAATGAGTACAGGGTGGAGTGGGGAATGAGGGTGAACAATAGTGACCGCAACTTCTCTTGGACCATATATCCAGCCAATGATGACAGCTTCCCGCGTGAGGGACTTGTGGGCGATTGGTATGACGTTCGCTATGACGAGTCGGCGCAGGAGTTTATTTGTCGGTTCCGCCCGAACAACAGCCGTGGGCAGCGGACGGTGCGTATAGAATATGACGTCTATCTGCGATATGGCTATGTGATTAATTATGGCCGCATCTGTATGCGGCAGAAAGGACGGTGAGAATGAACAGACGATTACAGTGGCTCTGCATTGTGTCCATCGCCCTCCTGTCGGCGGGGTGCGTGGGCGGAAGGCGTATGGCTGCTTCATCTGGTGAAGAACTGGCTTTGGTGCCCGAAGTGTCGTTGCATAGGGACAGTTTCCAAAACGGCGATGTGGTTGTCTGCCGGAAATCAATGGAGTATGCAGTCCCTGTGGATGGTGGGCAGTTGACGATAAAGGCTGATCAGTTTGATTTGCCCGAGCTGCCCGAGTATGCCAGACTGCAATGCTTCATTTATGAGAATGGTAGGGAATATGAGCTGGGGGAGGGACCAATGGTAAAGGATTCCTACAGCGGTTTCTTCTGCTGTGAGTGCTTTCCCTCTCGTTCAGCGTATCCTGAGGCGAAATCCTTCGGCGGCTGGTATCGCTTCCGCTATGATGCGGGTACGCATAGTTTCGTGCTCGGCTTCTCTCCCAATGTGAGCGGAAGGCCGCGGACGGTCTGTCTTCAATATGCTGTGTTCCCGCCGAAATATGTCGGGCATTCGCCGTATAATCTTGAGGTTGTTCTGAGACAGAAGGGTACGTAGATTCCCGCGTCGACGGCATCCCGATGCGCTCCTTTGCTCCGCACGACGATACGTACTATCGCTTCACCGTCCGGCTCATCGGGCTGTGAATTCAAACGTAAAGAAATGAAATATAAATTGCAAATCAACAGCGTCATACTCTCTGCTCTTATCCTCTGCCTCGGCTGTGCTGGGGGCAGGGAGATACGGCAGGAGCCTCGGGTGACTTTCTATAACCTCGGCTATGGGCAGGGGGTGGTGCAGGATTGGAAGACGTCTAAGTATGACATTCCCGCCGGCGGCGGCGTGCTGCGCTTCTGCTTGGAGAAGTGCAGCACGCGGCGCAGCATCCGCAGTTGAATTCTCTTCTTTCGGTCTATGTCTATACCGGCGGGAATGGGTATCAGCGGCGCGCTGAGGGCGGAATGGAACGGAACTTTGACGAGAGCTACGAGGTGCACTTGGCTCCTCAAGCGGCGGATGGCGGCGAGTCGACGAAGATGGCGGACGATTGGTACAGCGTACAGGTGGACACAGCCACGATGGAGTGCGTCTGCCGCTTTTCGCCCAACCGTACGGGGAAGCAGCGGACGATTCGCTTGCAGCACTCCGTGGCGGGGAAATATCAGGGCATTGTGAACAATCATTATATATATGAACTGCGACAGCAATAAATTGACAAAGGTACTATGAGACGTCCATTCGCTATTCTGTTTGTTCTTGCGTTCTTCGGCCTGCATTCTTTCTGCTTTGCGGGCCATCCTGCGGGTGTGCGGCTGGTTGCGGTGTCGGACACCTCGTTTGTCCGCATCGGCATCCCCTTCCACGTGCAGGTGCTGAGCTATGCCGTTCCTTCTGCCGGCGACTCCATCCGCATTGCCCTGCAGCACGACGGGGAAGACGGGGCGGTATATGTGAAGGCTGACGTCACTGGCTATACGGAGGGGAGGGAGCCTGCCAGACCGGATGCATCGCGGGTGGTCGGTGGGCCGAATGCCGATGACTGCGACTTCCGCCACATCTGGTATCTGAATCCTCCTGTGGCCGACGGCTCTGGCTACGTCTTGCAGGGCGACTGGTACAGCGTCCGCTTGGACACGGCCACGATGGCGTGCGCCTGCCGCTTCGCCCCCAACTCGACGGGGAAGCAGCGGATGATATGCCTCGACTACTATGTGTACGGGCAAGACGACGGCCAGACGAACGTGGAGTACGTCTATCTGCTGCGGCAGGAGTAAAAAGGAGAAATTAGCTTCATTCACGAAATGATGAAAAGAATAATGTTAGTGGGGCTGCTGGCTGTTGCGAGTGTGGCGTCATCAGCCCAGACGAAGGGCTCGATAGAAATGAGTGGCGGGCTGTATTTTAATGATATAGACGTCTTTTCTGCCGGCTTTGATCTGGGCTACAGTTGGCGTTTCGGCGAGCACTTGATGCTGTCGGCGAGCGGCGGCGTGCTGTATAGTATGCTGTTTGAAGCTGGCGACACTTATATAGATTGTGGCGAGACGCTGCACTATGGAGGTGAGGACTCGATGACGAAATTAGTGGGCAATGTCGGTGTCACGCTGACGCAGCCCGTCGTCTGGAAGAGTGGCCTGTATGTGCGTGGCACGTTCCAGTTCGACTTGTTGCCATTCGAGAGCATTGGGCTGGAGCGAACTGTCTATGAGCCCGACGGCCGCTACGAGGACAACCCCAGCAAACTTGTCTTCACTGGCTTCTCGCCGGGTGTGTTTGGCGAGGTGGGCGTGTATCACGACTTCTCGGAGCATCGCCTGTTCGTCGGCTTCGGCTATGGCGTCTACGACCTTTTCCACAGCTATCGGCATCATAGTGTCGACGGCATCCCGATGCGCTCGTTTGCTCCGCAGGACGATACGTACTATCGCTTTACCGTCCGCCTTATCGGGCTGTGAATTCAAACGTAAAAGAAATGAAATATAAATTGCAAATCAACAGTGTCATTCTCTTTGCTCTTATCCTCTGCCTCGGCTGCCGGTCGGGGCAGGAGATAGGGCCGAAGAGACATTATGAGTATCGGCGGTATGCGGGGCTCATTGACGAGAGGAGGCCTTATGTGCGGAATGTGCGCGGCGTGGACTATGCCATTCCGCGGCGGGGCGGCATAGTGCGGTTGCCGTTGGAGCTGCCCGACACGTCGCTGCTACGGCAGAAGGGTGCTTCTGCTTGGTTCTGTTTCTATGTCAACGGCCGGGAGCGCACGGAGCCCGTAGGCGTCGTGTACGAAGAGCCTGCCGACAGGGAGGTGAAGTGGAGGCTGGCACCGGCTCGCCCTCATTGGGGATTTCCGCGCGAGGGCATCGTGGGCGATTGGTACGACATCCGTTTTGACGGCTCTCTGTGCGAACTGACCTTCCGTTTGGCTCCCAACGGCAGTGGGCAGTCGCGAACGGTGTGCTTCGATTTTTGGACGACGGACTACGATACACTGAGCGTTGGCACTGCAGATACCATTCAGACGCGTGTCGAGGTTTTCCAAGCAAACTTACGTCAGGAATAGAAATTAATATATATGTGGTAACGATGAAAAGAATAATGATGGTACAGCTGGTTGGTGGGCGCATCGTTGGCGGCCTTTATGTTTGTCGGGTGCAACGGTGACGATGAAAGATTGTCCACGGGCTGGTAGGTGCCTGTTGTCGTTGCTCACGGTCTTTCTGTAACCTCGGCTATGGGGCGGAAAGTCGCGTAGAAAAGATACTAAATTTGCATCAATTTCGTGCAGTTTTTGTGATAAATTGCACGAAATTGATGCATTTTTGTTTCTCTTCCTATGGGGAGGCCGGGAGGGGTTGCCCCTTAGGGGAGGCTGGGAGAGGTCGCTTTGAGCCGCTCTATGAGGGTGCGCGTCAGCTGGAAGGAGCGGTCGGCAACGGTGCGCCAGAAGTCGTGATACTGCGAGGCGTCGGTGTCGACGAGGGGCAGGTCGCTGATGACGCGGAAGGAGAGGAAGGGGACGCCGTAGTGATAGCAGGTCTGCGCAATGGCGGCCGACTCCATATCGACGGCTTTCGCCTCGGGAAAACGCTCGAGGATGCTGCGCATCTTCTCTTTCGTGTCTACAAACCAGTCGCCCGTGGCAATGAGGCCGGGGTGGACCGTGCCTCCTGACTCTGAGGGCGTTGACGTGGTGGGGTTGGTCAGCTCTAAGCTGGTTCGCAGCAGGTCGGGGTCGGCATCGAAGCGGGCGGGCATTCCCTGCACTTGGCCGTACTGCGTGGTGTTGTCTATGGCGGTGCCGCAGTAGACGTCGTGGTAGACCAGCTGGGTGCTTACCACGATGTCGTGTATGTGCACTCCCTCTCCGTTGCCGCCGGCGCAGCCCGACGAGATGATGGCGTCGGGGTGGTGGCGGTTTATCATCTGTGCAGCTCCCAGTGCCGCGTTCACTTTCCCTATGCCGCACTTCTCCACGACGACGCTGCCGTCGCTGAAGAGCCGCTGCAGCTGTTCCAGCTCTTTGTCCATTGCGACGATGATGCCTATCTTCTTGTAGCTCATAGTTTGACGTTTTACGTTTGTTGACGGCTGCAAAGGTACAAATAATTCTTAATTCTTAATTCTTAATTCTCAATTAATTTGTATCTTTGCACCCTGTATGAAAATGATAATGATGGAGTGTAAAAGCTATGAGCTATAAGAAGTTTTTGCCCGACGTGCTGGTGGTGGTGCTGCTGGCCGTCATCTCGTTTGCCTATTTCTTCCCTGCCGACATCGAGGGGCGCATCCTCTACCGCCACGACTCGTCGGCGGGACGGGCGCTGGGGCAGGAGGCCACGGAGTATTACCAGCGTACGGGCGAGCGCACCCGGTGGACCAATGCGCTGTTTGGCGGAATGCCCACCTATCAGACGTCGCCCTCGTATGAGAGCACCGACCTGCTCTCGGCCGTGGGGAAGGCTTACCATCTGTGGCTGCCGAAGAACGTGTGGTTTGTCTTTGCCTATCTGCTGGGCTTCTACATCCTGCTGCGGGCGTTCGACTTCCGCTGGTACTTGGCGTTGCTGGGTGCGGTGGTCTGGGCGTTCAGCAGCTATTTCTTCATCATCATCGCTGCCGGCCATCTGTGGAAGGTGATGGCGCTGGCCTATCTGCCGCCGCTCATTGCCGGTGTGGTGCTGGCTTTCCGTGGCCGCTATGTGTGGGCACTCGGGCTGACGGCCCTGTTCTCGGCACTGGAGGTGCAGGCCAACCACGTGCAGATGACCTACTATTATCTCATCGTCATCTTCGCAATGGCCGTGGCCTTTGCCATCGATGCCCTGCGCCGCCGGCAGTACGGCCATCTGCTGCGGGCCGTCGGCGTGTGCGTGGTGGGTGCGGCCATCGGCATCTGTATCAATCTGTCCAATCTCTATCATACGTGGGAGTATGGTAAGGAGTCGATGCGCGGCGGCAGTGAGCTGGCGACGCAGAAGGGCGGCCGGCAGGTCACTGACGGTCTGGACCGCGACTACATCACGCAGTGGTCCTATGGCATCGGCGAGACGTGGACCCTGCTCATCCCCAATGCGAAGGGTGGGGCCTCGGTGCCGTTGTGGAACCATCCTACGGCGCAGGCAAAGGCACTGCCCGAGTATAGCGGCGTCTATCAGCAGATAGGCCAATACTGGGGCGAGCAGCCCGGCACCAGCGGCCCGGTGTATGTAGGCGCGGCGGTGCTGATGCTCTTCATTCTGGGCTTGCTGGTGGTGAAGGGACCGCTGAAGTGGGCGTTGCTGCTGGCCACGATACTCTCTGTCTTACTGTCGTGGGGGCGCAACTGGATGGCGCTGACCGACTTCTTCATCGACTATGTGCCGATGTATGCCAAGTTCCGCACGGTGGCCTCTATCCTCGTCGTGGCCGAGTTTACCATTCCCCTGCTGGCAATGCTGGGGCTGCGCTCGCTGCTGGACGACGGGAAGGAGAAGGAGGGGGGCGACCCCTCGATGACGGGCAAGCTGCTCGTTGCTGCGGGGCTTACGGCGGGTGCCTGCCTGTTGCTGGCACTGGTGCCGTCGCTGCTGTCGCCCTTCGTCAGCTCGTCGGAGATGCAGGCACTGAGCCAGATTCCTGCCGACCAGCTGCAGCCGTTGCTGGCCAACCTGACCGACATTCGGCAGGCCATCTTTACTGCTGACTGCTGGCGGTCGTTCTGGATTGTAGTCATTGCCGCTGCCCTGCTGCTGGCATACAGGCTGCGGGTGGTGAAGCGTGCAGATGGCAGATGGTGGATAGTGGCTGCGCTGACGGTGCTCTGCCTCGTGGATATGTGGACGGTGAACAAACGCTATCTGAACGACGGGATGTTTGTATCGAAGACGGTCCGCGAGCAGCCCATACAGACCACGGCCACCGAGGAGCAGATACTGCAAGACAAGTCGCTCGACTACCGTGTGCTCAACCTCGCATCGAATACCTTCAACGAGAATGAGACCTCGTTCTACTTCAAGAGCATCGGCGGTTATCACCCTGCCAAGCTGCGCCGCTATCAGGACCTCATCGATGCCTACATACAGCCCGAGATGCAGCAGCTCTTCAGTGCCGTGGTGGAGGCTGAGGGCGATATGACCCGGGTCAACGGCGACAGCATCTTCCCGGTGCTGAATATGCTCAATGCCAAATACTTCATCCTGCCGTTGCAGGGCGGACAGACCGTGCCCGTGCAGAATCCCTATACTTATGGCAATGCGTGGTTCGTGGACGAGGTGAAGTATGTGGGCGATGCCGACGGCGAGCTGGCGGCCCTGCGCACCACCGACCTGCGCTTCACGGCCGTGGCCGACCGTAAGTTCTCCGAGGTGCTGAGGGCATCGGCCGAGCAAGATACGCTCAGTCTGGCTACGCTCAAGAGCTACGAGCCCAACCGGCTGGTCTATAATGTCAGCACGGGTAAGGGCGGTGTCGTCGTCTTCTCCGAGATATTCTATCCCGGCTGGGAGGCAACCATCGACGGCCAGCCCGCCGAGCTCGGGCGTGTGGACTATGTGCTGCGTGCCCTGCGTGTGCCGGCCGGACGCCACGAGGTGGTGCTCTCGTTCTTCCCCAAGAGTGTGGAGCGCACCGAGCTGGTGGCCTATTGCTCCTACGGCGTCTTGCTGCTCATCCTGCTTGCCGCAGGCTTCTTGGCCTATCGCCGTGGCCGCAACCGTCCGACGACCGACTCCGGGGCAGAATGAACCGCCTCTCTCGGTGACTTAGCATAGCGGAGCCCATCCGCTGCCAACGATGATAGCCATCATCGGATGAATGGGGAAAGCCCTGTTCGCCCGATGATGGCTATTCTTGTATGCTGACGGGAGTGCTCCCGAGCCTCAGACCTCGCCCGTTATGTAGTGGCGCACGTATGTCCTGTGCCCGTACCAAGCCACGACAGCGAGGCAGATGAGCGGAATGAAGAAGGAGAAATTGATGGCAGGAATGCCGAACAGCGACCACTCTGCATCGATGATGGCGGCCTGCAGCGGCGGGAAGATGCTGCCGCCGATGATGGCCATAATCAGTCCTGCACCGGCAAACTTCACGTTCTCGCCCATTCCCCGCAGGGCCGTTCCATAGATGGTGGGAAACATCAGCGACATACAGGCCGACACGGCCACGAGGCAGTAGAGCCCGCTGCGGTCGGTGAACAGGATGGCTCCCAGCACGGCCGTGGCTCCCACGACGGCCATCGCCGTCAGCAGGCGTCCTGCGGGGATATACTTGAGCAGCCACGTGCAGACGAAGCGTCCGATGGCAAACACCACCATTGCCGCCATATTGTATTTGGCAGCCAGCACGCCCGCAGCGTGCTCGGTCATCCCCTCGGCCATAAAGATGCGTGAGGCATACTGAATGATGAAGGTCCAGCAGGTGACCTGCGCACCCGTATAGAAGAACTCGGCGATGACACCCTCGCGGTAGTTGGGGCGGCGCAGCAGTTGGGTCAGCATCTGCCACGGATGCTCCATCACTCGTGTGTCGGCATTGTTCTGCATCTTCGTCAGCAGCACGAGCACCAGCATAATGATGACCATTGCCGCTATGAAGACGTAGGGCTGGATGAGCACGCCCAGATCGTGGTCCTTAATGAGGTTGAACTGCTGTAGCGGCAGGTGCTGGCGCGTCTGCGTGTCCACAGGGCTCAGGTTGGCCTGCACCCCCATCGCCACCGACATACCGACGAGGGCACCCAGTGGGTTGAAGGCCTGCGCCATATTCAGCCGGCGCACCCCCGTATCTTCCGCCCCCATACAATAGATATAAGGGTTGCAGCTGGTCTCCAGAAACGACAGGCCGCACGTCAGGATGAAGTAGGCCAGCAGGAAAGGGAAGAAGGCCCCGATGGAGCGGGCTGGGATGAAGAGCAGCGCCCCCAGCGCATAGAGGGCCAGCCCGACGACGACGCCCGTCTTGAACGAGTAGCGCTGCGTCACCATCGCTGCGGGGAAGGCCATACAGAAGTAGCCCAGATTGAAGGCTACGGGCACCATCGCCGCCTCGGTCACGTTCATTCGGAATATTTTGGAGAAAGCTCCTACCATCGGGTTGGTCACGTCGTTGGCGAAGCCCCACAGCGCAAAGCAGGCCGTAATCAGTATGAAGGGCAGCAGGGCTCCGATGCTGGCTCTGTTCAGCAGTCCGTCGTCAATGTTGGTTTTCATTTTTGGTCAGTAATCGTTCGTTAGTTTGATTGCAAAGATAAAAAATAATTGCGAATAATGAATGCTGAATGCTGAATTAATTCGTATCTTTGCCGAGAAAAGACTAATCTTGATACGAAATGAAGAAGCTGCTATCGCTGCCTCCCAATCTGGTGGGCACTTTCCACGACATCACGGCACTGCCGTCCGACGAGTATTTCTGTACCTGCGACCCGATAGGCCATCGCTTGGGCTCGGGGGGCGGAACGGCGTGGCTGCTGCAAGAGGCTTGCCGCCACGAGCAGGCTGCCACTGGCGCGGCATCGGACTCCGCTTCCTTCAGCGCGTGGCTGAAGCAGGAGAAGCGCATCCTGCTCCACGCTGGTGGACAGAGCCGTCGCCTGCCGTCGTATGCACCGTCGGGCAAGATACTGACCCCCATCCCCGTGTTCCGCTGGGAGTGTGGCCAGCGGCTGGGGCAAGACTTGCTCTCGCTGCAGCTGCCACTCTATGAGCGCATTATGGCGCAGGCTCCCGACAGCATCCATACGATGGTGGTCAGCGGCGACGTGCTCATCCGTGCCACGGAGCGGCTGCAGCCCATTCCCGAGGCCGACGTCGTCTGCTACGGCCTGTGGCTCGACGCGACGGTGGCCAAGAACCACGGCGTCTTTGTCAGCGACCGCCGTACGCCTATGGTACTGAAGCAGATGCTGCAGAAACCCTCGGTCGAGACGCTCGGCCAGCTGTTGCAGCAGCATTTCTACTTGACCGATATTGGCATCTGGCTGCTCAGCGACCGCGCCGTGGAGCTGCTGATAAAAAGGAGTACGGCACTCTCGCCCCTGCCGAACCCCGAAACTCCTACACTCCCGCACTCCTGCACTCCCGCACTCCCGCTAAAAGAATACGACCTATACAGCGAGTTCGGTTGCGCACTGGGCACCGACCCCACCATCGACGACGAGGAGCTGCGCAGCCTCTCAGTGGCCGTCGTGCCGCTGCAGGGGGGCGAGTTCTATCACTTCGGCACCAGCCGGGAGATGATTTCCTCGACCTTAGCCATCCAGAATCTGGTCAACGACCAGCGCGAGATAATGCATCGTGACAGCAAACCCCATCCGTCTATCTTTACGCAGAACGCACTGACGCGCTGCACCTTCACGCCCCAGAACAGCAATATATGGGTGGAGAACAGCTGCGTAGGAGCACACTGGCGGCTGACCAGCGACCACATCATCACCGGAGTGCCCGAGAACGACTGGGCTGTCAGCCTGCAACCCGGCCAGTGTGTCGACGTGGTGCCCATCGGGGCAACGCACTATGCCGTCCGTTGCTATCATATAGACGACCGCTTTGCCGGCGACGAGCAGCAACGCAAGCAGTTTCCCGTCGTAGAGCGTGTAGAAGAGATAGGCAGGGTGGTGTCCGACTTCGCGGCGGGACGTGCTTCGAGTGCTCCGTCAGCCGCCTCTCGTCCCCTCCTCTCGGCCGAAGAAATCAGCAATGAGGCCAATCTGCAGCGGCTCTTCGACCAGCGACAGGCCTTCCGCAACCGCAACTGGTCGGCGCTGGCCGCCAACTGGGAGCACAGCGTGTTTTTCCAGCTCGACCTCGACGATGCTGCCCAGCAGTTTGAGAAAGCCGGGCTGCCGCTGCCCGAACCATTGCCCGAGACGGCTCCGCTGATGACCCGCATCCACGATGCAATGTTTCGTGGCGACAGCGACCGCGCCTTCGGCCTGCTGCGCGAGGGCATTATCTCCACGATGCATCTCGGTGGGCTGCATCCGCGCAAGTCGGTCTATCAGGACCAGATAGTGTGGGGACGCTCGCCGGTGCGCATCGATATTGCCGGCGGCTGGACCGACACGCCGCCCTACTGCCTGATGGAAGGGGGCAGCGTGGTCAATATGGCCATTGAGCTGAACGGCCAGCAGCCTATCCAGACCTACGTAAAGCCCTGCGCACAGCCGCACATCATCCTGCGCAGCATCGACCTCGGGGCAATGGAGGTGGTGGAGAGCTATGACGATTTGGCCGAGTTCCACCACGTGGGCAGCCCCTTCAGCATACCGAAGGCAGCACTGGTGCTGGCCGGGTTCCATCCCGACTTCTCAGCCGAGCGTTATCCGTCGCTGCGGGCACAGCTCGAAGACTTCGGGTGCGGCATCGAGCTGACCCTCCTCTCGGCCATTCCCGCCGGCAGCGGACTGGGCACCAGCAGCATCTTAGCCGCCACGGTGCTCGGAGCCGTCAGCGACTTCTGCTCGCTGGCGTGGGACAAGAACGAGATTGGGCGGCGCACGCTGGTGCTCGAACAGCTGCTCACTACGGGCGGAGGATGGCAGGACCAGTTTGGCGGAGTGCTGGGGGGAGTCAAGCTGCTGCAGACCGAGCGCGGCTTTAGTCAGTCGCCTCAGGTGCGCTGGCTGCCCGACGCGCTCTATACCGCTCCCGAGTATGCGCCGTGCCATCTGCTCTATTACACCGGAATCACGCGCACGGCCAAGACCATTCTGGCCGAAATCGTGCGCCGTATGTTCCTCAACCACAACGGTCAGCTGGCAATGCTGCGCGATATGAAAGCCCACGCAATGGATACCTACGAGGCCATTCAGCGGCAAGACTTCGGCACAATGGGGGCGCTGATACGGCGCACGTGGGAGCAGAAACAGGCACTGGACAGCGGCACCAATCCGGCAGCCATCCGTGCCATTACCGACGTGGTGGACGACCTCTGTCTCGGCTACAAGCTGCCCGGAGCCGGTGGCGGCGGCTTCCTCTATATGGTGGCTAAGGACCCCGAGGCTGCCGCGCGCATCAAGCAACTGCTGAACCAGTATGGCCGGAACGGCAATGCACGCTTCGTGGAGATGCAGTTGAGCCGGTCGGGACTGCAAGTGAGCCGCAGCTGACGGCACAACGGAGAAAGAATTCTCGCGAGAATTTCCGGAATTCTCGCGAGAATTTTGAAAATTTACGCGAGAATTTATTTTCAGTGCTATGATATGATGATGAAAGAAATGCTGTTTCGCACCGTCGTAGAGGTGCCCCGACCCGATTTCGAGCTGTTGCCGCTGGAGCCGTTGCTCTTTGTCGGCTCGTGCTTTGCCGACAGCATTGGGCGCCGCTTTGCCGAAGAGAAGTTCCCGGTGGTGGCCAATCCCTACGGCGTGATGTACAATCCTGCCAGCATACTGCACACGGCAGAGCGGCTGGACAGCTGTGGGCGGGTGGCCTTTGTCACGCTTGGAACCAACCACGTGTACCGGCTGAAAGCCACGGGCGAGATTGTGGACAACTGCCAGAAGCGGCCGCAACGGCTGTTTGAGGAAGAGGCACTGAGCGTCGACGAGTGCTGTGGCTATCTGCGGCAGACCGTTGCTGTGCTCCGCCGTCTCAATGCCGAGGTGCGGGTGGTGCTGACCGTCAGTCCCATCCGCTATGCCAAATATGGCTACCACGGCAGTCAGCTGTCGAAGGCTACGCTGCTGCTGGCAGCCGACAGGGTGGCGGCCGAGGATGCGGACGTATATTACTTCCCCGCCTACGAGATTGTGTGCGACGAGCTGCGCGACTATCGCTTCTACCAGCCGGATATGCTGCATCCGTCGGAGCAGACGGTGGAGTACATCTGGCAGCGGCTGGTCGGCTCCTACTTCAGCGATGCTGCCCGCCAGTATCTGGAGGAGTGGCGGCCGCTGAAAGAGGCTTTGGCCCACAAACCCTTCCATCCCGAGAGCGAGGAATATCGCAGCTTCTTGGATAAAACAATGTTAAAAGTGGCAGAATTGTCGAAGAAATATCCTACCTTTGCACTTTAGGAAAAGCAAGAATATCTATGAAATACTCGATAGTGAAGATAGCAACGCTCATCGGTGCGCGCCGAATCGGCAGGACTGATGCGCAGATAGGGTGGCTGCTGACCGACAGCCGCTCGCTTTGTTTCCCGGAAGAGACGCTCTTCTTTGCCCTGACCTCGCGGCGGGGCGACGGCCATCGCTACATTGCCGACCTCTATCGCCGCGGCGTGCGCAACTTCGTGGTGAGCGCGCTGCCGGAGGAGCAGTATGCCGATGCCAACTACCTGAAGGTCCCTTCGCCCCTCGAGGCCCTGCAGCGGCTGGCCGAGCGCCATCGCGACGAGTTCAATGTGCCCATCGTGGGCATTACGGGCTCTAACGGGAAGACGATGGTGAAGGAGTGGCTCTACCAGTTGCTGTCGCCGCAGCTGAGCGTGACGCGCTCGCCGCGCTCATACAACTCGCAGATAGGCGTGCCGCTCTCCGTATGGCTGCTCAACGAGCATACGCAGCTGGGCGTCTTCGAGGCCGGCATCAGTGAGCCCGGCGAGATGGACGCGCTGCACGACATCATTCAGCCCACCATTGGCGTGCTGACGTCGTTGGGGGCTGCGCATCAGGAGCACTTCCGTTCGATGGACGAGAAGTGCAGCGAGAAGCTGAAACTGTTTCACGGCTGCCGCGTCATCGTCTACAACAGCGACGACGACACCGTCAGCCGCTGCATCCGGCGGTCGGGCTATCAGGGCGAGAAGATAGGGTGGAGCCGCGTCAATCCGTCGGCACCGTTCTACGTGGAGCAGACAGAGACCGAGGGCAGCGCCTCGGTGGTTCACTATATATATAAAGGTGTGCGCGCGACGTATCGGCTGCCGTTTATCGACTATGCCAGCCTCGAGTGCTCGTTGGCCTGTGCAGCCACGGCGCGTTATCTGGGCGTGACGGCGGCCGACTTGGATGAACGGATGGCGCAGCTGGAGCCCATTGCGATGCGGCTCGAAGTGAAGGAAGGACAGCACGGGTGCACGCTGATCAACGACTCGTACAACTCGGACATCAACTCGCTCGACATTGCGCTCGACTTTATGAACCGACGTCCCGACCACAAAGGGCGCCGCCGCACGCTCGTCCTGAGCGACATCAGCCAGAGCGGACTGACGCCGCAGGAGCTCTACGGAGCCGTGGGCGAGCTCTGCGAGAAACGTGGCATCGACCGCTTCATAGGCATCGGCCCCGCACTGAAGGCCAACGCCGCGCTCATCAGGGTGGGCGAGCGCGCCTTCTTCGACGACGTGGATGCCTTCATAGAGCGGGCGAAGGACGGATGGCTGCACGACGAGGTGGTGCTCATCAAAGGCGCACGTGCCTTCGGCTTTGACCGCATCACGGAACTATTAGAGCAGAAAGTGCACGAGACGATACTCGAAGTGAACCTCAATGCGGTGGTCGACAACCTGAACTACTATCGCTCGTTCCTGCAGCCAGACACCAAACTGGTGTGTATGGTGAAGGCCGATGCCTACGGGGCTGGGGCGGTGGAGGTGGCCAAGACGCTGCAAGACCACCGCGTGGACTATCTGGCGGTGGCGGTGGCCGACGAGGGCGTCACGCTGCGCAAGAACGGCATCACGCAGAACATAATGATAATGAATCCCGAGATGACGGCATTCAAGACGATGTTCGACTACGAACTGGAGCCCGAGGTCTACTCGTTCAGGCTGATGGATGCCCTCATCCGTGCGGCCGAGAAGGAGGGCATCACGGGTTATCCCGTGCACATCAAGCTCGACACGGGAATGCACCGGCTGGGCTTTGACCCCGAACGCGACATCGACGAGGTCGTCAGCCGACTGAAAAGTCAGAATGCCATCATCCCACGCTCGGTGTTCTCTCACTTCGTGGGCAGCGACAGCGACGACTTCGATGCTTTCTCGGCCGAGCAGTTCCGCAAGTTCGATGAGGCCAGCCGCCGCTTGCAGGCAGCCTTCGACCACAAGATACTGCGCCACATCTGCAACTCGGCCGGTATAGAACACTTCCCCGAACGGCAGCTGGATATGTGCCGCTTGGGTATCGGACTGTATGGCGTCGACCCTATCGACAACCGAATGTTGCATCCGGTGAGCACGCTGAAGACCACCATCCTGCAGCTGCGCCGGGTGCCGAAGGAAGAAACCGTGGGCTACAGCCGCAAAGGCAGGCTGAAACGCGACTCGCTCATCGCGGCCATCCCTATCGGTTATGCCGACGGACTGAATCGCCATCTGGGACGCGGCGTGGGTTACTGCCTCGTGAACGGGCAGCGCGCTCCTTACGTAGGCAACATCTGTATGGACGTGGCAATGATCGACGTGACCGATATTGACTGTCGCGAGGGCGACACGGTGGAAATCTTTGGCGACCATCTGCCCGTCACCGTCCTGAGCGACATCCTCGACACCATCCCCTACGAAGTGCTGACTGCCGTCAGCGGACGCGTAAAGAAAGTGTACTATCAGGATTGACGAATCAAAGGGCGGAAGGATTGAAATGGAGCGAAAAGGCGGACTTCGATAACGTTTTCGTGCATTTATTGCACTTTTCAATCCTTCCGTTCTTCGATTCTTCAATTTTTTTATTACCTTTGCATCACAACTACGACTAAAACAATAATTAAATATCAAGCAATGAGTTCTGTACAGACAACTAAAATGACCAACTATCGTTGGGTGATTTGTGCGATGTTGTTTCTTGCAACAACCGTGAATTATATGGACCGTCAGGTGCTTTCGCTGACGTATCCGGGTGAGGGTGGTATCCAGCAGGAGTTCGGCTGGAGCGACGACAACTACGGTACGATTACCGCCTACTTCTCGATTATCTACGCGCTCTGTATGCTCTTCGCCGGCAAGTTCGTCGACTGGATGGGCACGCGTAAGGGCTATCTCTGGGCTATCTTCGTATGGTCTACGGGTGCTGTGCTCCACGCGTTCTGCGGTATTGCCACCAGTGGCATCGTGGCGGGCGACTGGCTGGTAGGCTTCGAGGGTGCAAAGGAGGCCTTGAGAGCCTTTAAGGCTTCGGGGGTGGCCGATGCCGGACTGACCATTGCCACCGTGAGCGTCTGGCTCTTCCTCGGAGCCCGCTGCGTGCTGGCGCTCGGTGAGGCAGGCAACTTCCCCGCCGCCATTAAGGTGACGGCCGAATACTTCCCGAAGAAAGACCGTGCCTATGCCACGGCCATCTTCAACAGCGGTGCCTCGGTGGGCGCGCTGATTGCTCCGTTCACCATCCCCGTGTTGGCCAAGTTCATCGGCTGGGAGATGGCTTTCATCGTCATCGGTGCACTGGGCTATGTATGGATGGGCTTCTGGCTGTGGCTCTACAAGAAACCGAACGAGAACTCGAAGGTGAACGCAGCCGAGCTGACCTACATCAATCAGGATGCCGACACCGACGCTGACCCGAAAGATGCTAACGACGAGGGCCCGCAGATTGGCTTCCTGAAGTGCTTCACCTTCCGCCAGACGTGGGCATTCATCGTCGGTAAGTTTATGACCGACGGCGTGTGGTGGTTCTTCCTCTTCTGGACACCGGCCTATCTGAAGGCTCAGTTCAACATCAACCCGACGGACGTGGAGGGTATGACGCTCATCTTCGTGCTCTATCTCATCACGATGCTGTCAATCCTCGGCGGCAAGCTGCCCACCTATTTCATCAATAAGGGAATGAACGCCTACGCCGGTCGTATGCGCGCAATGCTCATCTTTGCCTTCTTCCCGCTGCTGGGTCTCTTCGCTCAGCCGCTTGGTGGCACCTTCAACACGCCGTGGTTCCCCATCATCCTCATCGGTATCCTCGGCGCTGCTCACCAGTCGTGGTCGGCCAACATCTTCTCGACCGTGGGCGATATGTTCCCCAAGTCGACCATTGCTACCATTACGGGTATTGGCGGTATGGCCGGCGGCGTGGGCTCGTTCCTCATCAATAAGGGTGCCGGTGCACTGTTTACCTATGCCGAGGGACAGGGCGCAGCCTTCCAGTTTATGGGCTTCGAGGGCAAGCCTGCCGGTTATATGATTATCTTCTGCATCTGTGCCGTGGCTTATCTCATCGGCTGGGTGATTATGAAGGCACTCGTTCCGAAGTACAAGCCCATCGTGTTGGAGTAATCTCCGATTCAATATAGGCATACAAAGAGGCCTCCCCAGTGTCCAGTGCTTGGATACGAGGGAGGCCTCTTAATGTGTGCGGGAAGCATCAGGGCTCGATGAATCCCTGTCGCTGCAGTGCCTCTATCAGCCCGGCTGACATTGCTTCGTTGTCTTTCTTGGTGTAGCGGATGTCGGTGAATATCTGTGCCAGCGTTTCCTTTTGGTTGATTTCGCAGAAGTGGCGGTTCTCCTCCAGCCCCTCCTTATAAGCGTAGTAGCGGTCAATGTCGGCAGCGGTATAGTCCTGATAGGTCTCGCGATGGACAAAGCTCTCCAGCGGCAGACGGTCGGAAAGGGGAGGCTGCTCGTCGGGCCAGCCGATGGTGAGGGTGGCAATGGGCATCACCAGTCGGGGCAGTTGCAGAATGTCGATAATCTGCTGCGGCTGATAGACGGTAGTGCCCAGATAGCAGTAGCCCAGTCCTTCCTCGTCAAAGAGGTTGCAGAGCGTCTGGGTGTAGAGCAGGGCATCGATGCTGGCATTGACGAACGACAGGAAATTGTCGTAGCCGGGAGTGGCCTTACGGTGGCGCGCCCACGTGGAAGTGCGGTTGAAATCGGCACAGATGGTCAGCACGACGGGGGCCGCCGTGACCATCGGCTGGTTGAAGTGGGCCGGTGCCAAGCGGCGTTTCATCTCTGCGTCGCGGGTGACGACGACGCTGTACAGTTGCAGATTGCCCATCGTCTGGGTGCGTGCTGCTGCGTCCAGCAGCCGGTTGAGCAATGCGTCGCTCACCTCACGGCTGCTGTATTGGCGGATAGAGGTGCGTGTCTCGAGATTTTTCATTTGGTTTCTTTAGGCAGACGGACCCGGTTGATGAACACGTAGGCCTGTCCGGGCTTATAATAAATAATGTGGAGCAGTGCACGGTAGAGCGTCCCGTGCTCGTCTTTTACGATGAAGTCCTGATTGACATAGTTGGCCGTTTGGTCGTTGATGACCTCGCGCAGGTTGTTCTTGAAGCGTGTGCGGTCGCTGATGTTGTCAATCATATCGGTCAGTCGGTAGCCCTCGGGCACGTTGATGTCGAAGGCGCTCTCTTTCACATAGGGCTTGTTGATGATGCTGGCCAGCTGGCCGTCGCTGTCGACGATGCAGATAGGACTCTGAATGGCTGACAGCAGACTATGGTAGTCGGACGTCTCTGCGTTTTTCTCTTTCTTTGTTTTCTGCCATAAGCCAGCCATAACGGCTACCCCCAGCAACAGTACAATAATGATGATCCATTCCATAATATCGGTGTTTCTTGATGATTAGACGCTGTCGTTCTATGTGCAAAGGTAGTAAAAAATATTGATAGTGCGCACAGTTAGGCTGATAAAGTTGCCTGTTTCGGAAAACTTTTTTGAAAAAGAAAGCATAAAAGTTTTCCGAAGAGGATGGTTGAAATATGAAATAAAGTTGCTATCTTTGCAGCAAATATACTACTCATATCAATGGAACCAGCAAAAACTTATACGTATGACGAGGCATTTGAGGCCTCATTAGCCTATTTTGACGGTGACGAACTGGCCGCCCGTGTCTGGGTGAACAAGTATGCAATGAAGGATAGCTTTGGCCAGATTTACGAACGTTCGCCTCAAGATATGCACTGGCGCATAGCCAACGAGATAGCGCGCATAGAGCAGAAGTATGACAATCCGATGACGGCGGCCGAGGTGTTCGACCTGCTTGACCACTTCCGCTACATTGTTCCGGCGGGCAGTCCGATGACGGGGATTGGCAACAACCATCAGATTGCGTCGCTTTCCAACTGTTTTGTCATTGGTCTTGACGGCGATGCCGACTCCTACGGTGCCGTGATGCGTATTGACGAAGAGCAGGTGCAGCTGATGAAGCGGCGCGGCGGCGTGGGCCACGACTTGAGCCACATCCGCCCGAAAGGCTCGCCCGTGAACAACTCGGCCCTCACCTCGACCGGACTGGTGCCCTTTATGGAGCGTTATAGTAATAGTACGCGCGAGGTGGCACAGGACGGTCGGCGCGGTGCGCTGATGCTCTCGGTCAGTATCAAGCATCCTGACGCAGAGGCCTTCATTGATGCCAAGATGACTGAAGGGAAGGTGACGGGTGCCAATGTCAGCGTGAAGATTGACGATGAGTTTATGGAAGCGGCCGTCGCCGACAAGCCCTACGTGCAGCGTTTCCCCATCAACGGCGACGTCCCGGCCGACGTGGAGAAGCAGGTATCGGCCAAAGCGCTATGGGAGAAAATCGTGCACAATGCGTGGAAGAGTGCCGAGCCGGGCGTGCTGTTCTGGGATACTATTCTGCGCGAGAGCATCCCCGACTGCTATGCCGACCTCGGATTCCGCACCGTCAGCACCAATCCTTGCGGTGAGATACCGCTCTGTCCCTACGACTCCTGCCGCCTGCTGAGCATCAATCTCTACGCTTATGTGGTCAATCCCTTCACGCCCGAGGCCCGTTTCGACTTCGACCTGTTCCGCCGTCACGTGCGCGCCGCCCAGCGACTGATGGACGATATCGTGGACTTGGAGCTGGAGAAGATAGACCAGATATTGGCAAAGATAGACAGCGACCCGCAGAGTGCAGAGGTGAAGGGTGCCGAGCAGCATCTCTGGGAGAAGATAAAGGACAAGAGCTCGAAAGGCCGTCGCACCGGCGTGGGTATTACGGCCGAGGGCGATATGATAGCCGCTATGGGACTGCGCTACGGCACGCAAGAGGCAACCGACTTCTCCGTGGAGGTGCACAAGACGCTGGCGCTCACGGCCTATCGCTCGTCTGTCGAGATGGCAAAAGAGCGTGGCGCCTTTGCCGTGTTCGATGCTAAGCGCGAGGCGCAGAATCCTTTCATCTTGCGACTGAAGGAAGCCGACGGACAGCTCTACGCCGATATGGTGAAATACGGCCGCCGCAACATTGCCTGTCTGACGATAGCTCCTACTGGTACCACCTCGCTGATGACGCAGACGACCAGCGGCATCGAGCCAGTGTTCCTGCCCGTCTATAAGCGTCGGCGCAAAGTGAATCCGAACGATGAGGCCGTTCACGTGGACTTTGTGGACGAAGTGGGCGACTCGTTCGAAGAGTATATCGTCTATCATCGCAAGTTCCTCGAGTGGATGCGCGTCAATGGCATCGATGCCGACCGCCGCTATACGCAGGAAGAGATTGACGACTTGGTGGCTCGCTCACCTTATTATAAAGCTACTGCCAACGACGTGGACTGGCTGATGAAGGTGCGGATGCAGGGGGCCATCCAGCAGTGGGTGGACCACAGCATCAGCGTGACGGTCAATCTGCCCAACGACGTGGACGAGGCACTGGTCAACCGCCTTTACGTTGAGGCTTGGCGCTCGGGCTGTAAGGGCTGCACCATCTATCGTGACGGCAGCCGTGCCGGCGTGATGATATCGGTAAAGAAGAAAGACGAGAAGAAAGATGCGAAGGAAGAACCGCTGCCCTGCAAGCATCCCGAAGTGACCGAGGTGCGCCCGAAGGAGCTGGAGTGCGACGTGGTGCGCTTCCAGAACAACAAAGAGAAGTGGGTGGCCTTCGTCGGACTGCTCGACGGCTATCCCTACGAAATCTTTACTGGTCTGCAAGACGACGAGGAGGGAATCCTGCTGCCCAAGTCAGTGACGAAGGGCAAGATTATCAAGCAGGCCAACGAAGACGGCACCAAGCGCTACGACTTCCAGTTTGAGAACAAGCGCGGCTACAAGACCACGGTCGAGGGACTGAGCGAGAAGTTTAATCCCGAATACTGGAATTACGCCAAGTTGATTTCCGGCGTGCTGCGCTATCGGATGCCTATCGACCACGTCATCAAGCTCGTCAGCTCGTTGCAACTCAAGTCTGAGAGCATCAATACTTGGAAAAACGGTGTGGAGCGAGCACTGAAGAAATACATCGTCGACGGTACGGAGGCTAAGGGGCAGAAGTGCCCGAACTGCGGCAGTGAGAGCTTGGTCTATCAGGAAGGCTGCCTGATTTGCAAGAACTGTGGCTCTTCACGCTGTGGATAAACCGAAATGCGATGCAACTCACATCCAGTTATATCTATCTGAACGAAGTCCGCTTCCACGCTTTCCACGGGGTGATGCCTCAGGAGAAGGTCGTGGGGGCGGACTTCGTCGTTGACCTGCGTGTCGGCTATGACCTTTCGCAGGCAATGCAGACCGACAACGTGGCTGATACGCTCAGCTATGCGGCCGTCTACGAAGTGGTGCGGCGCGAGATGGAACAGCCTTCCGATTTGCTCGAACGGGTGGCTGCACGCATCGCCGATGCCATTGGAGTGGCATTTGCCGGCGTCACCAGTATCGACCTGCGGCTTACGAAAGTGAATCCGCCGATGGGCGCCGCTTGTGCCGGAGCGGGTGTGGAACTACATTTAATAAATGATAAAACTCTTTGATATATTCGGGTTTCTGACGAAAAAGACTTAATTTTGCAGCAATTTAATGGGACTTATGAGGAAAAGATGCTTATTCGCTTTGTGGCTGATGCTTTGGTTTGCTGTCGCAGCGTCTGCTGCCGGCCGCAAGTTTACGCTGGTCATTGATGCCGGTCACGGTGGCCACGATGCCGGTGCTATCGGTGCTATATCAAAGGAGAAGAACATCAACCTCAACGTGGCACTGGCTTTCGGACGCTATGTGGAGCGCAACTGCCCAGACGTGAAGGTCATCTACACGCGCAAGACCGATGTGTTCATCCCGCTCCACGAGCGGGCCAACATTGCCAACCGTGCTAAGGCCGACCTCTTCGTTTCCATCCATACCAACTCCCTGCCGGCAGGCCGCATCGCCCGTGGACTGGAAACCTATACGCTGGGAATGCACCGCGCCGGCGACAACTTCGACGTGGCTAAGCGCGAGAATTCGGTGATTCTCATCGAGAAAGACTATCAGCAGCATTACGAAGGGTTTGACCCGCGCTCCAGCGAGAGCTATATTATGTTCGAGTTTATGCAAGACAAGTATATGGAGCGCAGCGTAGAGCTGGCCAAACTGGTGCAGCAGCGCGTCTGTACTACGGCCAACCGGCCCAACAAAGGCGTGAAGCAGGCCGGTTTCCTCGTGCTCCGCGAGACCTCGATGCCCAGCTGCCTGATAGAGCTTGGCTTCATCTCAACCCCCGACGAGGAGCGCTTCCTCAACTCCAACGAGGGCATCGACAAGCTGGGACTGGGCATTTATCAGGCCTTCGTGGCTTATAAAAAAAAATACGATACGTCGATAACGGTTCCCTATCGGGCGGAAACCACTCAGGCCATCAACATTCCGCAGGTGGTTCCGGCCGCGGACAAGCCCGCCGCCAAGCCGGCGCCAAGTGTCAAACCGGCACGTCCCGCCCAGCAGCCGCAGCAGGCCGCCGTCGCTGAGGCCGCCGCCCAGCCTGCCGATACGGTGGCTCAGCAGCCGGCTCAGGTGCCCGTCCAGCAGCAGGCCGATGCCCAGCCGGTTTCAGAACAGCCTGCCGACGTGCCCGTCTTTAAGGTGCAGATTCTGGCCAGCGGCCAGCGGCTGCCCGCCAACAGCCCGCAGCTGAAAGGGCTGACCGGCACCGACAGCTATGAAGAAGGGGGCTACGTGAAGTATACCATAGGCTCTTCGGCCGACTATAATGAAATCTATCAGTTGCGCCGCAGCCTGTTGGACAAGTTTCCCGAAGCCTTTATCATCGCCTTTAAGGGAGGCAAGAAGATGAACGTGACCGACGCCATACGCGAATATAAACAGAATAAGAACAAACGATAAGATAACAAGATGAAATTCTTTACGAAGGAAGTGCAGATTGCACTCGTGGCCATTGTAGGGTTGATAGTGCTCTTTTTCGGACTGAAGTTCCTTAAGGGACTGACGCTGCTGAACAATGACGACTCCTACTATATCACGTTCGACGACATCAGTGGCCTGTCGGCTTCCAGTCCTGTCTATGCCAGCGGTTATAAAGTGGGTGTGGTGAAAGACATTATCTACGACTACGACCGCCCCGGCCAGATAGTGGCCGTCGTGGGGCTCGACCGCCAGATGCGCGTGCCAAAGGGCTCGCGTGCCGAGTTGGCCAGCGACCTGTTGGGCAATATCAAGATTAATCTGGTGCTCTCAGCCAATCCGCTGGAGTTCATTGCCCTCGGCGATACCATCCCCGGCGGTTTGGAGAGCGGGCTGATGAGTAAGGTGGGAGAGATGATGCCCACCATCGAGGCCATAATGCCGAAGCTGGATTCGATAATGAGCAGCCTGAACCTGTTGCTCAGCGATCCAGCCTTGCGCAACTCCTTACACAACATTGAGGGCATCACGGCCAATCTCCAGCAGACCAGTGGCGACCTCAACCGGCTGATGGCCACAATGAATCGCGACGTGCCTACGATGATGCAGAAGGCCGATGGCGTGCTGGACAACACGCAGCAGCTGACTGCCAATCTGAGTGCCGTAGACGTTGCTGCCACAATGGCACGGGTGAACACCACGCTGGACAACGTGCAGCAGATGACCGACCGCCTGAACTCGAACGAAGGAACGCTGGGACTGCTGATGCGCGACCCCGGTCTCTACAACAACCTGAACGCCACGATGCGCGATGCCGACTCGCTGATGATAGACTTCAAGGCGCATCCCAAGCGCTACATCCACTTCTCCGTGTTCGGCAAGAAGGATAAGTAGAGGCGACCAAATGCCGTCGGCTTCACTGCCGTCGGTGGCGGCTTGCAGGAAATTCTCGCGAGAATTTTGAAAATTTACGCGAGAATTCCGAAAATTCTCGCGAGAATTCTCCGTGAGGGCAGTCGGGAGGCATTCCGAAATGCCCCATTCCAACCCGAGCGGAGGCCTCTTCCAACCCGAGCGGAGGCCTCTTCCAGCCCGAGCGGAGGCCTCTTCCAGCCCGAGCGGAGGCCTCTTCCTGCCCGTCGGATGAGCCGGCACTCATCCCCGTCGAAGAGTCGGCAGCTGGAGTGGAATGACCAATGAGAATGAGAAGAAAAATCTTTTTAATTTTTATTTTGTCTAAATTAAACAGCGCGTATCATAAACTTTGACTGAGCGGCCCAAACCGCTTGAAAATGGCAACGTTCGGGCGATGGGGTGAACAAGCAGAATCGTCTACCGAATAATAGTGATAAGTCGTCGTAAGTGACTGATATATAAACACTTGGAAATGCACAAGCGAGATGTGTGTAACGCTGCTCCACAGGGCGGGATAATGTGCTGAAAAACAAGAGAGTTACGCCGATTTGAATATTCTCTGTTTAAAAATACGGTTTTGTCTATGTCAGAAAAAAGTGCGAAATTTGCAATCGCAAAACCTAAGTACGTCTTGTCACACATTAATTAAAAACTGAATAACGCCGTATGGTCACCAATCCAAAGGCGCTTTGGGACAACTGCCTTAATCTGATTAAGAGCAATGTGTCAGAGCAGCAATACAACACTTGGTTCGCGCCCATCGTCTTCGAGCACTACGACGAAGACAGCCGAACACTCCTCCTGCAGCTTCCGAGTATGTGGGTGTATGAGGTGTTGGAGCAGCATTACGTTGGATTGATGAGCAAAGTGTTGACCAAGTGCTTCGGCCCGGGCGTGCAGCTCACTTATAGGGCATTGACCGACAAGACTAACGGCCTGTCTCAGGTGTTGGAAGGCGAGCAGCCTGCCGAAATCGCTGCGCCGGCACCGGCCCGCCGGGTCAATAAGACTCCGACCGTGCTGGATGCTGCCGTGCCGCAGGACCTGAATCCTCAGCTTGACGTGCATAAGACGTTCCAGAGCTTCATTGAGGGCGATTCGAACAAGTTGCCACGCACGGTAGGCCTCTCTATTGCTGAGCATCCCGGCAAGTCGACGTTCAATCCGTTCTTCATTTACGGTCCGTCGGGCTGCGGAAAGACGCATCTGATTAACGCCATCGGCGTGCGCTGTAAGGAGATGTATCCCCAGAAGCGGGTGCTCTATGTGTCCGCCCGCCTGTTTCAGGTGCAGTTTACCGATGCGGTTCGACAGAACACGACCAACGACTTCATTCAGTTCTATCAGACCATTGATGTGCTGATTGTGGACGACATACAAGAGTGGGCTACGGCCACGAAGACATTGGACACTTTTTTCCATATCTTCAATCACCTGTTCCGTAACGGTAAGCAGATTATCCTTGCCTCCGACCGCCCGCCGGTAGACTTGCAGGGAATGAAAGACCGCCTCTTGACGCGCTTCTCTTGCGGACTGATTGCCGAGTTGGAGAAGCCCAACGTGCAGCTCTGCATTGACATCCTGAACTCCAAGTGCCACCGTGACGGCTTGAAGATACCGGCCGATGTCATCCGCTACATCGCCGAGACGGCCAACGGGAGCGTGCGCGATCTTGAGGGTGTCATCAACTCGCTGCTGGCTTACAGCGTTGTCTACAACAGCAATATCGATATGCGGTTGGCAGAGCGCATCCTGAAGCGTGCCGTGAAGATAGACAACCATCCGCTGACTATCGAGGACATCGTGGAGAAGGTGTGCGACCATTACAACGTTTCGCAGCAGAGCGTGTTCAGCCGTTCGCGCAAGCGCGACTTCGTGTTGCCTCGTCAGATTGCAATGTATCTGGCTCAGAAGCACACCAAGATGCCCTCGTCGCGCATCGGACAACTCATTGGCAAGCGCGACCACTCTACCGTAATCCATAGCTGTGCTACCATTGAGCAGCGCCTGAAGGTTGACAAACCCTTCCGCGAAGAGATGAATAGCATAGAGAATTCGTTCAGATTGAAGAAATAATTGGGTATCAAAAAAGGGGATGTGTCACATCCCCTTTTTGTTTATAATTTCAGTCGTATGCTGCCGCCCGCCATCAGCCAGAGGCCGGGCTGGCGCACGCCTCCGATGTCGTAATAGCGGTGGGCCGTCAGGTTGTCGGCCTGTACGTAGAGCGAGTAGGAGGGGGCCGTCCATTGCAGTTTGGCGTCCAGCTTCCAGTAAGGATGGTAGCCGTTCATCCGTTCCTGCCAGCGCAGCTGCCACGTGGCCGAGAGATGCGAGACGATGTGGTGGTCCAGTCGGGCCGTCAGCTTGTGGCGCAGGTACTCCAGTGCATAGAGCGACTTGAATATCTGGTGTTCCGTCTCGTGCGTCTGGTGGATATAGGCGTAGCCGATGGCAAAGGCCGTCAGCGGCGTGTGGAGTGGCTTGAGGTCGAACTTCGCATCGGCCGAGACGCCAATGTTGTCCAGCTCGCCGATGTTCAGCGCGTGGTATTGTGTGGCAGTCTCGGTCTCGTAGACCCAGTCAATCATATTGCGCCCGCGGCTATAGAAGAACTGCGCGTTGAGCGTCAGCAGCCTCCCACCGTATTGGGCACCCAGCTTGTAGGTCGTGTTTCGTTCGGGCTTCAGGTTCGTGTCGCCGCGTTGTGCGCGGTTACTGGTATATAGGTCGGTGTAGGTAGGCACGCGCAGTGCTTTGTTGAACGAGGCGAAGAGCTTCCAGTGCTCCGTGGGTCGGTAGGAAACGTCCACGCCCGGATAGAAACGGAAGTCGCCGTCGAGCCCCGTGTTCTTGTTGGCCAGCAGTCCGGCCGAGATGGTGACGCGGTCCAGCAGCACGTTGTGCTCAATGAAGAGGCTGGTATTGGTGCGCCTTCCCTCTTTGTCGTAGACGCGTTCGCTGTCCCACGCCTGCTTCCATTGGCTTTCGGGCAGCACTTCGCCGTAAGCCGTGCTGAGAATGTGCTCGCGGCGTATGTCGGCACCGACAGACGTCTTTCCCAGTGCCCACGTGAGGTGTGCGTTGATGGCCCCGCCGTAGACGTCCATCCGGTGGTAGTTCTCGCCGTTGCTGGCTCCCACCTCGCCGCGTATCAGTTGGTAGTGGTCGGTCGAGCGGTTCCAGTAGAGTGTAGGCTGTATGATGAGTCTCGAGTCCATCAGCACAAACTGTGCATTGACGGAAGCGATGTAGCGGCGCGTCTCTTCGTATTGGTTGGGGTAGGCCGCTGAATAGAAGGTGTTGGCACCGTAGTCCTGCGACGTGATGCCAGCCTGCCATTGCAAGTGCATCAGCCGGTTGGTATAGTCACCCTGATAGAATCCGCGGCGCTTCTTGAAGTCGCTGTTGTCAGTCCCTCCGTCGGTCTGCAGATAGCCTCCGCTCAGCTGGTTGTGTAGCCGGTAGCTGCTCTGCTGCAGGGCGTGGCTGACGGCTGCGCTGCCACCGAAGGTTCCGAACGAGCCCCCTTCGGCACTGACACGCACGTTGGACTCACTGTCGGCACGCGTGACGATGTTGATGGCACCGCTGAAGGCCGACGACCCGAAGATGCGGGCCGAGGCGCCTTCGAGAATCTCGATGCGCTCAATGTCTTGCAGGCTGACGGGGAAGTCGGCGGCGTTGTGACCGGTTTGCGGGTTTGAGATGTTTACGCCATTCAACAGAATGGTAATCTGGTCGAACGTTCCACCGTTGATGCTGATGTCCGTCTGAACTCCGAAACCACCGCGCTGACGGACATCCACGCCCGTGGTTTGCTTTAATAGGTCGTTGACACTGGCTGCCGCCACACGCTGTATATCCTCGCGTGTGATGACAGTAACGATTCGTGCCGACTGCCGTGCAGTCAGCGGCGCTCGCGCTCCGGTGATGCTCACCTCGTCGAGCAGGATGTCCTTGCTGTGGCGCTGCGTGGCCGAGTCGTTCTGAATCGGGCTGACGCTGATGCTCGAGGCCTTAGCATTGGAGAGCGTGGCCACACTCAGCGTTCCGATCAGCACTACGCGTCCGAGCACGGCAAACAGTGCATAGCCCTTACGGCTGAACTGCTTGAACACAATGACATCGCGTTTGAATGATACTGGTTTAAACATAAAATAATATAAATGTGTTGAAAACGTCGGCAAAGATACGAATAAATCAGTAATTAAGCGGCGTGTCTGAAGAAATATTTGTATCTTTGCCGGCAAATAGAACCGAGACTGAATGACCCATCCTAACCTTAGCCAGTTGCGGCGTCTGCCGCTTCTGCTCCTTTTTATTATAGCTTTTGGTACTGCGAGTGCCGCCGACACCAGCCGGCTGGCCCTGTTGCGCGACTCAATGTACTATTACTTTGACCGCGGAACGGCCGACGAGTTCCGTGCTGCCTGCGATGCCTGCAAGCAAGAAGCGCGGGCGTGCAGCGACTATTATGCCTATTATTCGGCCTGCTCCAACGAGATTATCTACGAGCTAAACGCCTCCAATATCTTTCAGGCCTACAAGCTGGCACTGGGAATGTCGCGCGAGATGCGGCAGGAAAACTGCGACAGCCTCTACTATCTGGCCACGAATATGCTGGGACTCATCTATGCCGACTGCAGCAATATAGAGGGCGCGCGCCGTTGCTTCCTCGAGACCATTGAGGCGATGAAGCAGCAGGGTAAGACCGACGCGCTGGCACCGGTCTATATGGATTTGGCCTTTGTCGAGCTGGAAAGGCATCCGGCTGAGGCCGTGCGGTGGGCCGAGCTGGCCATTGCTCAGGCCTCCAGCGACGACTATCGCTGTGATGCCTATGCCTTCCGGGGCATCCAGCAGTTCCGCCTGCGCGATATGGAGGGTTTCACGGAGAGCTATCGGGCCTATAAAGGGCTGGATGCGCAGGGAATCTCGTCTACCTACGGCAAGTTTCTCGACATCTATTGGCTGGCTTACAACAATGACCGCGAGGGAGCCGTCCGTGCCGCCGAAGCACTGACCAGCATCCTCGACCGCTACGAATACCTGCGCAGTGTCTACGAATATTTTGGCGATGACCGCCGTGCCTACGAGGTGATGAAGCGCGAGATGGCCGCCAGCGACTCGCTGAACAGCGTCATCTTGACCGACAACCTGCAGGGCATCTCCAATGAACTGGAGCTGGCCTATGCCGAGCAGCGGGCGGCGCGCCACCGCATCATCGCCCTGATGTGCATTGCTGCGGCAGCACTGATGTCGGTCGTCGCACTGGTCTACATCGTGCTGAGCCGCCGCCGCTTCACCCGTCAGCTGCAGGCCAAGAATCAGGCCCTGCTCATTGCCAACGAGCACGCGCTGGAGAGCGACCGGATGAAGTCGGCTTTCATTCGCAATATGAGTCACGAGCTGCGCACGCCGCTCAACATCATCAGTGGATTCACGCAGGTGATAGCGAATCCCGGCATCCAGCTGCCCGACAGCGAACGGGCGCACATAGCCCAGCAGGTGCAGGAGAACACGCTGCTCATCACCCGTCTGGTAGACGAGGTGCTGGCACTCTCGACGCAGGATGCCGAGCGACATCGGCCCAAGCAGGCCTCGGTGCCGCTGGCCGCACTGTGCAACGAGGTGCTTCAGACTGTGCGCACTGCGGGTAGTTCGCCGCTCGACTTCTGCCTGCTGACCGAGGTGGACGACGACTATACCATCCTCTCGGATGCCGACCATCTGCGCCACATCCTGCTGGCACTGGTCGACAATGCGGCCAAGTTTACCTCGGCAGGCAGTGTCAGCCTGCATATCACGGCCGACAAGCCCCGTCGGCAGGTGTCGCTTGCCGTGGAAGATACCGGTACCCGCATCCCTGCCGAAGAGACCGAGCACATCTTCGAGCGCTTTGTCAAGCTCGACCAGTTCCGTCCCGGTCTTGGCCTCGGCCTCACGCTTGCCCGTCAGCTGGCCGTCGAATTGGGCGGGACGCTGAGTCTCGACACCTCTTTTGAGGGTGGAAACCGCTTTGTGCTCACCCTGCCCGACGCTCCCCAGTCGTAAGTAGGGGCACCGGCCGCACTCGCTGACAGGGAGACCGGCCAGCCCAGAGCGGGCAATCGCCACAAGAAACAGACTTCAATCAATACATAACTAAATGCTTAAGACACTCTATCGACAAATCGGAACCTATTGGAAAGCATCGCTGCTGACACCTATACTGACGGCAATGGAGGTGGTGATGGACGTGCTGATACCCTATGTCACCGCCTCGCTCATTGACCGAGGTATCAATGCGGGCAACATCCAAAACGTCTATCTCTATGGCGCACTGATGTTGCTGATGGCCTGTCTCAGCTTGGCTTTCGGCATTGCCGCCGGTCGTTCCGTGGCTTATGCCGCCTCGGGGTTTGCAGCCAATCTGCGGGCTGCAATGTATCGCAACATCCAGCGCTTTGCCTTCAGCGACATTGACAAGTATTCCGCCGCCGGTCTGGTGACGCGTATGACCACCGACGTGAACAATCTGCAGAATGCCTATCAGCAGATTCTGCGCGTCACGGTGCGCGCCCCGTTCCGGTTGGTGCTCTCCATCGTGATGTGCCTGCTCATTGATGCGCGCCTCAGCCTCATCTTTCTCATTGCAATGTTCATCCTCGCCGTCGCCCTTTGGCAGATTATCAGCCGCGTGTCGGTGCTCTTTGCACGGGTGTTCCAGCAGTACGACCAGCTAAACCAGAGCGTACAGGAGAACATTGCCGCTATCCGTGTGGTGAAGGCTTTCGTGCGCGAGGACTACGAACGGTCCAAGTTCGACCGTGCCGCCGAGGGCCTCTATCGGCTCTACGTGCGGGCCGAGCGGCTGATGACGTGGAACCATCCTATTATGAATATGGTGGTCTATGGCTGCATCATCGCCTTGTCGTGGTTCGGTGCCCACTATATTGTGGGCGGCACGCTGACCACGGGTGAGCTGACGTCGCTCTTCACCTACGTGATGAGCATCCTGATGTCGCTGATGATGTTGTCAATGATCTTCGTGATGCTCACCCAGAGTGCGGCCAGCGGCCAGCGTGTGGCTGAGATTATAGAGGAAGAACCCGACATCGTCAATCCGGCCAACCCGTTGTTTGCCGTGCCCGACGGTAGCATAGAGTTCCGCGGCGTGCGCTTCGACTATAAGCAGAAGGGCGAGGCGCAGTCTGAGGGCACACGCACCTCCAAACGCTCGGCCCTCTACAACGTGTCGTTCCGCATTGAGAGCGGCGAGACCGTCGGCATTATCGGTGGAACGGGTTCGGGCAAGTCTACGCTCGTCAGCCTGATTAGCCGGCTTTACGACACATCGCAGGGCGACGTGCTGGTGGGTGGCCGCAATGTGAAGGAATACGACTTGGAGACGCTGCGCACGGCTGTCAGCGTGGTGCTGCAGCAAAACGTGCTCTTCTCGGGCTCCATTCTCGACAACCTGCGCTGGGGCAAGCCCGATGCTACCCTCGAGGAATGTCGGAAGGCCTGCGCACTGGCTCAGGCCGATGAGTTTATCGATGCGATGCCCGACGGCTATGAAACGCATATCGAACAGGGCGGCACCAACGTCTCAGGCGGTCAGCGCCAGCGGCTGTGCATCGCACGCGCCCTGCTGAAACGTCCGCAGGTGCTGGTGCTCGACGATTCTACTTCGGCCTGCGACACGGCCACCGATGCCCGTATCCGTCGCGCTTTCCGCGAAGAGCTGCCGTCAATGACCAAGCTCATCATCGCCCAGCGTATTCAGAGCATACAGGATTGCGACCGCATCGTCGTGATGGACAATGGCGTTGTCACTGGGTTCGACACGCACGAGAATCTGCTGCGCACCAATGCCCTCTATCAGGAGATTTATCAGATTCAGAGCGAGAACCGCGGTGACTTCGACAAGAAAGGAGGTGAGCAATGAGACAGATGAACTTCGGCGGGCCGCGCGGCGGCCGTAACGGCCAGATTGGTTTCCAGTCTGTCGACAGCAACAAGCGTGCCGTCCTATGGCGACTGACCAAGTATGTGCTGGCTCGCTATAAATACTATATCGCCACGGTGCTGGTCTGCATCGTCATCACGTCGTTCACCACGCTGGCCTCGTCGCTTTTCACGCGTACGCTCATTGACGACTACATCGTGCCGCTGACGCAGGCCGACCGGCCCGAATACGCCTCACTGGCGCAAGTGTTGTTTAAGCTGGGGCTGATTCTGTTCTTTGGCGTGGTCTGCTCGTTCACCTACAACCGCCTGATGATTAGCGTCAGTCAGGGCACGATGCTCCGTCTGCGCAAGCGGCTGTTCGAGCAGATGCAGCATCTGCCGGTAGGCTATTTCGATGCTCACAGCAACGGCGACCTGATGTCGGTCTATACCAACGACGTCGACTCGCTGCGTCAGGTCATCAGCACCAGTCTGGCACAGGTGTTCAATTCCGTCATCACTATCTCCATTACGTTTGCCTCGATGCTGGTGCTCAGCGTTCCCCTGACGGGTGTCAGCATCCTGATGGCCATCGTGATGATGCTGACCACAGCCCAGCTGGGCAAGCGGTCGCGTGGATACTTCAGGGCGCAGCAGCAGAGCTTGGCGCGGGTCAACGGGTTTATTGAAGAGATGATGACGGGGCAGAAGGTGGTGAAGGTGTTCTGCCACGAACGTCAGGCCATTGCTGAGTTTGAAGACATCAACGAGCAGCTGCGCAGCAGTGCCTACAATGCCAATAAGATAGCCAATATCGTGATGCCGGTCAACGGCAACCTCGGCAATCTGGGCTACGTGCTCATCGCCGTGGTGGGTGCCTCGCTGGCACTGGCCGACAGTGCCTACTTCACGATGAGTCTTGGAACGGTGGTGGCCTTCTTGCAGCTGAACAAGAGCTTCACGCAACCGGTGAGCAGCGTCAGCCAGCAAATCAACAGCGTGCTCAATGCCTCGGTCGGTGCCGAGCGCGTCTTCGCCCTGATGGATGCCGAACCCGAGATTGACGAGGGAACGGTGGAGCTGGAGAACCCGCAGGGCGATGTGGACTTCAGCGACGTGGATTTCGGCTATACGCCGGAGAAGCAGGTGCTCTTCGACATTGATATCAACACCAATCCCGGCCAGAAGATTGCCTTTGTGGGCGGCACGGGGGCGGGCAAGACCACAATTATCAATCTGATTAACCGCTTCTATGAGATACAGGCCGGCAAGATACTCTACGACGGCATCCCCGTAACCGACATCCGTAAGGACAGCCTGCGCCGCTCAATGGGCATCGTGCTGCAAGAGACGCATCTCTTTACCGGCACCGTGCTCGACAATATCCGCTACGGCAAGCTGGATGCAACGGACGAGGAGTGCGTGCAGGCAGCGCGGCTTGTGGGAGCTGACGACTTTATACGTCGACTGGGGCGTGGCTACCAGACGGTGCTCAATGCCGATGGTGGCAATCTCAGTCAGGGCGAGCGCCAGTTGCTGGCCATCGCCCGTGCAGCCGTGGCCAATCCGCCCGTGCTGGTGCTCGATGAGGCCACATCGTCTATCGATACGCGCACCGAGCAGTTGGTGCAGCGCGGTATGGACACGCTGATGCAGGGTCGCACCACATTCGTCATTGCCCACCGGTTGTCGACCGTGCGTAATGCCGACCAGATTATCGTCTTGGACCACGGTCGCATCATTGAGCAGGGAACGCACGACGAACTGCTCCAAAAGCGCGGTCGCTATTTCCAGCTTTATACGGGAAACGAAATCATCAGTTGAGAACTTCTCGAATTGAGAACTTCTCGAGTTGAGAATTGAGAATTAGGAATGGAGAATTATGATTTGCTCATACGCTTGAGGTAATCATAATTCTCCATTCTGCAATTCTCAATTCTCAATTCAGCAAATCATAATTCTCCATTCTCCATTTTCAATTCTCAATCAAGAACGATTCTCAATTCCAAATTCCTAATTCCTAATAAGTCAAAAGGATGCCGCCGTTGGGCTGGATGGTTACTTTGATGCGTCCGTCGGTGCCGACTGACGCGTTCTTCAGCTGCGGTCCCCGTTTGGCATCGTCGTAATAGTAAGCCACTGGCTTCCCGGCCAGCTGTGGCAGCGACAGCGTCAGCGTCTTGGCTTTCGCCTCGGCGTTCAGTCCAGCCACGTACCATTGGCTGCCTGTGCGTCGGGCCAGTATGACGTAGCGTCCGGGATAGCCATCGATAAAGACCGTCTCGTCCCACGTTGTGGGCAATTTCTTCAGGAAGTTGAGCTCAAAGTCGGGCAGTTCTTCGAGGTTGTTGGGCTGGATGGCCACGCACTGTACAGCCGTCTGCATCGTGATACCCGATGCCAGCTCAAAGATGTCGGTCGTCTGGCGGGCGTGGCGGCTTCGGTTGTCAGGGCTCATCCGCTTGTTCAGGATGATGCCGCCCCAGTCCATAGAGGCCGTGGCGTTGCGGCAGAAGGGGTGCAGTGTCAGGTCGAAGGGTTGCCGGCGGGCGTGCTCCTCGGTGAAGAACACATTCTCCGAAGCCAGCACCGCCTCGCTGGCCACGTAGTTGGGATACATCCGTTCCCAGCCGCGCGGCAGGGTGCAGCCGTGGAAGATGACTTGCAGCCCGTAGCGGTTGGCGTCGGCCAGAATGTCTTCATAGAGTGCCATCGTCTGCTGTTTGTCACCGCCGAAGAAGTCCACTTTGATGCCGGCAATGCCGATGCTTTGCATCCAGCGCATCTCCTCGTCGCGGGCAATGGCCGTATTCATCCGTTGCCGCGGTGTCTGCGGCGCATCGTTCTCATAACCGTTGGAGTTGTACCAGAGCATCAGCTTCACGCCCTGCCGTTGTGCATACTGGCTGAGCAGGGCAATGCTGTCGCGTCCGATGCGCTGGTCCCACCAGTTGTCCACCAAGCAGTATTCAAATCCCATCGCGGCTGCCGTGTCTACGAACTTCACTTGGTCGGCATAGTTGATGCTCTCGTCCTGCCAGATGAGCCAGCTCCACGTGTAGCGGCCCGGCTTGAAAGGCTGCGAGGGGGCATAGAGCGGCTCTACGAGGTCGTAGGCGATGGTGGTCTCCACGATGTGCTTCGGCGTGCGGTCGAGCGTAATGGTGCGGTAGGGCGTGTAGCCGGGAACAGGGATGCCGGCACTGGCAGAGCCGATGCCGTTGTTCTCGCCCTGCTGCGGATAGGCGATGGTATAGCCACGGGCGGGGTCGTAGTCGTTCAGATGGGCACCGCAGTAGTTGCTGCCCACACCCGTCTCGCTGATGAGCATCCAGCCGTGGTCGCCGATGCGGAACAGGGCAGGGAAGACGTAGCCCTGTCCGTACTGCGACGTAGCCGTCAGCGGCGCATCCGCCGAGTACACTTCCTCGTAGCTGGGCTTGGTGCGCTCCCAGCCAATCATCGGGGTGGCCTGCGGTGAGACGAAGGCCGTGGCCTCGCTGGGAAGGCGGAAGCTGCTGGCTTCGGCGTAGACGACGGCACTCTTAGGATTGTCGTTTTCCTGCCGGTGCAGCAGATAGCGGAAAGCCACGTCGCCGTTGGCCACCGTGAATTCGATGCTCATCCGGTGGTGCTTGGCATTCTCGAACGTCAGCGTCGTCTGGCGTGCTGTGAAGTCGGCGTGCGACGCTTTGGTCTGAGCCATCTCGTAGTGCTTCTCAATGTCTTTGCTCTCCACCCCCATCAGCTTCAGTCCTGCGCTGAAGTCACCGATATTGGTTCGCAGTCCGAGGGCAGAGGGGCAGAGCATCTGCACCCCGTCCAGCGCGATGGAATAGAAGACGTGGCCGTCGGTGACGTCGACGGTGACCTGTGTCCGTCCGTCGGGCGAGGGGATGACCGTCGTGGCGCTGGCAGTGAGCACGGAGACGACGGCAGTGAGTAGTAGCAATAAAGTTCGTTTCATTGTTCTGTGATGATGGTTAGTATCTGTTGGTATCTATATGGGCTTGTACTCCACAAAGGCTTCCATCGCCTCGTAGCAGGCCAGTCCCAGCTGGTCGTAGAGCTCGGCCGTGGCGTGGTTGCGGTCTTCGGCGCGCTGCCAGAAGAGACGGTCGTCCTTACCGAGGAACGGCGCACTGTCCATCTGGCTTTGGTGTTTCAGGATGGAGTAGCGCTTGGCGCGCAGTTCCTCGGGACTCATCGGCACGCACATCTCGATGTTCTCGATTTCCCACTCAGCCCACGCACCGCGGTACATCCAGATGCGGCAGTCGTCCAGCCAGCGGGCACCGGCTGACCGGGCTTCGTCGATGGCAGCCAGCACGGCGTCGGTACACTTGCGGTGCGTGCCGTGCGGGTCGGCCAGATCGCCGGCTACATAGATCTGGTGCGGTTGTATGGCATTGAGCAGGCGACCTACGATGGCCACGTCGCGCTCAGCCATCGGCAGTTTCTCTATGGTGCCGCTCTCGTAGAACGGCAAGTCGAGGAAGTGGACGTGGTCTGTCGGGATGTGGTTGTAGGCGCAGGCTGTGCGCGCCTCGCCCCGCCGTATCAAGCCTTTGATGGTCAGGATGTCGCGCGAGTCGCGGTCGCCCTCCTTCTTCGTTTGCAAGAACTGCTTGATTTCCCGGTATTTGTCCCTGATGGTCTCGTCGGCTTCGTGGCCGAAGAGCTGGTTGAATCCGTTGATGAAGTGCATAAACCGCGTCACCTCCTCGTCGCCCACGGCAATGTTGCCGCTGGTCTCATAGGCCACGTGCACGTCGTGTCCCTGCTGCACCAGCTTGCGCAGCGTGCCACCCATCGAGATGACGTCGTCGTCGGGGTGGGGCGAGAATACGACGATACGCTTTGGGAAGGGCTTGGCACGCTCTGGCCGGTAGGTGTCGTCGGCATCGGGCTTGCCGCCCGGCCATCCCGTGATGGTATGTTGCAAGTCGTTGAATATCTTGATGTTGGCATTGTAGGCCGAGCCGTAGCGCGCCAGCAGCTCCGACAGCCCGTTGTCGTTGTAGTCTTTGTTGGTCAGCTTGAGGATGGGTTTGCCCGTCTGTTGGCAGAGCCATACCACGGCCGAGCGCACCAGCTTGTCTGTCCAGCGGCACGACGAGACCAGCCACGGGTGGACGATGCGCGTCAGTCGGGCGGCCGCGGCAATGTCTACCACCACGTGGGCGTTGTTGTGCGTCTGCAGATAAGTGGCCGGTACGTTGTCGCTGATGGGTCCTTCCACCGTCTGTCTGATGATGTCGGCCTTCTCTTCGCCCCACGCCGTCAGGAAGATGGTGCGTGCTGCCAGTATCGTGCCCACGCCCATCGTGACGGTGCAGGGCGGCACGGGCTCGCTGCTGCCGAAGCTGAGCGTCATCTCCTCGCGTGCCGTCGCACCGGTGAGGATGATGCGCGAGGCTGAAGTCTGCGTGGAGCCGGGCTCGTTGGCTGCAATGTTGCCCATACGGCCGATGCCCAGCAGGGCGATGTCGATGCCGCCGCAGTCGCTGATGCGTTGCTCGTATTGCCGGCAGTGCTCCTGTATGCTGTCCTGCGGGATGGTGCCGTCGGGTGAGAAAATGCGGTCGGGGGCTATGTCGACGTGGTCGAGCAGACGGTGGCGCAGCTGGGCCAGACTGCTCTGCTGCGTGCCGGGCTGCAGGGGGAAATACTCGTAGGCGTTGAACACCACGACGTTGCTGAAGCTCAGCCCCTCTTCGCGGTGGCGGCGCACCAGTTCGGTGTAGACCGGCGTGAGCGAGAGTCCCGTGCCCAGTGCGAGCACGCAGGACTGCTGTTCGCGCTGTCGCTGGCGGATGGCCTGCTCAATGTGGTCGGCAATGCTGGCTGCCCCCTCTTCGGCGCGGGCAAAGATGTCGGTCTCCATCTTTTCATAGCGGGTGATTTCCGAGCGTTCGATGGCATTCCGTGGGTGGTAGTATTCCTGAGGAATCTTGTTAAGGACGATTTGTGAACTTAGATTCAGATTCATAATTGGGTGATAATAAGTTGTTGGTTGTACATCTGAGTGCAAAGATAATGATAATTTCTTGAATAACGGTGCATTAATGAACGAAAAGAGTGTATCCGTGCTTGCCGGGTGGCACCGTTCTCACTCGGTCGGCGTTCGGCTGCCTGTGTCGTGGGGCGGAGCCTCCGCAACGGTGTGGCGGTCCCTCCTCTTCAGGGCGGCGGCTGATACTTGGGAAAGAATTCTCGCGAGAATTTTGGAAATTCTCGCGAAAATTCCGAAAATTCTCGCGAGAATTCTCCGTGGCCGGTCATCGGACGGCCCATTGGAAATGCAAAACGCTTCCAGCGAATGGCTGGAAGCGTTCTTGCTTTTTAGGGGATTCTTAAAGCAGGTTGTCCTTCTCGATATCCTTGAAATACTTGTAAGTGGCCACTTTCAGCTCGTCGGTAGCCGGCTCGTCGGCCACGATGATGCCGTGCTGGTGGGTCTGCAGGGCCGAGATGGTCCACTCGTGCGTCACGGCTCCCTCGATGGCTGCCTTCAGGGCACGGGCCTTGTGGTGGCCGTTGACCAGAATCATCACCTCGCGGGCATCCATCACGGTGCCTACACCCACGGTGAGTGCCAGCTTGGGCACTTTGTTCACGTCGTTCTCGAAGAAGCGCGAGTTGGCAATGATGGTGTCGGTGGTCAGCGTCTTCACACGCGTGCGGCTGCTCAGGCTGGAGTAGGGCTCGTTGAAAGCGATGTGGCCGTCGGGGCCGATACCGCCGATGAAGAGGTCGATACCGCCGGCCTCGCGGATCATTTCCTCATAGTGGGCGCACTCGGCAGCAAGGTCGGGCGCGTTGCCGTTGAGGATATGGATGTTCTCTTTGGGGCAGTCGATATGGTCGAACAGGTTGCGTGCCATAAAAGAGTGGTAGCTCTCGGGGTGCTCCTCGGGCAGTCCTACGTACTCGTCCATATTGAACGTCAGCACGTTCTTGAACGACACGCGGCCCTCCTTATTGGCTTTCACCAGTGCGGCATACATACCCTCGGGCGACGAGCCGGTGGGCAGTCCCAGCACGAAGGGCTTCTCCTTAGTGGGCTGGAAGGCATTGATGCGCTCAATGACGTGCTCGGCAGCCCACTGCGACATTTTCTGATAATCAGATTCAATAATAACTCTCATAGTTGCAAAATGTTAGGTTGTATAAAAATCTGGCAGCAAAGATAGTGCAAAATATGGAAAAATACGAATATGGATGCCATTTTTTTGCAATTTGTCGTGCTATTTCGGATTTTTATCGTACCTTTGCCCGATAATATATAATGTAGCGAATGAAGGAATTTGTGATTTCCGAAGTGAAGGCCGAAACCGCCGTTCTTGTGGGACTGATAACGCAGGAGCAGGATGAGGCTAAGACGAAGGAATATCTGGACGAGCTGGAGTTTCTGGCCGATACGGAAGGCGCCGTCACCGTCAAGCGCTTTACGCAGAAAGTAGGCGGCCCCAGTCAGACGACGTATGTGGGCAAAGGAAAGCTCGAAGAGATAAAGCAATATATCAAGCAATGCGAGGAGGCAGCCGACGATGACCCTACGGGCGAGACCCAGCCCGTAGGAATGGTCATCTTTGACGACGAG